>JAHBWW010000004.1:0-300000 GCA_019636795.1 Phycisphaeraceae bacterium
TTCCGCGAGGCGGTGGAGAAATCCCGCCGCGTGCTGGGTGAGGAGCATCCGAACACGCTCATCTTCATCCACAATATGGGCGCTCTTCTCCGGGCCCAGGGCAAACTCGATCAGGCCGAGCCGTTATTCCGCGAGGCCATGGAGAATTCCCGCCGCATGCTGGGCGAGGAGCACCCGAACACGCTCACCTTCATAAGCAACATGGGTTTGCTGCTCCGCCAGCAAGGCAGGCACCAAGATGCCATCGACATGCTTGTTCCCGCCGAGCCCGCGGTCCGCAAGCAGTTCACCGGTGGCAACGCGCCGCGCCTTGGCCTGCTCCTGACCACCCTTGGCCGCGCCCGCGTTGGGTTTGGCTACGACGCGGAACGCTTCGCCCTCGCCGAGGCGAATCTCCTCGAGGCGAACGCGATCTATGTTGATGCCAAGGACCGCGGCCCGGCGCACAAGGACACGCTCGAATGCGTGCAGGCCCTCGTCGATCTCTACACAGCGTGGGACGAAGCCCAGCCCGATGCCGGGCATGACAAGAAAGCCGCCGAGTGGAGCGCCATGCTCGAACAGATCCAACCAGCCGAATCCGAATGACAAGTTTCCCCGCAGTAACCCGCCAAGACGGTCCCCTGTCTCCGAGTCCTCGCCCCCAAGCCGACATCGCTGGCCCGATGGGCGGTCAACAGAAACTTTACCGCGGGAGGTATCTCTCGTCGGCCCGGTCCAAAAACCACAAAGCCGGCTGCTTTCGCAACCGGCTAGGGAATAGTGCTGGCTGGACTTTGGTCGCGACGCGATTTTCTCTTGACTTGGTTGCACAACTACCCGGGAGTAATCGGCAGTTTCATGAGCCATTCGAGAGCCCATACCCCCACGCTGTTCGCATTTTACTTGGGGATCTCTTTTGTCAAGTCCAGCCCCCTTGTCATCCGGAAGCCTGGGGTCGGAGAAGCTCTTAAGACGGAAGTGCTCATCGGATGTCCCGTTGATCGGCGGATGTAAAACCTGCTTCGACGTACTCATCCACATGGCACCAAGCGCGTTCCAGCAGCACGGGAACGCATGGATCGATCACGCAGTAGATTGCCTGAAGCCCATTGCGACGCTTGCCAACTACGCCGATCTCAGCAAGTCGTTGCAACTGGTTCGACACCGCCTGAACCGACATCCCGCTTTCATCCGCGAGATCTCCCACGCTGAGTTCGTCCACCCGGATTAGGGCGTGAAGCAGACGGAGTCGGGTTGGATGGGCCAAGCTCTTAAAGAGGATGCCGACCCGCTCGGCTTCGAGAGCCCCAATGAGCGGGCGCGCGGCCAGAGGCAGTTTTGGGCGGCAAGACTCCATGTGAGACCCTTTCGGATTTGTGAAAAGCGATGAACCGCGCTTGACTATTACACGACATGGTGTAATAGTCAAGATGTCGCTGGCCTGATTGACCCGCATCCCCGCATCCATGAAACACCGCCAAGCCATCTCGATCCTGCTCACCCTCTTGTTGGCCGTGGGAGCTGGCCTCGGCCCGCGGTTTCTCTGCATTTGTGCTGATGGGACCGCAACCACCCAGTTTGGCGACCAATTCTGCTGCGACGGGCCGGGTGAGGACCCGTGCCCGGTTCCCTCAGAGCACAGCGAAGAATCGAGTCACCGCATTGCCTGCCCCGACGGCGGATGCCAGTCCACCGAGGTGGAATCCGAGTTGATCGTCGCCGTTGACCGCTTCGAGAAAGACGCGGTAGAAGACTGGTCTCTCGGTGGGCCTGATGATCTGCCCTTCCCTTGGTTCGAGTTCCTCACTGACAGATCGGCAAAAACGTCCTCCGCCGTCCGACCTCCGGTGCTATCGGGAGTCGGATTCTCTGCTTGCCATCTTCGCAGCGTAATTCTGCTCGTTTAGGACGACCTGGGATTCTGCGCAGTACGTGTACTGCGTTCGTATTTCCCAAAGGCTCGGTGTGCGCCGGGCAATGTCTCTATCCGAGTAGAACACATGAGATTTACTGAAACAAAGCTGTTTTGCTGCCTGGGCGTCGTCACTCTGTTGGGCGGTTGCGCGCCGTCACCATTCGACTTCGACCCCCCCGCCGCAAGGCCTCTCTTGCGCGATATGCCTCGTTACGAAGCACCGGAGGATCCTGATCGAGTCGGACCAGGATCAGATGTGGTCACCATCGGTGAGCAGTTGACCCTTCGCCAGGCTCTCGCGGCTGCGCTCGTACGCAACCCGCGACTTCGATCGCTTGCCTGGGAGCCGAGGATTGCGGAAGCGCGTCGTCTGCAAGCCGGGCTCTCCCCCAATCCAAGCGTCGGAATCGAGGTCGAAGACTTCGCGGGCTCTGGAAGCTTGAGTGGCTTTGATTCTGTCGAGACCACCATAGCCTTTAGCCAGCTTCTTGAGCTTGGCGGGAAGCGAGACCGCCGCGTGCGGGTCGCCGAGGGGCAGTGGACTGTTTCTGCTCTCGACTACGAAGCACAGCGGCTGGCCGTGCTCACCGACACCGCGTCCCGCTTCGTGCGGGTACTGGAGCTCCAGCAGCGTGTTGAGTTCGCCGTTCGCGCGCAAGTACTCGCAGAGGAGTACCGGCGCGTCATCGATCGGAGGGTGCAGGCCGGAGATGTTTCACCCATCGACGAGATCAAGGCCCGGCTCGAAAGCGAATCCACCCGCATCGCCGCAGATCGACTCAGCCGGGAACTTGAGGCCGCGAGGCGTGAACTCAGTGCGATGTGGGATGCAACCGACCCCGGCTTTGACACGGCCATCGGATCGCTGGATGACCTCATGCCTGTGCCGTTGCTCGATGCTCTGACGGATCTCGTTGAGCACCATCCGGAAGTTCAGCGTTGGATCGCAGAGACCGAGCGACGATCATCGGTGGTCGCTCTCGAACGGGCTCTAGCCGTCTCCGACGTGACGGCTAGTGCTGGCATTCGGTATGCCGAAGAGAGCGAAGATGTCGGTCTCGTCGTGGCCGTGTCCGTGCCATTGGCGATCTTCGATCGCAATCAGGGAGGAGTACTGGCCGCCCGGCTCCGAGCAGCACAAGCGATCGACGAGGGGCGGGCTTCCCGACGCGATTTGGCCACCCGACTTGTTCGGGCACACGCCCGATTGACCGCCGCGTATCACGAGGCCCAGGCGATTGATGCCGCCCTACTCCCCGCGGCGAAGGACGCATACGACGCGACGCGTCGGGCCTACGACGAAGGCAAGCTCCCGTACCTCGATGTCCTCGATGCGCAGCGCACCCTTTTCGATACTGAAACCCAAAGGCTCGAAGCTCTCGCCGAATACCACGCCGCGAAGGTGCAGGTTGAGGGGCTCATCTCAGAGCCGCTGGACACCCATTCGCTCCACGAACATTCTGATCACCCCAATCAAGGAGACACACCGTGAGACCATCACGCGGCGTCATTTCACTCGTTTGCATGTTCACAACGACGCTCCTGCTTGGCGGGTGCGATGGCGAACAGGAAGCATCATCGTCATCCAACGGATCACGCGCATCTGATGTGACACAGGTCGCTCACTCGCACGAGAACGGCGAGACTTGCTTCGTGTGCGACGCCACGAAGCGCGACGCCGGCCGCTTGTGGTGCAGCGAGCATGCTCGCTATGAAGACCGGTGCTGGATCTGCCAACCACAGTTGGAAGACGCGGACCGGGCGTATTGCGAGGAGCACTTCCTTTACGAAGACGAATGCCACCTGTGCAATCCCGCTCTGCTGGGGGACGCCTCGGCGACGCCCTCCCGCGATGGTGCCCCCTCTCTCTTCTGTCATGAGCACGGGGTCGATGAGATCGAATGCGGAATCTGCCAGCCTCAGCTCGCTGGGACGCTTGAGGCTGGCGAGTCGCTGCTCGTCCGCATGCCCTCCGCGAGATCGGCAGAGCTTGCCGGGCTGACGCTTGAGCGACCGACTCGAGGCGCTGCTTCAGCAACGATCAGCTTGTTGGGCGAGGTCCGCTACAACGGGAACAGATTGGCCAAGCTCACACCGTTGGCCCCCGGTGTAATCACTGATATCCGTGTCGATGTTGGCGACCAGGTTGAAGAAGGGCAAATTCTCGCGGTCATCAACTCCGTGGCGGTGGCACAAGCGAAGTCCGCGTACCTGTCCAAGATCGCAGAGGTCGAAGCGAGAACCACCGTGTTCGAGCGTGAGCAGAAGCTCGTCAACGAGAACATTGCTGCACGCCGGGACTTCCAGGATGCCCAGGCAGCGCTCAAGCTCGCTGAGCTGGAAGTGCGTCGCACGCATCAGCAGCTCATCAATCTCGGCTTCACTGAATCGGAAGTCGCGGATATCGCGGCGGAGCAGTCGTCATCCTCGGACCTTTACGTCAGGGCACCCTTCGCTGGCAGCGTCGTCGAGCGGACCGCGGTTCTTGGCGAGGCAGCGGATTCAGAGGGCTCACTCTTCGAGATCGCTGATTTGTCGACGATGTGGATCGAGCTCGCGGTCCCGGAAGAGCAGGCGTTTCAGATCGAGCGCGGCGGAGAGATCATCGCGAGCGTCCGGGCTCTACCCGAGTTAGAGATCCCTGGGCAGATCACATGGATCAGCCCGCGTATCGATGAACGTACCCGGATGGTACGGGCCCGCGCGACGGTTCAAAATGATCGTGGCATCCTTCGCCACGGCATGTTCACCGAAGTCTCCGCGATGATCGGTGGCACCTCGAACTCGCTGCTTGTCCCTGGCGAAGCGGTGCATGAGATCGATGGCTCGCCTTTCGTTTTTGTGCGGCAGGAACCGGATCTGTTCGCGGTTCGGCGTGTTGATGTCGGGCCGCGCACGGTTTCCGGCACGATCGCCATTCTGGCGGGCCTCACAGAGACTGAGTCCGTCGTGACCGGCGGCAGCTTCACCATGAAGACCGAGTTCCTCAAGTCTCGCCTCGGTGCGGGATGTGTCGACGACTGATCCGGAGCCACCATGCTGACCCGTCTTATCGAGATGTCGCTCAGGAACAGAGTGCTTGTCATTCTGCTGTTCGCGATCGCGTGCGCCGCCGGTGTGTACCGGATGATCCAGCTTCCGATCGACGCGTTTCCAGATACCACGCCGATCCAGGTGCAGATCAACACGGTGGCCCCCGCGCTCAGCCCGGAAGAAATCGAGCAACAGATCACCCTTCCTGTCGAACTCTCGATCGGCGGGCTGCCCGGGCTCCAGAACGTGCGGTCCGTCTCAAAGTTCGGCTTCTCACAGGTCGTGGCGACCTTCGATGATGACATCCGCATTATCGACGCGCGGCAGTACATTACCGAACGGCTCTCGGCAGTCGAACTGCCAGATGGTGTCGGAAGGCCGGAGCTCGGCCCGATCGCGACCGGTCTCGGTGAGGTCTTTCACTACGTCATCCGGTCGGAGACCGGCGAACACTCTATCGAAGAACTCCGGACCATCCATGATTGGGTGATCAAGCCCGAGCTTCGCAAGGTGCCGGGTGTGGCCGAGGTCAATTCATGGGGTGGCTTGGAGCGGCAGTATCACGTCGTCGTCAAACCTGAAGCACTGATCAAGTTTGGCTTCACGCTTGAGGATGTGCTGGATGCGCTGCGCCGCAACAACGCCAACGTCGGCGGCGGGCAGATCGTGACCTCCGGTGAAGCGAGGGTGGTGCGGGGACTGGCGCGTGTTGCGACGATCGGTGAGATCGAGAACATCGTGGTTGCTTCCAGCGACGGCACGCCGGTGCGGATTCAAGATGTCGCGGAGGTTGAAATCGGTAGCGAGATCCGCCGCGGCGCGGTTTCGGCGTACGGCAAGGGCGAGGTCGTCCTCGGCCTGGCCTTCATGCTGATGGGTGAGAACAGTCGTGTGGTGACCGAGGAACTCCGCGAACGCCTTGAATCCCTCGCGCCGTCGCTGCCGCCCGATGTCGTCTTGGATGTGGTGTACGACCGGACCCTGCTGGTCGAGCAGGTCATCAAGACGGTCGAGCACAACCTCGTGATCGGTGCCGTGCTGGTGATCGTCGTGTTGCTCATCATCTTGGGTAACATCCGAGCCGGTTTGCTCGTCGCGGTCGCCATCCCGATTTCAATGCTGTTCGCCGTGCAGGGCATGTACGAGTTCGCGATCGCAGCAAGCTTGCTCAGCCTCGGCGCGATCGACTTCGGCATCCTTGTCGATGGCTCGGTGGTCATGACGGAAGCCAATCTCCGCTCGCTGAAGGAACGCCAGAGAGAGCTTGGCCGGAAACTCTCGCCTTCCGAGCGGCTCGAATCGATCGCGAAATCCAGTGCGCGCGTGGTACGACCGATCGTGTTCGGGATGGGCATCATCACGCTCGTCTTTGCCCCCGTGCTGACGCTTGAAGGCATCGAGGGGAAGATGTTCCGGCCAATGGCGTGGACGTTCATATTCGCGCTCCTGGGAGCCCTGCTGGTCGCGGTGTTCCTGTCCCCGGTCTTGTCGTACTACTTCCTTCCGCGTCGCGCGAAACCCAAGGACGCCATTCTGCTACGTGGATTGGCCGGGGCATACGGCTGGGCCGTCGGCGGAGCGATTCGACTCCGGTGGGTCGTGATGCTGCTGGCCGTGGCTCTGCTAGGCGTCGCGGGCTACCGGAGCACGCAGATGGGCGGCGAGTTCATCCCGCGCCTGAGCGAGGGCTCGATGGTCCTGAACACCATCCGCCTCGCTGGCGTCTCGATCGATGAGTCCGTGCGGTATAACACACGGATCGAGGAGGTCCTACTCGATGAGTTCCCAGATGAAATAGAGCACATCTGGAGCCGGATCGGGACCGCCGAGGTGGCGACCGATCCGATGGGGATCGAGCTGACGGATATCTTTTTGACGCTCAAGCCGCGTGCAGAGTGGGCGAGAGCGGACACGCAGGCTGGGCTCGTGATCGAAATGGAGAAGATCATCTCGCAGTTCCCCGGCGTCAATATGGTGTTCACGCAGCCGATCGAGATGCGCATGAACGAGATGGTCTCGGGCATCCGATCAGACATCGGGATCAAGATCTTTGGCGACGACTTCGACGAGCTGCTTCGGATCGCTGACGACGTGCAGCGCGTGCTGCTGGACATTCCAGGTGCGTCAGACATCTCGGTCGATCAGATCACGGGGCAACCGTCGCTGACTGTCTCCGTCGACCAGTCCCGCGTTGCCCGCTACGGCGTCGCGGCCAGCGAGGTGCTGGATTTCGTTGAGGCGATCGGTGGGATCCGCGTCGGCGAGGTGTTTGAGGGCCAGCGTGTCTTTCCGCTTGTCGTCAGACTTCCGCAGACATTTAGAGAGGATGTCGCAGCCGTGTCTTCGGTTCGTATCCCGACCGAGGGGGGTGTCGCGGTTCCGCTCTCGTCCCTGGCCTCGGTCGATCTCTCGGAAGGATCGGCCACGATCAACCGCGAGTGGAGCAGAAGACTCATCCGTGTGCAGTCGAACGTCAGCGGAAGAGACCCCGCATCGTTTGTCAGTGAAGCAAGGGCAGCCATTGATGAACGGGTCACATTGCCCGAGGGCTATGTGCTTGAGTGGGGTGGGCAGTTTGAGAACTTGGAACGCGCCAGGACTCGCCTGATCATCGTCGTGCCCGCGGTCTTGCTTATGGTGTTTTTTCTGCTGTACTTCAGCCTGAAAAACCTACGGGATGTCGTCATCATCTACACCTGCATCCCGTTTGCGGCCGTCGGTGCCATCTTCGCGTTGTGGTGGCGCGACATCCCTTTCAGCGTCAGCGCCGCCGTCGGGTTTATCGCTCTCACGGGCATCGCCGTGCTCAACGGGCAGATCCTCATCACCGCGATCCGCGACACACTCAACACCGGCCAGCAGAGCAAGGACGCGATCATTGCGGCCTCGAAGACCCGCCTCCAGCCGGTGCTCGCGACGGCGATCACTGATATCGCTGGGTTCGTCCCGATGGCGATTGCAACGGGGGTGGGGAGCGAGATCCAGCGACCGCTGGCGACGGTGGTAATCGGCGGCATGGTCACGTCGACGCTACTCACCTTGTTTGTGCTTCCGGTCATCGCATCCGTCTTCATGAAAGAAAGTGCGCAGGTTGCTGACTCGGAGCGTGATCAGTGAGCGGCTGCGACTGTGGAAAGGATGCCGTTGGTCTGGAGCAGCGAACGCTCATAGCGCTACTCACGATCAACGGCGTGATGTTCGTTGCCGAGGTGATGGTTGGATGGATCGCGGAGTCCACCGCGCTGCTGGCCGACTCGCTTGACATGCTGGCAGATGCCACGGTGTACGGCATCGCGTTGTACGCGGCGAGCCGGTCCGGCGGCGCACAGCGGACTGCAGCGCGAGTGAGCGGCGTCCTTCAAATCGCGCTGGGTCTTGGAGTTTTGGTCGAGGTAATCCGCCGGGCGGTGTTCGGCAGCGAGCCGACGAGTCATCTGATGATTGGAGCTGGGACTGTCGCGCTTGTTGCGAATCTGATCTGTCTCCGGCTTATCGCAAAGCATCGCGAGGGCGGTGCGCATATGCGAGCGTCTTGGATCTTCTCGAAGAACGATGTCATCGCGAACACTGGCGTGATCGTAGCGGGGCTTCTCGTGATGGCATTGGGTAGCCGCGTTCCTGATCTCTTGGTCGGTTCGATTGTCGCCGCGGTTGTGATTCGTGGGGGCGTTCAAATCTGGGCGGACTCAAGCAGAGACGCAGGGGTCCGGAACTGATTTCTGCTGTAGGTACATCCTCTCACGGTTTCAGGTAGGTGTCCCCCCTCACCCCCGGGTGCCCGACGGGCATGGCTGGCCTTGGTGGTGAGACTCGGGCACCGGATGGCGGGTCCTGCGAACGGGCTCCCCGAGGCCCCGGCAATCCCTTGAACGGTCCAACCGCACTGAACCTCGGTAACCCCCAATAATCTTGGCAGTGTCAGGGATGTCCCGGCAATCGATCCGTCTCGGTCAGGTCTCCGGATCTCAAGCAACGCTCGGCAAGAGCCGAGGTATACTAAACGCGTGAAGTATCGCCCGCTCGCCATCCTGCTCACCGCGATCATCGCCTTTAACGCCCTCGCTGGCGGTGTTGGCGGCGTGGCTGTACTGTGCTTCGGAGGCGGCCATCAACACGCACCCGCAGAGTTCGATCACTGCGAATCCTCGTGCAGCCACGATGCGTCATGGCCACTCCCCGTGCCCGCGGGAGAGCATGAGCACGACTGCGGTTGTACCGATGTCGAGATCACGACCGCGGAACTCCTGACACTGCCCCGGAGTGACACTGGGAGCGATGTGCCGCCCGCGATCGTCATGTCTCCCTCGTGGGGCGTCATCCTTGCGGAGACCGGCCTTGGTCGCCGCGGCCCGCCGATGCCGCCGCCTTGGTTTGACCCCGGCGGGGTCCACAGGCTCGCGATCGTGGCGAGCGTTCGTCTGACCATCTGATTTCTGTCTGTTCCTTCGCGCGTGCCGCGGCGGCGTTGTCCGTTGCGGCTGTCATCGCTTTGGACCCAGACAGGAATCACAAACAATGGACAATCTGAAACGCCCGCGTCGAACGCGGGTCATGCTGCCGGGCCTCGGCTCGACATTCGCCCTGATCGCGCTGGCGGGCTGCCAGTCCTACGAGCGGGTACCGCTGGAGTTGGCCGACCATCGGGCCGCGCTCGACGCACGGCTCGCTGCCACTGAACCCATCTCGGATTTCGTTGAGCGGCTCTCCGAGGCCGGCAACCAGGTGCCAGAGCGGTTCGACCCGAACGACGGGCTCTCACCCGCCGAGGGCGAAGTGCTCGCCCTGTTCTATAACCCCGACCTCCGGCTCGCTCGCCTCGATGCCGGTGTCGCACTCGCGACCTTCGAGACGGCGGGGCTGTGGGAGGACCCGCAGTTCGGTTTCGACGGGGCGGAAATCCTCTCGCCGTCGGGGCCGTTCGAATACGGGCTCACGCTGAGCCTGACGATCCCGATTTCGGGTCGGCTCGGCGTCGAGAAGGATCGGGCCGGAGCGGCGTACGAGGCCGAGCTCCGCCGGATCGTGGACGCCGAGTGGAGCACGCGGGCCGCGGTTCGCTCGGCCTGGGCGTCCTGGTCCGCGGAATCCGAGCGGCTCCGCCTGCTGCGAGAGGTGATCGGTCAGGTCGAGCGGATATCCGCCATAACCGACCGGCTGGAGACGGCGGGAGAACTCACGCGGGTCGAGGCTCGGCTCCTGCGGGCCGAGTTGGTCGAGACCCGTGCGGATGTCGCCGAGGCGGTGTTCGCAGAAGCCCGGGCCCGTGTCGAACTTCTCGGTTTGATGGGGCTTCCGCCGGACGCCCCGGTGGAGTTGCTGCCGGCGCTTCCGCCCGCGTCGATCGCCGAGATCGCCGATGCGATCGAGCGACTCATCGAGGCGAACACCACCCTCGCGGTGCGGCGGGCCGAGTATCAGGTCGCCGAGGAGACACTCCGCCTGGAAGTCCGCAAGCAGTATCCGGACATCACCATCGGCACGGGCTATGGGAGCGAGGACAACGACGACCGACTCTTGCTTGGCGTGTCGATTCCGATACCGATTCTCAACGCCAACCGGGCGGGCATCGCGGAAGCAAAGGCTCGCCGCGAGGTGGCTCGGGCCGCGGCGGAGACCACCTTCGAGCGCCTGACTCGCGAGCTCTCGATGGCCCGTGCCGCGTACGACGCCTCGCGAACGCAGCGAGATGCGTTCGAGCGTGACCTTGTGCCGATGCTCGACGAGCAGGCATCCGAAGTTGAGCAACTGATCGACCTTGGCGAGGTCAACACGCTGCTCTTGCTCGAAACCGTCACGCGACGGTTCGAGGCCAAGAGCCGTCTGCTCGATCTTCGTCTGGCCGAGACCGACGCGGCGATTGAGATCACTCGCCTGCTCGGCCCGGACGAGCCGGAAATGCCGGCTGCTGTCGAGCCCGCGACCGACGATGACACCACATCCTTAACCACACCACACACCGCGGCGCGAGGCGACACGCCCGCCGAGGAGGCATCCCGATGAACATCATGGAACGGGCGATCGCGATCGCCCTCGCGGCAGTTCTGCCGCTGACACTGGCCGCCTGCGATGGCGGATCTCCGAAGACATCCGGCGAGGCCGAGCACGGCGAGGCGGATGGGCACGACCACTCGTCAGAGGCCGAGGCCGAGGCAACCGGGTCCGACCGTGTCGCGATCCCGGCCGCGGTGCGGTCGAACCTCGGCATCAGCTTCGTCAAGGTCGAGCGCCGGCGGGTTGAGCAGACCCTCCGCGTGCCGGGTCGGTTCGAGTATCTGCCCACGGCGCGACGCGAGTACCGGACCGCCGTCCCCGGTCGTGTTGAGCTCCTCGTCGAGCAGTTCGACCGGGTCGAAGCGGGCCAACCGCTCTATCGGCTCGATTCGCCGTCATGGCGGGAGATGCAGCAGCAACTGGCCGACGCCGAGGCCCAGATCGAGCGTCTGGATGCACGGCTAGAGACCTTCGAGCCGCTTCTCGCGGCGCACCAGCAGCACGAGGACAGCCTCCACGAGAGTGTCGCCGTCTGGAACGAGCGGGTCGAGCAGTTGCAGTCGGTCCGCGAGGCGGGCGGGGGCCGCGTCGATGAGTTCGCCCAGGCCCGTGCGTCGCTCGCGAGCACCCGAGCCGACCTCGCCAACGTGATGGAAAAGAAGGCGGAACTCGGAGCGGACCGGCAGCAGACCGTTGCTGATCTCCGTGCGGCCCGGTCACGCCTGGACTATCTGCTCGATGCCGCCTCATCGGTCGTTTCTCGTTCGAGGGACGAACTCGCCCGGACCGTGGAGACGCCTCATGGGACCGAGCCCGTTTGGGCCACGATCGCCGCGATCGAGGTCACTGCGTCCGAAGCCGGCGTCGTGGAGATGCTGGGCCTGACCAACGGCTCGTGGGCGGATGAGAAGACACCCGTCGTCACCGTCGTGCAGCCCGACCGGCTCCGCTTCCGGGCGTCCGGGCTCCAAAGCGATCTGGGCGTGCTGCGGGACGGGCTCACGGCCCGGATCGTCCCGCCGACGCCGACCGCCGCGGGACGCGCTGTGCCTCTGACCGAGACGATGGACGGCACGATCACACTCGGACTTGCCGGCGATCCAAACGACCGCACGCTCGAACTGTTCGTCGTACCCGATGAACTCAAGCCCTGGGCCCGACCGGGCGTCTCGGCTCAGCTCGAGATCGTGACCGACTCGACGGCTTCGCCCGAACTCGCCATCCCGCTCGCCGCGGTGCAGCGTGATGGGCTCTCGCCCGTCATCTTCCGTCGCAACCCGAGCAACCCGAACGAGGCGATCCGCATGGAGGCCGACCTCGGTCTCGACGATGGGCGTTGGGTCGCCCTGCTCAGCGGTCTTCGTGACGGCGACGAGGTCGTCCTCGACGGTGCTTTTCAGCTGATGCTCGCCACCAGCGGTTCGATCCAGAAGGGTGGCCACTTCCACTCCGATGGCACGTTCCACGAAGGGGAGGATTGAGCCATGTTGAAAGCCGTTATCCGCTTCTCGCTCCGCTATTCCACGCTCGTGCTCATCGCGGCGGTCATGATCGTCGGCTACGCCGGTTATCGCCTGCCGAGGATGAGCGTCGATGTGTTCCCCGAACTCAACGCCCCGACCGTGACCATCATGGCCGAGGCAGGCGGGCTCGCCGCCGACGAGGTCGAGCAGTACGTCACCTTTCCCATCGAGACCGCCGTCAACGGCATGTCCGGCGTGCGGCGGGTCCGCAGTGCCAGCGCGATCGGCCTAGGCATCGTCTGGGTGGACCTTGAATGGGGCTCGGATCTGTTCGATGCCCGGCAGCTCGTGGCCGAACGGCTCGTGACCGCTCGCGAGAACCTTCCCGATGAGGTTGAACCCTTCATCACCCCGATCACCTCCATCGCGGGCGAGATCATGCTGATCTCCCTGTCGTCACCCGACGGTTCCGTCAGCCCGATGCAGCTCCGCTCATACGGCGAGTTCGACCTGCGGACCAAGATTCTCGCGGTGCCCGGCGTCGCCCAGGTCGTCGCGATCGGCGGCGAGCTGCCCGAGTACCAGGTCAATGTCGATCAGGAGCGGCTGAGGCTCTACGACCTGACCATCACGGACGTGGTCGAGGCCGCGGGCGGCGCGCACAGCACCGCGAGCGGTGGCTATCTGGTGAATGTGGATAACTTCGAGATCCCGATCCGCCAGCAGAGCCGGGTGACGCGACCGGAAGACATCGCGAACACGGTCATCAAGTACCACGAAGGCGTCCCCGTGACGATCGGTCAGGTTGCCGAGGTCATCCTCGGGCCGGCGATCAAGCGGGGTACTGCTTCTGAGGGGGGGGAGCCCGCCGTCGTGCTGTCCATCCAGAAGTCACCGGGCACCAACACGCTTGCCCTGACCGACAGTCTTGATGCGCTGTTCGATCAGATCGAGCCGACGCTTCCCGGAGGTGTCCTGCTCAACCGAGATGTTGTCCGCCAGTCGCACTTCATTGACCGAGCGGTCCACAACGTCACCAAGGTGCTTGGCGAGGCGGTCATCATCGTGCTCGTCGTCCTTGTCCTGTTCCTGATGAATCTGCGGACAACGCTCATCACGCTCACCGCGATCCCGATCTCACTGGCCGTTGGGCTCCTGATGATGGACGCGATGAACCTCGGTCTCAACGTCATGACGCTCGGCGGCCTCACGGTCGCGATCGGCGTGCTTGTCGATGACGCGATCATCGATGTGGAGAATGTCTTCCGACGCCTAAAACAGAACCGGGCCATGCCCGAGGCCGACAAGCGTCCCTTTACGGAGGTCATTTTCGACGCCAGCAACGAGATCCGACCGGCGATGGTCTTCGCCACGGTCATCATCGTCATGGTGTTCGTGCCGCTTCTCTTCCTGCAAGGGCTCGAAGGCCGCTTCTTCCAGCCCTTGGCACTCACCTACATGATCTCGATCCTCGCTTCACTGGTCGTCGCGCTGACGGTCGTGCCCGCGATGTGCCGGTTCCTGCTCAAGGGCAAACTCGGCGGCAAGCACGAGGACCGGGACGGATTCCTGGTCCGCCTTCTGAAGCGGGCGTACGAGCCGTCACTCCGGGCGGCCATTCGGTACCGGGCGTGGGTGCTCGGCACCGCCGGTGCCGTAACCGCCGCCGCACTCTTGCTGGCGAGCACGTTCGGAAGCTCGTTCCTCCCGTCGTTCAACGAGGGCACGTTCACGGTCTTCCTGCTCGCTCCTCCCGGCACCTCGATCGTCGAGAGCGATCGGCTCGCGACGGAGGTCGAGAAGCAACTCGTCCAGATCGAGGGGGTCCGGTCTGTCTCCCGGCGCACCGGCCGGGCCGAGCGTGATGAGCACGCCGAGCCGGTCAGCAACTCCGAGATCGAGGTCACCGTTGATGCGGGGAGCGACCGATTCGAGGTGCGCGAGCAGATCGATCGCATCCTCGGGGCGGTCCCTGGCATCACGACGATGGTCGGCCAGCCCATCGAGCACCGCCTCAGCCATGTGCTTTCCGGTACGCCCGCGGCGATCGCCATCAATGTCTTCGGTGAGGACCTGACCGAGCTTCGCGATGTCGCCAAGGCGATCGAGGCCGAACTCCAGGGCCTGCCGGGCGCTCGCGATGTCAACGCAAACCGCGAGGTCCTGATCACCACGCTTCCCATCCGATACCGACACGCCGAGCTCGCGGCGGTCGGTCTCAGCCCCGCCGACGCCGCGGAGCAGGTCCGCGAAGCTCTCTACGGCGAGGTCGTGGATACGGTGAACCAAGGAGTGCGGCAGTACGACCTCGTCGTGCGGCTCGCACCCGAGGAACGCGAGTCCATCCGGCAGGTCCGCGACCTGCTGCTCAGGGGCCGGGGAGGGGCCACCGTTCGATTGAGCGATGTCGCCGACATCGGCCCCGAGCGATCGAGCAACCTCATCACCCGCGAGAACGCACAGCGCAAGGCGGTGGTGTCGCTCAATGTGGCCGAAGGGTCCAACTTGGGCGACTTGGTGGCCCAGGTGCAGGAGCGTGTCGATCCGATTGTCCAGCGGGCCGGCATGACCGTGTCCTACGGCGGGCAGTTCGAAGCGCAGCAGTCGGCCTCCCGGACCATTCTCGTGGCGGGCGTTGCGGTGGTGCTCATCATGCTCATGCTGCTCCAGATCTCGACGGGATCAATGCGGGCCGCTGTGCTTGTGATGCTCAACATGCCCCTCGCGCTCATCGGCGGCATTGCGGCGATCTATATCACCGAGGGGGGTGGGCTGGTCCACAACACCTTGGCGTTGATCGGCATCGGTGGCCCGTACATCCCGCCCGTGGTGTCCATCGCCAGCCTTGTCGGCTTCATCACCCTCTTCGGGATCGCGGTTCGTAACGGCATCCTGCTCATCAATCACTACAACCACCTCATGGAAGCCGAGGGTGTCCCCCTCGGCGAGGCCATCGTCCAAGGGTCCATGGAGCGGCTCGTGCCGATCCTGATGACCGCGATCTCGGCGGTGCTCGGGCTCGTGCCGCTGGCGCTGGCCGCGGGTGAACCGGGCAGCGAACTGCTCGCGCCCCTCGCCATCGTCACCCTCGGAGGACTGCTGACCTCCACGTTCCTGAATCTCATTGTCGTCCCGGCGGGATACTCGCTTGTCTTCGGCCACAAGCCCGAGCGTCGTCCTGCTGGCCATCCATCCGTGCTTTCCCGGCTCGTCGGTGTGTTCCGCCGACCCAAAGCCATCACCTCAAAGGAGTCCTGAACATGAACGATCTCATCAAGATGCTCGCCGTTGCCGGTACGGCTATCGCACTGTCGGTCTCGCTGCCCGGCTGCGGGGAGTCCTCAGAATCAAAGTCCGCGGGAACGCACTCCGCGGACGACGGTCATGATCACGCTGGTGATGGCGACGACCATGAGGGGCACGACCATGCCGAGGGTGAGCACGGCGAGCACGACGATCATGACCACGGCGAGATGCGGTCGCTTGGCAGCGTGACGATCGCCGGAACGACGCTGGCGGTCTCGGTATCCAGCGACATCAAGCCTTCTTCCGAAGTGCATCTCGATCTCGAAGTCGAGTCCGGGCCGATCCCCGCTGCCGTGCGTTTCTGGATCGGCGATGAGGCCGGGACGGGCGCGCTGAAATCGAAGGCTGACGCTCACGACGATCACTTTCACGGCCAGACCGAAGCGCTCGCTACCATGGCCGGTGCGAGCCTGTGGATCGAGATCGAGACCGCCAGAGGCGAGCGGCAGGCCGCGGCCGTATCCCTCGAATAGGCATCCTCTATGAGCGGCCATGACCATCATCACGGCTCCGATCTCGGAACCCGCCGGCTCGCCTGGGCCGTCGCCATCAACCTCCTGTTGACGGCGGCCCAGGTGATCGGTGGCGTGCTGTCTGGCAGCCTATCTCTGGTCGCCGACGCGTTGCACAACTTCAGTGATGCCGCCGGATTGTTGCTCGCGTTGGTCGCTCGGCGGATCTCCAAGCGGCCCGCGGACGAGCAGCGTACCTTCGGCTACGGGCGAGCCGAAGTGGTCGGCGGACTGATCAACCTCACATCCATCATGGTCATCGCGGGTTATCTGCTCATCGAGGCCGTCACCCGCACATTCGACCGGCCAGAGGTCGATGGATGGATGGTGGTGATCGTGGCCGGTTTCGCCTTGGTCGTTGATGCGGCTACCGCGTTGCTCACATACTCGATGTCCAAGGGCAGTGTGAACATCAAGGCCGCGTTCCTGCACAACATCGCCGACGCGCTGGCCTCGGTGGCGGTCATCATCACCGGCACCTTGATCATCCTGTTTGACTGGTACTGGACCGACATCGTCGCGACCATTGGAATCTCGGTCTACATCGTGTGGGTGTCGTGGTCGCCGATGAAGCGTTGCATCCGGATTCTGATGCAAAGCACACCAGAGCATCTGTCGATCAATTTGATCGCGGAGTCGCTCAGCCTAATCGAGGGGGTAGATGCCGTTACCCATCTGCATGTCTGGCCGATCGACGAGCGGACCACTTCTTTGGAGGTATCGGTTGGTGTCGCAGAAAATGCAACCATTCAAGATATCGAGCGGATTCGCCGCGATGCCATCGATCTGTTGACCAAGCGTTACGGCATCCACCACGTCACGTTCGAAGCTAGGCTGCTCGTACAGGTGGCCGATCGTGGGCTGATCCAGGATCACAGTCCACCGAGTACTGATCGAAATCAATGATCCACATAAGTCGATCATCGAAGCCCGATTCATCCCATGCAGTCTGATGACTGCGTGAGTATCGGCCGCGCACTCGATCCCATTGCCCGTGCTTCTACTTCTTCGCTGAGTTGGTGATCTGACTTGCCTCGGTCAGAGCGCCGCTCTGACTGCTCGCGGTTGCGGAGAAGCCCGGGCCGCTGCTGGAGGCGGAGGCGCTGGCCGAGCCACTGGACGAGCCCGACGACGAGAAGGACGAGGACCCGCTCGACTTCCCAGATGAGGCCGAGCCACTGCTGGAGCCCGATCCGGAGCCGGATGCGGACGCCGAGATGCCGCTGCCCGAGCCAGAGGAGGCGGCGGTGGCGGGCAGGTCGTTGTGGACCCAGACACCCTCAGCAAGCAGGGTGTTGGTGCCCGGGATGTGGATGGCCACGGTCCTCGTGGGCGCTTCCACCCGATCGACCCGTTCGACCGGCTCCTCATTGAACTGTTCGTCGACAAGGCGGTCGCCCGGCTGGACGAACTCGGCGGATGCGAAGCCCCACTCATCGCCTCGGCGGATGAGGATCGGGTGCTCGGGCGTGGCCTTGATGCGGCGGTTGATGACCACGAAGCCCTGGTGCTCGCCCAGGGTCACGCTGGCGACGCGGGCCTCCGTGCGTTCGGCACCGTGCAGGCCGTGGTGCGAGAGCCAGTTGTACTGGGCGCGGTAGGGCACATCGACCTCGAGGCTGGGGACGCGGACGGAGGCGACCAGATCGCCGGGCTTGAGGTTCTCGATGGGCGTCACGCGGCCGTCGGCCAGACGGACGAGGGTGCCGAAGAGCAGGCAGTTGCCGCTCGACCCGCCCCCGGAGGAGCCACCACCACCCGACGACCCACCGCCCCCGGACGAACCGCCTCCGCCACTGGAGCCACCGCCGCCAGAGGATCCGCCTCCGCCCGACGACCCGCCGCCTCCGGACGAGCCGCCACCGCCGGAGGAACCCCCGCCGCCCGAAGATCCGCCCCCGCTGGAGCCGCCGCCGCTCGACCCACCACCAGATGAGCCACCCGAGGAGCCCCCGGACGAACCGCCCGACGACTGCCCGCTGCTCAAGCCGGAACTGCCGCCCGACGAACTCGCGCTGCCGCTCGACTCGGTCGGTTGGCTGGAAGCGGTCTCGGTCGGCGTGCCGCTGCCCGACGGCGTGGTGCCGCTGTTGCTAGTGAACGCATCCGTCGTGTAGGTCGTCAGCGTGGGCGTACCGCCTGGCCCGGTGGTGTAGATCACGTCGCCGGTCGTCGAGTAACTCGACGGCTCGCTCGACGGCATCGACGGCGATGACGACGGCGTCTCGCTGGGCGCGGAGCCAGAGCCCGACGAGTACTGGCTCGACCCGCCGCCCTGGGGCGGCGTGCCCGTCGCCCAGACGGGGATGTAGAGGTAGTAGCGCGTCGGGCCGTCGCTCATCGGGCGGCCTCCTTCGCGGGTGTCTTCTCGGGCGAGGGATTCGGCTCGTACCAGCCCTGCGAACTGACGCGCTTCGCGCATTCGGCGCTCGCAGCCGCCACCGCGTCCTCGTAGGTCATCGTCTCGAACGCCCGCAACTCGCTGCCCGGCGAGCAGTTGACCACGCGGAACTTGTGCTGGTCGAAGTGTGGCCGCAGGGCCTCGAAGCGCCGGGCCAGCGAGTCGTAGAGCACGTTGTTGTGTCGGATGGCGTCCTTGGAACGGTGCTCGTCGAAGGCGTAGCGCCGGTCCGGGGCCATCTTGAAGTCGCAGCCGAGCAGGTACACCGTCCCGAACCCCAGGTAGTGCAGCAGGCGCAGGGCCACCAGCATCACGCTCCGTTTGCCGACGATCCCGAGCGAATCAGCAGTCTTGCCGTCGTTGCCCCAGGGGATCGAGTCACCGGTCAGGAACCGCTCGTGGTCGAAGTGGTCGGCCCGGCGAAAGAACAGCAGCGAGGGCATCTGATGGACCTTGAAGGCGCTGTCGCGCATGGTCCCGTCCGGGTTCTGGATGCGCAGCCGCTTGGACCACATGCACGTCGGAACGATCTTGAGGATGCCCGGATCCTTCCAGCCGGTGTCGATGAACCGGCCCGGGTCGTCCACGCAGGTCCACAGCGTCGGCCGGTGGATTGTCCACGAGTTGTTCACGCCCATGGTGACGATGCCGCGCCGATTGAGCAGCGAGAGATCGACCTGGTTGAGCGACGGGCCAGAGAGGATCAGGAACGCCGAGCGGCCGCGGTAGAACCGCGCGAGCGACACCGAGTCGAAGTCGGCGGTATACAAGCGCAGCCCGTCCCGGGCGGGCCGGCGTGATTTGAGCCCGTGTTGGAGCGCCGCGATGTCCGACTGGTTCTCGCGCATCAGCGGGTGAACCTCCCGATGATGTAGCGACTGCCCGCCCGGCGATCGGTCACCGCGCCCACGCGCCCGATGCGGTCGAGCCACCAGTTCATGGGCCGCACGGTCGGGTGCAGGTTCTCGCCCAGGGCGGTGATGCGGCTGGGACGCGTGCACACCGAGACGCAGAACCACCCGCGCGGCCGGGCGACGCGGCGCATCTCGGCCAGCACTGGGTTCACGTCCTCGGGCAACAGGTGCTCGAGCGCGTCGAAGCAGGTGACCACGTCGGCCACGCCTTCCACGAGCCCAGTCGCGTGCATGGGCTTGACGACATCAGCGTCGTCGAACGCGAAGTCCACGCCCAGCCCGTCGATGCCCAGCCGGCGCAGGTGCCGGATGAAGTCGTTGCGGCCGCAGCCGAAGTCGACGACGAAGCGAGGCTTCCACGCACGCACGATCGGGACCGCCTGGCGGCCGTGATTCGTCGAGCCGTACGCCGAGCCCGGCCGCGCGGCCAGATCGAGGTACTTGGCCCGCTCGTGGTCACGGCGCGTGTCGAGGTTGTTCGCGGTCGTGCTCATGCCCCGCCCTCCACGAAGAGGTTGAACTTGCGGTCGCCGTCGGCGGGATCGGCCAGTTCCATCAGCGTCATCGCTTCGAAGACCCAGACGGGCCGCCCCTTGCTGTTGCGCTCGCAGGTGAGCTGCACGCACACGCCCTCGGGGATGGGGACGAGCTTGGGCCGAAGCGACCGCGCGGGAGGACACTTGGGCAGCACGCCGGGCAGGTCGCACACGGGGCCAAGTCCCAGCAGTCCTTCGAAGCCCGAGCCCGGCTGGGTCGTGTTCATGTGGTGCGCTTCGAAGCGGTTGATCGCCAGTAGCGTGGGGTCTTCACCGCCACTGGGCAACTGCGACGACAGGCCGTCGGGCAGCGCCACGTAGCGGAGGTAGGTCTCGCTGCCGGGGTCGCCGTCGAGGCGGGCCTCCTGCCAAGGGTAGCGCCAGCGGTTGTGCTCGCTGGGGATCGGCTGGGCCGTGCCGAGGATCGCGGTCACGCGTCCCGACGACGGCCGGCCCATCTCGATCACTGCCCACTTCTCGCCGACGCCCACTTCCTTCCACAGGATCGGGACGCCGCCCATGGG
This sequence comes from Phycisphaeraceae bacterium, assembly GCA_019636795.1. Lineage (NCBI taxonomy): Bacteria > Pseudomonadati > Planctomycetota > Phycisphaerae > Phycisphaerales > Phycisphaeraceae > Phycisphaeraceae bacterium. The sequence continues at coordinate 20,578 of JAHBWW010000004.1, forward strand.
CGTGCTGGTGAGCACGGTCTCGTCGGGCGCGAGGTCGCAGGTGGTGTCGAGCTCGTTGTTGACGAACACCCGCGCGGGTGTCACGCCGGTGAGCACGCACCGCCCAAGTTCGCCCGCCTTGATCGGCTGGGTTGCCAGCACGAACGCCATCGGGCTCGAGCCCTCGGTCGCGACCACGCCGGTCAGCGGCGTGCGGCTATGGAACGTCCGCTCCTGATCGTTCTCACCCGGCTCGACCAGCACGCCCGAGATCGCGAGCACGTCGTACGGCTCGATCGTCTGGTCCGAGTCGTTGCGCACGAGTACCAGTCCGCGCGGCATGGTGTCGGCCAGAGGCCCGCCGCCCCGGGTCTGTTCGCGCCGGCGCTCGGCCACGGCCGCATCGACGAAGGCGTTGTACGCCCGAGCGGGGATCACCAGCGGTTGACCGGATCGGACTTTGCGGAAGGCGTCAGCCATGCATCAGATCCCCAGCGCCGAGAAGTTGCCCTGGTCGTACACCCGCTCGACGTACGCCGCGACCGGGCGCTTCACGATCGCCTGCGAGCCCGCATCCTCCGCGTCGGCGTAGCGGACCCAGAGGTACTCCCAGCCCTTCTTGCTGATCCCGCTGATCGACCCGACCGCGATCCCCGAGGCGTTGGGACTCGCCGCGAAGCGGAAGGTGATCTCCCAGTCGGAGTCCACGCCTGTGCCGCGACGCGAGCCGGACGCGCCCAGGAACAGCACCTCGCCGGGCGCAAAGCCCTTCCACGAGCCGTTGTTGACCTTGCCGGTGAGGTTGAACAGCGTGCCTTTGTACGCCTGCGTGACCTGACTGGCCGGCAGGTAGTGCGTCTCGGAGAACTGGTAGACCGGGACGGTGATGTCCACGCCCTCGACGCCGTCACCCGTCACGCCGATCGCGCCCTTGAAGTCGGGCGCGGTCGTCCCCGATGCCGCGTGGCTGCTGATCGTCTGCTTGCTCTGGGTGATGTGCTGGGTGCCGCCGCCGGTGTCGAAGCTGAAGACGCTCTCGCCGGTCTGCGGGAACCCGCCGCCCTGGGCCTGCGCGTACCGGGCCGTCGCTTCCCACAGCTCGAAGCCCACCGGCTCGACCGACACCGTCTGCCGGGGCAGGCCGTCGTAGGTGGACGGGCTCTCGGCCTCGGCGGCGGACCGGGCCGCGAGGTCGTCGTTGGTGCCGCGCACGGTGTAGACGAGCCCCGCCGAAGGGTTGTCTCCCTTCGTGGACCGGCGGCTCTCGAACTTCTCCGTCACAGTGATCGGCACGGGGTGTTGCTCCTACGCGAAGGTCCTGTTCATGCGAAAGTCAGGCCGCCACTCATGGCGGCGTCGGCGAGTTGGCGGGTGTGCTTGGCGGTCTGCTCGGTAGCCTTGGCCGTCCGCTCGGCGACGGCGTCGTCGGAGGCCAGCCCCTGCACGGCGCTGGCGTTGAAGGTGCCGCGCACCGAGATACCCTCGGCCACGAGGTCGCCGATGCCGCGCAGGCGGTCTTCGAACTCGGCCAGCAGGTTGCGCGGGCGGCTGTCGGGCTCGGCCTCGGCTTCCTCGCGACGCTTGCGGGCCTCTTCGATGGCGTCGTCGAGGCGCTTGCGGGCGGCTTCGAGCTCGCGCTGCGCATCGGTGACCCGCTCATCGGTCTGGGCATCGAGCGCCTTCTGGGCCTCCTCGTACTGCTTGCCGATCTCCGACAGCGTGGTGTCGTTGAGCTCGCTGGATCGGTCGCGCTCGGACGATCGCCGGGCCTCGCGATCGGCCAGGGCCGCGCGGGTGCGGTCGTCGATCTCGCCCAGCCGCTGCTCGAGCTGCTCGTCCACAGCCTTCTTGGCCGCTTCGACGTCCAGCCCATCGTCGAACAGCCCCTGGATCTCCAGCATCCGCTTGGCGACGAACGACGAGGCCGACTCCCATGCCTTCTGGAACCCGCCCGTGAAGCGTGACCATGTCTTGGAGAGAAACGCCGTCGTCTCGATCCAGCCGACCTCGAGCGCGTGCAGCACGATCTGAGCGGCTGCGAGCGCGCCGTACCACATCGATTGGGCGGTCGAGACGAAGAACCGACGCGCCTCGAGCCACGCGGAGTTCAACGCCGCCACACCCTTCTGCCAGATGACCTTCAGCGACAGCCAGAGGATCTCGGCCGCGAGCGCGATGTCGCCGGCGGCGAGAGCGTCGGAGATGCCGCGGGTGACCTTGGACACCCAGTCGCGCAGGCGCGTGAACTGCTCCATGAGCCAAGCGAGCGCCTCGCCGCCCTTGCCTGAGGTGACCAGCAGCGTGCCGCCGAGCCCGACGACCGCCGCCACCACCAGCCCGATGGGCGAGAGCAGCGCGCCCAGGGCCGCGCCGACGATGCCCAGCGCTGTGCCGACGCCGGTGATGATGCTCGCAAGCAGGCCGAAGATCGCCGCGACACCCGCCACCAGCACGCCCAGCCCGATCAGGACCAGGCCCGCCAACGCCACCGCGGCGGCGATCTTGAGCGCCGAGACGACCACGGCCCGGTTCTGGCGGATCCAGTCCGATGCGCCGACGATGACCCGGGTGATGCGCTCGGCCAGGTCCTTGAGCACCGGCGCGAGCGCCGAGCCGATGACGAACACGCCCTGCTTGATGACCCGCCAGAGGATGTTGAGCGTGTCGTTGAGCTCCGCGGCGTCCTTGGCGGTCTGTGTCGAGACGGTCAGTCCCAGCCGACGGGCCTGCTCCTGAAGTTCCTCGATACCCGCGACCCCGCCCTCCATGAGCGGCAGGAGTTGCGAGCCCGCACGGCCGAAGATCTGCATCGCGATCGCGGCGCGTCGGCTGGGATCTTCAATCTGGCTGAGCCGCTCGGCGATGAGCTTGAACTGGGCCTCAGGGGAGAGCCCGTCGAGGTCGGCCATCGTCAGCCCAAGCGCCGCGAACGCGTCAGTCTGTGTGGAAAGCCCGCGTCCAAGGTCGTTGATCGACCGCTGCATGGACCGCACGCCCTTCTCGAAGGTCGCCAGGTCTGCACCCGACTGCTCGGCCGCGAAGCCGAGCTCGCTGAGCGATTCGACGCTCACGCCGGTGCGCTTGCTCATCTTGTCGAGCGTGTCGCCCATGGCCGTGAACACCTTGACCGTGCTCAGCAGCGAGGCGACCGCGCCAGCCCCGATCGCCGTCAGCCTGGTGCCGACGCTGCGGAGCCCGTCCCCAAACGCTTTGAGCTGTTTCTGGGCGCGCCGCAGCCCGGCCGACAGCTTGTCGCTGACGCCCAGCTCGACGAAGGCACGTCCAGCTCGGATGCCTCGGGTGTCGGCCATCAGATCCGACTCCCCCGTACACTGGCCGCATGGATGCGACCTTCAAGCAGCACATCGATGCGCTGCCCGATCTCATGGAGCAGTTGCTGTCGGCGACGCCCGCACGAGTTGCGCAAGTCACTGCGAGCATGCCCGCGTGCGGGGTGTACCTGCTCTCGGAGGGACCAACGCATCTCTACGTCGGTCGATCGAACCGACTTCGATCGCGGATGCGAGATCACGGGAACGCCTCGTCGGCGCACACCAAGTCCGCCTTCGCGTTCCGCCTGGCTCGTGAGGCGACCGGACGAGTGAAGGCCTCCTACAAACCGGAAGGATCTCGGAAGCAACTGATGCAGGACCCGGTATTTTCTGCTGCCTTCGTCGCAGCGAAGGAACGCATTTCGCAGATGGATGTGCGGTGTATCGAGGTTGCCGATCCCGTCCGGCAGGCGCTTCTTGAGATGTACGCAGCCTTGGCCTTGAAGACGCCGTACAACGCGTTCGAGAATCATTGAACCGCTCATGACCCCCTCCGCACGCTGTTGCGCCACAGCACCGGCAGCTTCGGCCGCTCGCGCTCAAGCGCCGGGGCCATGTAGGGTCGGGCGGCGATCTTGACCTTCCGGCTCTGCAGCCGACCGCGCTGGCGTGAGACAACGACGGTTGCGCCGCCATGCTCGAGCGCTCGCGGCGCAACGCTCTTCTTGAAGCCCACCGGTCCGACCACCACGCTGTCGGACCTGCGGTCGTAGCCGAACAGGATCAGCCGCCGCAGCGAGCCTTCGTGCGAGTGCGGTGGCTTGCCGGGCGGGGCCGTGCCCTTGCGCTTGCGGATGCTGGTCCGGGCGGCGGTGCGGATGAACGCGCCGCCCTTGCTCAGCACGCGGCGCGTGGCGGCGTCCACCGACCGTTTCACCGCGGGCCGGTCGAAGAACACGTCCTTGATCCGCATGGTGATCACGCGGGCGATCCTCCGCTTGGCACTACGCGGCCCTCCTTCAGCCCCTTGTTGAACGACGCCTCCTTCTCCTTGCGCAGTCGCCCGGCACCGATGAACAGCCCCGCCAAGCCGGTTAGCGCCGGCAGGGCCGGACCCGCGATGGGCACGCCCGCGAGCGTGGGGCCGAAGTCGTCGAGGGCCGAGAGGGTGATCTGCCCCAGGAGTCCGCGGATCTCGCCGCCGCGTTCGATCGACGCCTTCCACTGGGCCCCGACCCGCTGGGTGTCCTCGAACCAGGCCCGGTACTCGGCCTCGGCCTCGTTGAGCGTGGTGGTGCGCGGCAGGCCGCGTGTCTGCTGGATGCCACTCGGCGTCTTGACCTTGACGACGTCGCCCAGGTCAAAGCCCGCGCACGCGCCGAGCCCGAGCGAGAGCATCACCACGCCGAAGCCGAAGGCCAGATGCTTGGGATCAATCTTCACGTGTGCCTCCTTGCTGCTTCTGGTTCCTGATGAACACGTCTTTGAGCACCGACACGGGGGCCGGGATGACCTGCGTTCGCTTGTCAGCGGCCCGGGCGAACGGGTCGAAGTCGCCGGGCCGGAACGGGCGGGTCTTCTTGGGATTGCGCTGGGTGTTGGCCACCAGCGCCATGACGGAACTCGTTCGGCTCCACTCGTCGCGCTGCCGGGCCTCGGCCATCGCGACCAGCTCGCGCAGCGTCAGGGGGGCTGGATCGATGCCGAGGATGCCGGCGCACTGCCAGACGAGCCGCCAGCCGCCGCCTCGACCGTCGGAGGCACCGCTTCGAGCACCGCCCGCTCCAGCGCACCGCCGTCGATCAGTTCGTCGATCCGGCGTTCCACCACGTCCCGGGCCTTGTCCATCACGTCGCGTGTGGCCTTGAGCACCCGCCCGAGGTTGGCCCGGTCCCTCGGGCTCGGGCAGAAATCCACCAGTTCCTCCAGCAGCGCTGCCGTCGCGTGCTCGATCGCGTCCCCGGCCATCGATGCGCCGAACGTCTCGTCAGTGATCTGGCGCTCGTCCGCCTGCGGCTTGCACGCGGCGTAGATCACGTCGCACAGCAGGACGGGGTCGCGCACGAGCTTCTCGATGAGCCCGTTTGAGCCTTCGAGCACCTCCATGAGGTCGACGCCCGCGAGCCCGCGCACGCGTTTGATCGCCGCGACAGTGATCTCAACGGTCCACTCGCGGCCCTGGTTGTCCTTGAACGTGTGCATCGCTGCCTCCGATCCGTTATCCGCCGATCCAGCTCGGTGCCGTGTCCGAGTAGGTCACCTTGGCCGTTACCGAGACGGTGATGGCCTCCTCGAGCGCCTCGTTGCGGCTGAAGTTCGTGATCGAGAAGTCGGCCTGCAGCCCCTGGCCGTCGGCCTCGTCGAGGATCTGCAGCCCGATCAGGTCGTTGTTGAAGAACGCGTTCTTGATGGCGGTGAACCCCGCGTCGGCGGTGTCCCACACCATCTCCCACTCGACGCTCGCCTCCTTGAGCGTGGCGACCGTCGCGCGCCAGCCCGCGTTGGCACGGGTGGTCACGTCGGCCTCGCCCGCTTCGAGGCTGAGGGTCACGTCCCGGACGTTGTCCATCGCCGTCCACGAGCCGGCCCCACCCTGGCCGCCGACCAGGTAGAGCAGCTTGGCCTCCATGCCGAGCTTGATTGCCATCGGTTACCTCCTCACCCGGTAGGTGACGCTCAGAACACTGGTGAATACGCGGTGCTGCTCGAGGCTCTCGCTGGAGACGACCGGCTCGTGCGCAAGGCCAGCCCACGCCGCTTCCGGGAAGTCCGCCAGCCGCGTGTGCCGCAGGCGGTCGCCGATGGCCTCGGTGAGTTCAAGCAGCTCGTCGATCGCGGCCCGATCGTCTTCCGCCGGCAGCTTCTTCTGCACGCCCACATCGAGCACATGCTCGAACGTGCTGCTCTCGCGGCTCGCGGCGGCCACGGTGGTCGTCCTCGGCACGACCGACACCCGCAGCTCGCCGAGCTCTTCGAGCGTGAACGCGGGCTGGTAGGTGCGGACGGCCGACACCGGCTGGGCGTAGGTGCCCGCGTTGATGTGTTCGGCCACCGCGTCGGCGAGGTTGCTGATCGTGCTCATGGTCCCTTCGCGCCTCCGATGAAGCGGCCTTCGAGGTAGGACACCCGGCGCTCGATCGCCTGGTACTCGGCCCGCAGCGACCGGGCCTCGACGATGAGCTCATCGAGCCGCCTCTCGACGTGGTCGAGCTTGGTGGTCACAACACCCCACTGGACGGTGACGGCGAGCGCCGCCATGCCGATGGTCAGCGCGATCGCGGCCCAGCGGTGCCCGGCGCTCGGCGGGGGCGTAGGCCTGGCGGGATGTCCGTTCGTGGGAACACTGGTCACGGCTGGTCCTCGGTGGCGATGTGCTTGGTGTGGATGCGGAGCGCCCTGCGGTACGGGTCGCTGTACCGCCACGGCGGCTGACCGCCAGGGGCGTTGACCTCATAGATGAAGAGACGTGTCCCGACGGTTTCGCGGACGCGGTCGCCGGCCTTGGGGAGCGCAGGGCCATCGCCCAGATCCAAATCAGCCGTGCGGACCAGGAAGTCCCGTGACTCGATCCGGTGGATGAGCCCGGCCTCGTCGGCCTGCTCGAACTCTGTGCGGCCGATGGTGGCGTGAATCCCGACCTGCGTAGCGCCCCGCTGGTACACCACCGGGCGCGTCATGTGCGCGTGCCGCTGGGTATCGAGAAACGATGCGCCTTGTTCGAGCAGGTCCGCCACGGTTCATCCTCCGATCGATGCGGCCAGTTACTGGGACAGCCGGATGCGGACGGTCGCGTCGGCTTCCGCCGCGGCCCGCACCGCCTTGCCGATGAGCTTGTTCCCCGTCGCGGTCTTGGTCGCCACGTCGTTGGTGTTGTCCCAGTAGGCGAGCTGCCCGGCGGTGAAGCCGTTGCCGGTGCCGGTGGCCTTGGGGAAGTCGAAGACCCCCTCGGCCGCCAGCGCCCCGAGCTGGCCCGCCTTGAGATCCACCCGGGTGACCCCGACCAGATCGCCCTGCACGACGACCGTGCCCGCGGGCGTGTCCGCCCCCGGCGTGTAGTCGATCGCCGCGCCCTGCTGTACGAATGTGGTTGCCATCGCTGTGCCTCCGTTGCCGTTGCCTGTGTCACCGGGGTCGACAGGGTCGAACCCGCCGCCGCCGATCTGGCTCATGCCTCACCCTTGCTCTTCACGCCGCCTCGCGGGTCCTGCAGCGCCACACCGAAGTCGTGGTAGCCGCGCATCTGGATCCCCAGCCGGTTGAAGCTCTGCTCGGCGGTCTCGATGGTCGGGGCCTCTTGACCGTTGAGGAACGCCACCTCGATGACCGGCAGATCCGCTGGGGAGGCGAGCATGTACCAGGCCTTGCTCGAGTGGCCCGGGTAGGCCGCGTTGCCCAGGTAGCGGCTGACCTCGACGCGGAACTTGCCCTGGTGCGGGTTGGTCACCGGGTACTTGGCGCTCGAGGTGTTGTCACGCAGTTCCATGCTCTTGAAGAGCTGGCTGCCCAGCGCCGACAGCGCTGTGGGCACCAGCAGCACCTGCGGCATCACCCCCAGCGGCTTGCCGTCAGAGTCCACCTGGTCCATGAAGGCGACCTCGGCCTTGGTCAGCCCGTCGATCGACAGGGCGGTGTCCGCGCCAGCGAGGTAGTTCTTGTTGCCCGCCGTGTAGAAGCCCGAGTTCGCCAGGAAGGTCTTCCAGAAGATGTCGTTGATCGTCTTGCCCGAACCAGCGCCGAGCTTGCGGGGCACGCTGGTGATCGCGCCCAGATCGTCGTTGATGATGTCGGTGCGGTCGATCGAGAGCATCAGGCCATAGGTCTCGGCCCGGTTGGTGTAGGTCTCCTCACCCAGCGTGCCGTGCTTGATCTCGCCGCCGGGCGCGATGCGCTCGTACTGGTCGTTGCCCGTCAGGCGGTAGCTGGTGACGGCCTTGAAGTCCGTCACGCTGCGCACGGCGGTGATGTTCCGCCAGGTGCGCTCGACGCTGAAGAATCCTTCGAGCAGGAACTTGTTGGCGACGTTCGAGAGGATCCCGCCGATGCTGATCGTGCTGTTGGATGCCTCGATGCCGCCGGGGGGGCGTCCGAAGGCGGCGTCCATCACGCCGTGCCAGTCGCGGAACGTCCGGCCGGTGTAGCCGTTGGCCCAGGCGGCGTGCAGCAACAGTTCCTGGAGCCCGATCGACTGCCCGAAGGCCCGCGCCGCGGCTTCCAGATCCTGCTCCGCACAGTGTCGCTCGGGAGTGGTCAACCGGCCCGAGAGCACGCACGCGGCTTCGAGAACCCGCTGGTTGACCGCCGGCGCGGCCGGGGCGTGGATGGCAGGGGCCTTGGGTCGGCTGGCCCGCAGGACCTCCAGTTCGGTCTTGGTCGCGTCCCAGCCCTCGCGGATCGAGCGGGCCTCGATCTCGGGGTGCTGGCCCGCGCACAGCCGTCGCACGGCGGCGATCCGCTCGCTCTCGGCGGCGATCTGCTGCCGCATGGCCTGCACCGGATCGGTGATCGCGGGCTGGTTCGCTTCGGGCGCAGGATTGCCCGCGCCCTGGACGGGATCGGATGCATCGCCCCCGGCGGCAGCGCCCGCAGCGATGGTCGCCGAGGTCGAGCCGTCGGCCCCGAGGTCGACGAAGCTGATCTCGCCGAGCGTGGACTTGCGCACGATGTTCAAGGGGCCGGCGACCTCGCGTCCGTTGACGGTCGCGGTCTGGTTCTCGCGGAGGAACTCGAACGCCTCGACGCTCGCGCCCACGGATGCCTGCCAGGGGAAGCCGTTGCGCGCTGAAACCACGACCTCGCGGGCCGCGGGCGTGTCGCGGGAGATCATCCCGGTGGCCACCAGCCGACCGTCTTCGACCATCACCTGGTCGGTGTGCCCGACGCCCGCCGTCGCGTCGTGCCCGAACCGGATCGGCCGCGACGGCGAGGGGATCGCCAGTCCGGCCAGGTCGATCACGACCGGGTGCCGCCAGCCGGCGACGCGCATGGGCCCGCCGCTGTAGGCCATCATCCGGAACCGCGGCAGGGGAGCGGCAGCGCCACCGTCGCCGCTGACCGTGTCAGCGCCCTCGATCTCGAACTCCGCCTGCGCCGTGAGCGCGAGCGTCTTGGGGTGCGAACCGGGGTTCGGCTGGGCAAGGGCAGTGGGCTGCGCGGGGGCAGCAGACGCCTGGATCATGCGGTGGTGTGACATCGCTACGCGGCCTCCTTGGTGGCTTCGTCGGTGACGGTCTCGTCGGTGTCGGGGTTGGTGTCGTCGCTTTCGCCCGCGGTGCCGCCGGTCTTGATGGTGACCGGCAGCCCGAGCTCGCGCATGAGGGCCAGTTCCTTGGCCCGCTGGCGGAGCTCGTCCTCCCAGTCGCGTCCCTGGCGTGCGAACTCGTGCGCGAGCGTTGTGGTGTGGTTGGCCAGGCGCGTCGCCTGCGCGCTGGCTTCCTTGGCCGGGTCGACATGCTCAACGCCATCCCAGAACCAGACGTGCGGTGTGGCTGCGCCGCGCACACGCATCGCCTGCGGCAGTAGCCCCTCGACCAGCGCGGCCTCATCGAGCCAGGCGCGGAGCAAGCGGTCCAGCACCGTCTGCTGGAGGCGGTGCTGCTCGACGCGGATGCTCTTGAAGTAGGTCTGGTGGTCCAGGCGGCCCGAGGCGTAGTTGTAGCCCGAGCTGTTCCCGGCCGCGACGTTGAAGGGCATGTTCAGGCAGCGGGCGATCTCGTTGAGGATCTCGCGTTTGAACTCGCCGTAGGTCGTCGAGGGGTGCTCGGCGTGGACCTGCCCGAGCTTCCAGCCGCCGGGCAGGACGGTGGCCATCCGCTTCTCGAGCTCGACCTCGTCCATCGGCTCGAGCGGGTCGGCCTCACCGTTGGCGGGCGCATCGGTGTAGAGCACCGCCGCGAAGTCCGCGGCCGTCTCGGCGGCGGCGATCACCGCCAGCGTGTAGCGACGGAGTTGTGCAAAGAGGGGAAGTGCGGGTGTGATGTCCGGGATGCCGCGCCATTGCCCCGGCCGGTCGGGCCGGAAGTAGTGCAGCACGGAGGCGGCCGGGTAGGTGTCGTGGTCGCGAACGGCATACCAAGCCCCGTCGCCGGGGTGGTGCCGCAGCACGTGGTACGCCACCGGCAGCCCGCTGGCGTCAAAGACGATGCCGTCGGCATCGGTCACTGCCTGACCGGTGGGCGTGCGCCCGAACCACGGCGTGCAGACCTGATCAGGTTCGAGCAGGCGCAGGTCGAGCTTGACGGGTGTGTCGAGCCCGGGGCTGGAGATCAGAAGGCCGAACGCCTCGCCGCTCTCGGCCCGGGCCATCCGCATGCTGCGGAGCTTGCCGGGCAGGTCGATCGCCGCCGACCAGGCCTCGAACGCTTCCTCGACGCGGGCATTGACCGAGGCGTCGGGCGTGAGCATCTGCAGCCGCGGCCCGGTGCCGATGGTGTCGTTGGCCAGCGTGAGGACGATGCCCTTGGCGTAGGAGTTGTTCGCTACCTCGTAGCGGGCGCGGTTGCGCAGGATGCGGCGCACCTCGGGGCTGACGGCCGCGTTGGGCGAGAGCCCGTCGGCCGCGGCCCAGTGGCGGCGGTTGTCGGCGGTGGTCTGTGCCGAGTCGAACCGCGCCCGGACCATCCGTGTCCGCTGAGGCACGATCGCCGTGGCGGCCCGGACCGGGTCGGTCTGGCGCGAGAGCGGGGCGAGCAGACGCTTCAGCATCCACCCTCCCGTCCGCCGGTGCCGCCTGCCACGATCTTGAACAGCCGGAACCCCAGCCCGCGCCGGCGCGTGGCCCGCTTGGACTCGAGGTAGCGGTCCGCCTCGATCTGGTCGCGGATCGCGTGCTGCTCGACCGACTGCCCGTCCACCGAGGCCTTGGCGGGTCTGGCGGCGTTGTCGGCGATCGCCTGTTCGAGATTGGGGTTGGGATCCGGCACGGCAACCTCGCGTGCCCCCGCACCTCGCGGGGGCCTCTCGGGTCACCTATGCCGTTGCCACGCTCAATGACCGCGTGCCAATTCTAAAGGCTGATCTTGCTGGTACGGCCTCTATGCCAACGGGCTACCCGCAGGCCACCACAGATCGAAGTCGCTAGCTAGAATGACGCCTCCATGAATGCACCCGACGCCGACAGTATGAAGCACCGGTCACACGCTACATCTTCCGAAGACGTGGTGGACCGGCTTTCTGCCGCGGTGAGTCTCACGGTGCTCGAGATTGATGCCGATGCGCAAAGGCTTGTCCCAGCTTTTCTGCTTGCGAACCTGATGTCTCCGGCTCTCTGGGCATGGCGGGAAGAAAAGCGGGCGCATGCCCCGGACCACAAGCTCCGAAGCACCAAAAGCCGGCTGGACGCGCTTCAGCGATTTTTTCACCACTACACATTCACTATCATGCCAGAGCAGCCTGGCGGCGATGTTTGGGGGTTGATGGACTTTGAGGAGGAGGAGCGACGTTTCTCCCCAGGCTTCGTGGCGAGCATTCGAGCCGAGTACGACGCCACGTTCCGGAAGCTCCTCGCCGAGAACCCCGAGTCGCAATTCGGACAGATCGTGAACCAGCCGTATTACCGCCACGGCCTCTTCCCCCGGCTCAAGAACGAGACCCTGGAGGTGATGAATGCGATGGCGACAGTCAATCCGCAGGGCAAGCCTTCTGGAAAATGCATTGGTCTGGGGATGTTGTGGGCTGCGGCCGCGGCGGTCTGGGGGAGGATTCCGCTCGATCGCATTATCATTACCGGCAATCGCGCGCACATGTTTGTGTACCTCGATATCGACGACGGGCACCTACTCAACAACACCAAGTGGTTCAGCAGCACACGGATCAACAACCAGTCCGATCTCTCAGAGTTTGCCAAGACCGTCGCTTCAGGCACCGATACCACGTTCTTCTACAATCCGGAGATGGGGATGTGCCATTGCACCTCGAAGACATCGCAGATTCCCCGCGAACGAGTCACGGAAATATACCAACAAATCGGTGGTTTTGTTTCCAATCGCCTCAAGCACCCGACACCTGAGCACATCCGCTTCGTAGACCCCAACGATCCGATTCCCGACCCCGCGGAGCACGAAACGGCGGAGAGTTATCAAGCCGAGGTCGCAAACCTCTCGCAGGAGAAACCGGGCTCAATCTATGAGTACGCTTTGTATGCGTTCCGGAGCCTTAAAGTCGCGCACCCACAGGCGTATGTGCGAGCCGCCCTGCGGGAGGCGCGGGCGCGGGAGCTTGGGCGTGATGTGAATGACTTGTCTTCCGTACTGGCGATCGTCAGCAGTATTGAGGGGAATGAGTCGATCTTTGCAAGTCGCGAACGTATTGCTATGCCCGACGAAACGCTGCTTTTCAGCAGGGGCAGCGATCGGGATCGGGCACTACTCCTCTTTGCACTACTGGCGAACTCGCCAATCAAAGATCCGAGAAGCTGCATCGGTCTTTCCCCTGACAGAAGTTTCGTCCGCTATCGCGGCTCGTGGATCGACGTCGGCACAATGACGATTGCCGAGACCGAGCCTGCAGGGCTGTCGCTCGTCTTTGATCGGCATGGCTCAGAATGGGCACCATAGCTAGGTCTGGAGGATCGAAGCGGCGATTCGGTGCATGCCACATCACGAACAACGCAGCTCTGAACTCGCTCGGCGTGCGATCGACCGGCCGATTGGAGCAGAACCCCACCCAGGCCGAACTTGCCGACGAGGCGGGGATGTCGAAACGGACGATCGAGCGGTTGGAGGGCGGGGAATCGATCCACACCACCAATCTGGTTCGTGTGCTGCGTGTCCTCGGCTTGCTCGCCAATCTCAACGAACTGGTGCCCACGCCGGTTCCCAGCCCGCTTGAGGTCCTGCGGTCGAAGCAGAAGCGTCGCAAGCGGGCGAGCGGGCGTTCTCAGCAAGCACCTGACACGGAGTCCGGAGGGTGGACTTGAGGTGACGATCCGAAGCCTGAGGCGTGATCGGCGGAGTGAGTGAGTGGATCCGCTCCCCCGGACTTGATCCTGATTGCAGAAACCATGCCCGTTGGACGGAGTTTCTGCAGTCAGAATCAAGTCACGATAGAGATCGATCGCTTCACCGAGATTGCCGCGGGCTGATCACGAGCGAGACTTCCTCAGAGCCGACAGCCGCACACGAGGCCTCACCGCGACTTTGTGGTCCGTCCCGAACAGCACCGCCCCCTGCAATGAGGCCGCCACCGCCGAGCCGACCAGGCAGTCCAGCCAGTGGTTGTCGAGGCCCGCGACCCGCAGCTTCCACTCGTCGACCGTCCGGCCGCGGCCCTCGGTCTTCACCCGGTACTCGCTGGTCAGGTGGTCGGCCAGCAGGCGGTGCCGTGAGGCCTCGCGGCCGAAGAGCGGCAGGCAGCCCGGGTCGCCCATGGGCACGCCCAGCCGCGCGTGAGCAAAGCTCTTCCAGTAGTTGGTGTCGTAGACCACGTGCCGCACGGCCCGCTTGCCGTTCACCAGCGGCACGCGCCAGTTGAGCCCGACCCGCTCGCCGCGTTTACGCTTGTAGTCGCTGAACGGGATGCTGCTCGCGCCCACGTACCGTCCGTGGCTGGGCATGACGATCCCGGCGTGGGGCGACTGGCGGCAGAACTGGTACACCACGTCCGACGACTGGCCCCAGTTCGCGTCGATGAGGCAACGCTCGATGCGCAGGTCCGTCCCATCGTCGCGCCGCCACGCTTTACCGAGCAGGTCGCCGGTCAGGGCCTCGAGCCCCGCGTAGATCGCGCCCTCCTGGCCCGCCCGTGGGAACTCGGTCAGCAGCGTCCGCCGAGCATCGCGCAGCGAGAAGTACTGCTGCTTCGGGTCCGGCCACGCCCCGTAATCAAGCACGTAGCCGGTGAAGTCGTCCTCCCAGCCCGCGACGAGCCAGAACAGCAGCTTGCCCTGCACGTCGATGAACGCCGTCGCACGCGTGCAGCCGATGGGCACAACACCCCGGGGCATGCCGTTGGTCTTCGCCGCGATCTGCTCGGGCGTGAGCAGGTCGTCGTCGGCCGCGACTTCGGGCAGCGGCTCGTTCTGGTACTCGGCCCAGAACGCGGCCTCGTCCTGGAGCTTGAGGTTCATCGCGTGCTGGACGGCGCTGAGCTCGTCGTGGTTGAACCGGGCTGGCCAGGCGATCGATGCGCCGGCGTCCATCTTCCTGCGGTTCCGCTTGTAGAACGCCGTCGCCTGCGAGAGACCCCGGTCGGCCCGCAGGCCCTCGGCGCGGATCTCGGCGTACCTCGCCCACAGCGCCTCGTCGGCCGGGAAGGCGTAGACCATCTTCGTCCGCTCGCCCTGCCACTGGGGGTGCTTGTCGCGGTCGAGCAGCCGGTCGGCCAGGTCGTCGGGCCGCACGACCGTGACCGTCATCAGCCCCGCGATCTTCTGGCCTGGCCCGGCGAGGCCGAGGATGGCCCCCGCGAGCACGCGCTCCCGGGCTGCGCACTGGCTGGGGCTCCGGGCCGACTCGTCGGTCTGCGGATCGTCGATGAGCACGAGCGACGGGCGGACGCTCTGGCCGTCCGGACGCTTGCGCTTCATACCGCGGATGCGCCCGGTGATCCCCGCAACGGCGATGATGGCACCCGACGCGGCGGATCCTTCGATGGTGGGAAGGACGATCTCCTTGGCGGTCCAACCGATGTGCGTCGGCTCGCCCTTGTAGAGCTGACCCGAAGCCCGCTGGTGGATGCTTTCCAGGCTGCGGATCGGGTAGCACGCTTCCGGGAAGTCGTCGGCCAGCAGGTCATTGTTCTCCAGCTCGCTCTTGATGCTCTCCAGCATCGAGGCCGCGTGCTCCTCGTCCGAGCCGATCAGGCACACGAACGGCCGGGCCCCGATCAGGATGGCCCAGAGGCAGGCGGTCTCGCAGAGCGTGGTCTTCCCGCTGCCGCGCGGCATGGCCATCGCGAACAGGCCGCCCTCGAGCACCGCCGTCTCCAGCTTGGCGATGACCTTGAGGTGATCGTCCGACCACGGCAGGTGGAAGGTCTGGGGGAAGTAGGTGTCGCAGAAGGCTTTGAACGACTGGGTGCAGCGTCGCTTGCGCTCGGGGTTGCCGACCGGCGGAAGCTCGCCGATGTTCCGGCCCGAGAGCGAGAGGGCTTTGTTCCTCTCGCGGGCCCGCTCGCGCACCGCGTCGTAGCCCGATAGTTCATCCTCCGCTGGCTCTGGCTTCGGCTCGTGGCGCGTCGCCACCAGCCAGGCGGTGTATCGAAACAGGTCGACGGTCTTCCCGTCTCCAATCCGAAACCCCGCCCGCGTGCGGTGGCGGTGCAGCTGCCGCTCGTTGATCACCTCGCCCAGCGGGGTCGAGTTCAGAAGCCGGCACGTCTCCGACGGCTTGAGCGAGCGCGGGTCGATCTTGGGTGAGTCACTCGCCACGGCCACCCCCGGCGCTCATCTGCTGCACAAGCCACGCGGCGTACTGCACGAGGTTGATGCTTCCGTCCGCGTTGGTCGGCGCGCCGGCATCGATGTCCGCCCGGAGCATGTCTTCGGTGACGGGGCTTCCGCCCACGCGCGTGAGTACCCGGGCCGCGTCGGCCGGGGACATCGCCGCCGGATTGAGGCGCTGCGGCCCGCCGTCGCTAGGCGCGTGTTCGGGAGTCATCGCGCACCTCCCGGACCTTGCCGCCACATCGCCACCCACATCACCCCAGAATCTCGAAAACATCTGCAAATGCAGGCCAAAACGCCTTCCCTTCGGCCGGATGTCATGGCTTCATGTGTCACACGCGGAGCGAGTGCCCGCGGCATAGACCACCCGAAGGAGACCACGCAATGACCGACGCCAAGACGACCACGAACGAGACCGCCAGCCAGGCCTACGCGAAGCGCCGCAGCGACATCGCCCGCCTGATCGATGTCCTGCAGATGGAACTGGACGCCCACGCCAAGCGGGCCGCGCTCGCCGATACGCACTGGGGCTACCCGGGCGACCTCGGCCGCATCCGCGAGGGGCTGATCGAGCTGGTGATGAGCATGAGCGGGATGGAGCGCGAGCGCATCGAGGACTTCCTGGCCGAAGCGGACGACGCCGACGCCAACTGAACGCACCGCACCCCGAAGGAGCAGACGACCATGAGCAAAGCACGCGACACCGCCATCAACCGCATCGCCCGCGAGGCCCTCGGCCTCGAAACCCTCGATGCCCGCAACATGGACAGCCTCGACTTCCACGACCTCTCGGTCTGGTCGGTCAAGGAAGCGCTCGAACGGGCGTACGAAGCGGGCCGCAAATCGGCCCCGCCAACACGAACCACATGCCCGGCCTGCAACCGGGACATTGAGATCCGACCCCTCTGAAGCCCGCTCGTCGCGGGCTTCGCTGTTTTTGCAACACGAAGGAGTACCGACATGACGAAGAAGACCACCACAAAGAAGACGACCCCCAAGAAAGCCAGCAGCAAGACGGCTGCGAAGAAGACCCCGGCCAAGAAGACGCCCCGCATGTCCGCCAGCGCCGCCCGTGCCGAGGGCGCGGCCAAGACCAAGCGGGCCCAACAGGCCAAAGCCGCTCCGCAGGACCACGAGGTGCCCAGCCCGAAGGAGATCGCCAACGACGCGAACCTGGAGGCGTACGCGAAGGGCAAAGCCCCCAAGCAGCCGCGCCCGAAGAAGCCCGCGACGGATCGCAAGCCGAGCGGCCTCGACCTCGCCGCCAAGGTCCTCGCCGAGGCGGGCGAGCCACTGGCCGCCAAGGCCATCGCCGAGCGTGCGATCGCGGCGGGCTGGAAGACTAGCGGCAAGACGCCGCACGCCACGCTCTACGCCGCGATCATCCGGGAGATCTCCAAGAAGGGCGACGCGGCCCGCTTCAAGAAGACCGACCGAGGCCTCTTCGTCGCGGCGGATGCGAAGGGAGGGCGCTGAATGGAACGGCCCGACCAAGAGCCCCGGCCCGAGCGCACCGAGTCGTTCCGCGTCGATGCCGACGGCAGCCTGGTGCGCAGCGTCGTCCCCAGGGTCGGCTCGCCCTACGAGCACCGATGCACGATGTGGGCATTCAAACGCGTCTGCTGGCGCTTCGATGAGCACGGCGAGGGCGACACCGTCGAGACGCTCGCCGCCGCGGCGCAGATCCCGGTCACCCAGGCCGCGACGGCCCTGGCGTTCCTGCTCGAGCGCGGCATCGTCACCACCGAGCGCCGGAAGAACTTCCCCGCGACCATCGATGTCCACCTCGACGGGATGACCGAGTACCACGCCTTGAGGGAGAAGGGCCCGGAGCCAGCCGACGCCGATTGACCCGCTCCGGACCGCCAGATCCCGCTTCCCCGGCCCTTGGCCGGGGTTTCTCGTCGAAGCGGGGCTCTCAGAACAAAGAAACGATCGTTTTCTACCGATCTTGACTGAGAAACGATCGATTCGTAGTATGGAGCCCTCGGAACGGAGCGTTTCATAGCCATGACCCGCCAGACCGGCACATATCGAACGCGCACCACCCACGGCGAGACCGTGAAGGCGTTCGTGCCGCACCCGCTGCCGCCATCGGATCCACCGCTGGTGATCGAGGGCGACCTGGCAGCTCTGCACGCCAAGGCCGTCGCCGCCATCGGTCTTCTCCGCGTGGCGGGGGCGATGGTGCCAGACCCCGGCTGGTTCCTCTACGGCTTCGTCCGCAAGGAGGCCGTGCTGTCCTCGCAGATCGAGGGCACCCAGGCGACGCTCCGCGATGTCGCCACCTTCGAGGCCACCAGCACCACCGACCGCCCCGACGATGTCGAGGAGGTCTGCAATTACGTTGACGCGCTCAACCATGCCCGCGCCACGATCGCCGACCGCGCCGGTCTGCCGCTCAGCACGCGCCTCCTCTGCGATGTGCATCGCCTGCTCATGCGGGGTGTCCGCGGCGAGGACAAACTCCCCGGCGAGATCCGCCGCAGCCAGAACTGGATCGGCGGTTCGCGTCCCGGCAACGCCCGCTTCGTCCCGCCGCCCCACGAGGAGGTCGCGCCCGCGCTGGCCGCGCTCGAGAAGTGGATCCATTCGGACGATCCGCTGCCGCCGCTGGTCAAGGCCGGGCTCGCGCATGTGCAGTTCGAGACTATCCACCCGTTTCTCGATGGCAATGGCCGCATCGGCCGCATGCTGATCACGCTGCTCGTTGAGCACTGGGGCCTGCTCGATCAGCCGCTCTTGTACCTGAGCGTCGCGTTCAAGCGCCGCCAGCCGGAGTACTACGCGCGGCTCGCCGCCGTGCGCACCGAGGGCGACTGGGAGGGTTGGACCGCGTTCTTCCTCGAGTGCGTCAAGGATGCGGCCGATGACGGCGTGCGCATCGCGCAAGCCATCCACACGCTGATGGGTCACGACCGTGCCCGTGTCGTTCGCCACGAACGAGCGACCATCACGGTGGTGCAGCTCCTCGATCTGCTGCCCTCGAACCCGGTCCTGACTGTTCCGCGGGCCAGTGAACTGCTGGGCATCACCGCGCCACCGGCGCGCAAGGCCATCGATCTGCTCGAAGAGCTCGGCGTGCTCCGCGAGACCACCGGCAAGCAGCGCGACCGGGTCTACGCCTACCACGCCTACCTCGAACTGCTGACCGAGCCGTAGCGCCATCACACTCCGCTCCCGATATGGACTGGCTCCGTCGCATCCGCTGGAACCCGCTCGGCCTTCTTCCCCGTGAACGCCTCCCACCGCTGCACGATCACATCGCAATACAGCGGGTCGAGCTCCATCAGGAACCCGCGCCGTCCGTGCTGCTCGCAGGCAATCAGCGTCGAACCCGAGCCGCCGAAGAGGTCCAGCACGTTCTCGCCGGGCTTCGACGAGTACTCGATCGCGCGGGCCGCGAGCTCGACGGGCTTCTCGGTCAGGTGGACCATGCTCTGCGGGTTGACCTTCTTGACGTGCCAGAGGTCGGTGGCGTTGTTGGGGCCGTAGAAGTGGTGCCCCGCGCCCTCCTTCCAGCCATAGAAGCAGATCTCGAATGCGCCCATGAAGTCCTTGCGGGTCAGCACCGGGTGCTGCTTGTCCCACACGATGCCCTGGCTGAAGTACAGCCCGCAGGCCTCGAGGGGGCCGGGGTAGTTGCCCAGGTTCGCGTAGCCGCCCCAGATGTAGAACGAGCCGCCCGGCTTGAGCGCCCGCGCCGCGTTGCCGAACCACGCCAGCAGCAGCGCGTCGAAGGCGTCGTCGGTCACGAAGTCGTTGGCCAGCGGCCGGTCCTTGGCGCGCATCTTGGTGCCCGTCGGCTTGGCCTTCTCCGGGTGCCGGGCGAGGTCGAGCTTCTGGTGGTGGGTCTGGGCCCTGCCGGTCTGCTTGCTGAACGAGCTGTTACCCGCCGCGATGGCGTTGTTGCTCCGCGGCTCGACCTTCACGTTGTACGGCGGGTCGGTGTTCACGAGGTCGATGACCTGCCCGTCGAGCAGTCGATCGAGATCCACCTCGTTGCTGCTGTCGCCGCAGAGCAGCCGGTGCTTGCCGAGGATCCACAGGTCGCCCGGGCGCGTGGTCGCCTCGTCGGGCGGTGAGGGCACCTCGTCGGGATCGGTCAGCCCGGCGTTCCCGCCGGCGTTGAGGAGCTTCGTGAGTTCCTTCTCGTCGAAGCCCAGCGACGCGAGGTCGAAGTCCATCGCCTGCAGCTCGCCGAGCTCGATGGGCAGCAGGTCGAAGTTCCACTCGGCCAGCTCGCCGCTCTTGTTGTCGGCGATGCGGTACGCCTTGATCTGCGCCGTGCTCAGGTCCTTGGCGACATGCACCGGGACCTTCTCCAGCCCGAGCTTCATCGCCGCCTTGTACCGCGTGTGGCCGCAGACGATGACGCCCTCGGTGTCGACCACGATCGGCTGGCGGAAGCCGAACTCCCGCAGCGATGTAGCGACGGCATCGACCGCGCCGTCGTTGAGGCGGGGGTTGTTCTCGTACGGGGTGATGTCCGCGAGGGGACGCAGTTCGATCTTCATGGCAGGAGCCTCCGTGCTTCGGGGTTGGGGATCGGGGTGAACAGGCCGGCGCACTGGCGGGCGACGTTCGCCCGTGCGGGGCCAGTTGGCGGGATCGGGGGTTGGATGGGGAAACCGCCGCCGGGCGCGACACGGGCCAACGTGGGGCGACCCGTGGCCGGGCGGGCGAGGGGTGCTTGGTGCGTAAGTTCGGACCGGATTGGTTGCATACGGGAGTTCATCACACGGACTCGCCGCGCATCGCACGCAGAATGTTCGCGTAGCGGCATCCCATCGCCTCGCACATGGCTGCGAACGGCAAGAAGATCTGGCAAGCATCGAAGTGCTCGGCCGCCGCGTTCACATCCGACCGCGTCCAGATGTCGGGCTGCGAGAGGCTGACCACTCCATGCTCAATGAGCATGTCGAGCATCGGGGGACGGCAGTCGTAGCCGCGCGACCGCAGGTGATTCGAAGCGGCCGCCTTTGTCATTGGAAACATCCGATCACGCTCCGCCTCGGCCGCGGCATGGAAGTCCCGGCTGGTCTCCGCTGGCGGCTTGAGACACAACTCAACGTACTCGTCAAATGTCAGTCCGGTCTTCATCATCGATTGATCCTTCACGCTCAGCGCACACCGACCACCGAACGACCTCGCCGCACATCGCGACAAACGCCTCGTTGGTCATCGAGTTCTTGGCCCGGTTCACATCCTTGTGCAGCACCTGTGTGTTCTCGATCAGGTGCTCGCCGCCGAAGCGAAGCGGCACGATGTGATCGAGCGCAGCGGTTTCTGGTGTCAGCAGCCTCCCCGTCATGGCGCATCGATAACCTTGGTGTTCGAGCAGCGCAAGCACATTCGCCGTCGAGACCGGCCCCGTCACCATGTTCGATCCGCCTCTTTGACATACCGAAGGGGCGTTCGAACCCGCGCCGCCGCCCACCGGTCCCATGGACCGATCCGATACCTCCGCGCCACCGTGCCGCTGTTCGCGACCGACTTCGTTGCGAACGCGGTCCATGTCGCTGCGGGCGGAGCCAGTGCGTGTCGCGGCGGTCTTTGGCTGAGACGGATCCGCCACCCCGTCGCCATGCTTGTCGCCGCCCTGGGCCACGGTAAGGCGAAGATCCGCGCATTCCTCGCGTCCGCGCCGTACACCCTGACCATCGTCGTCGCGGATTCTCTCCATACTGCGTCCATGCATCGCCTCTCCTTTCGAGACTCGGACAGATGAAACAAACTCAAACGGGGATTGCGGCTGTTCCCGCGGGCGTCGGCTGGCCATCCCCCCTGGGAAGTACCTACGCCGCCTGCCTTTGCCCTGCCCCTGGCGAACTCGGAGCGCGAACTTGGAGCGCGCACGCGCTTCGAGTTCCCGCGGGCGAAGCGTGAGCGCACGCCCGCGGGGGGGTATGGGGGGGTGCGCGCGCTTCGAGTTCAACTTGAAGCGCGCACACATTTCGGGGTGAACTCCGTGCGCTCCGAGTTCGCGGCGCTCCGAGTTCGAGCCCAGATCGAACAAGTATCGGCGGGTCATGACGACACCTCCCCGCCCGGCAGCGCGTAGCCCCAGCGCCCGCCCCGGCCCGGCAGGCGGACGCGCTCGATCCGCCCCTCGCCCTCGGCGATGTCCAGCAGGTCCGCCACGCGACGCCAGGACAGCCCGGGCTCGCCCTTGGCGTCCTCGCGGATCTCGGCCTTCCCGACGGGCTCGGCGGAGATGAACTCCGCCACGAACCGCTCCACGCCCCACGACGGCTCCGCGGGCTTGTCGGCCTTGGGCGCGGCATCCTTCTTCTTGCCGGGCCGCTCGTTCTTGAGCGACGCCGGGTCGAGCGTGTCGTCGACCGACCACACCGGGAAGTCCCAGCGCAGGCAGGTCGGGTCGATGGGCGGCCAGGACCGTACGGCCGCGTCGAGCACGACCACGCCGTCCTCCTCGTGCGGCCGCAGGACCAGGTGCGTGTCGGTGGCCCGGCTCTGCGCGCCCGCCCCGGCCCCGACATCGGTCACGCTCTTGCCGCTCTGGCTGCCCTTGGTCGAGTGGTGGATGAGCACGAAGCAGCAGCCGAGCCGGTCGGCGAAGGCGTCGATCCGGTTGTAGATGTTGGCCATCGTGCCGTTGTCGTTCTCGTCGCCGCCGGCGGGCATGAAGCGGTAGAAGGCGTCGAGCACGATGACCTTGAACCGCCCGGGCTCGAGGGCCTCGAAGTACGGCGCGAGCGTGAAGATGTCCTGGAGCCGCCCGCGCAGGTTGTCCACGAAGAT
Source organism: Phycisphaeraceae bacterium (assembly GCA_019636795.1). Lineage (NCBI taxonomy): Bacteria > Pseudomonadati > Planctomycetota > Phycisphaerae > Phycisphaerales > Phycisphaeraceae > Phycisphaeraceae bacterium. The sequence continues at coordinate 42,973 of JAHBWW010000004.1, forward strand.
CCGCTCGGCGATCTCGCGCATCGCCACGCCCCGGGCCTGGGCGACCTTCGGCAGGCGGTGGGCGCTGGTCTCGCGGTGAAGCTCGTTGTCGATGATGAGCACCGGCCCGGCCTCGGTCTGGTAGCGCCCAAGCCACGGCCGACCGGTGGCGACGGCGATCGCCAGGTCGAGCGTGAGCCAGCTCTTGCCGGTCTTGGGACTGGCGATCACGTTCATGGTCTCGCCAGCGCGGAGCAGGCCGTGGATCACGGGCTCGCGCAGCTGCGGGTACGCCGCGACGAGCTCGCCCACCGGCACGGGACAGGGCTCGAGCGGCCCGGTCGCTGGCGGCGTGTCGGTCATGAACGCCGAGAGGTCAACGCCGGTCGTGTGCTCGCGCGAGCCGTAGCCCTCGGTCGCGAGCGCCGACGCCGCGGCCGCGAAGTCGCCGTGGTGCTCAAGCAGCGCGTAGACCGCGAACGGCGAATAGCCCTTGTGCGCCTCGAACGGCGCGGCGTTGGTGCTGAAGACGTAGAAGACCCGGTCCTTGAGCGTCGCGCTCGTGCCCGCCGACTTGCCGGGCCGACGCCAGTGCTCGTTCCCCCCCAACTCGCCGGAGCGAACGAGAGCCCAGCCGTGCCGGAGCAGGACCTCGCGCGGGTCGCCCCGGTCGTTGAAGTCGTCGCCGGGGCGGGAGAGGCAACCGTTCGGAAATGCCGAAGAGTTGGAGGATGCGAGATCACCGCCGACCACCGGCTGGGGCGTTTCGTCTAGTGCCCACGCGCAGCCGAGCAGCACGTCCCGCTCGTCGGCGGTGATCAGCGGCGGCTCGCACAGGTCGCCCTGGACGACCTCGTAGCCCGGCGAGGGGTCGCAGAGGAACAGCCCGCCCTCGCCCCGCGTCTCGATGATGGTCACCGTGACGACCAACGCGCCCGACGCGTCGCGCCTCGGCGCGTACTCCTTGCTGCCCACGACGACCGGTTCGTCGGTATCGACGTCGATTCGGCGCTGAGCGAGCTTGGTGTTGCCCGACACGGGCGTCTCGCAGCGGTAGACGACGTGCCTGCCACCCGACGGCGTCGTCTCGATGACCAGCCGCTCCAGCAGTCCCGGCGCTGCCGCCTCGACCGCTTCGCGCCACGCCTCGAAGGCCTCGCCGCCGCCGCCGTCCCAGTTGTCGAAGTCGATCATCTCCAGGTGGCCCGACACCGCCCCGCACACGAGGCACATCGCGGTTGGCGACGATTCGGGATTGAACCACGATCCCAGTTCGTCGCCAGACGGCAGCCGCGTCTGGTACGGCTTCCACGAGGACAGGGCGACGCGCTTCTCCTCGCCGCGGCGGATCGCGGGCAGGGCGCAGAGCCCCGCGGCCACGCAAGCCGACGCGTGCGAAGCGAGCGTGCCGTTGCGACGAGTCGAATCGGATGGGTGCGGCGCGTCCTGCATCAGAACGGCACCTCGTCGTCGCTGTAGCCGAGCGCCGCGAGGGCGTGCTCAGGCCCAACATCAGGAAGGCTGTCGGGATCCTCCAACCGGGGTGGCTTGTCGCCGAGCGCGTAGCCGACGATCCGTTCCCATTCGTCGCCGGGCTTCTTCTCCAGCGTGATGCGCTCGGTCCGGGCCACCGCGCCCGCGTTGGCCCACTCGACGGCTTCCTCGACCGAAGACGGGGGCGGGTCATTGGAACGCTCTCGCCACCACTGCTCGGCTTTCCGGCGGGCGTATCCGCCCTCGGGGTGCTCCAGGCAGATCCACTCGCGGGCCCAGCGGTTGAAGCCGATGCGGTACTCGACGCGCATCGTCGGCTTGGCCAGCGGGTCGTTGCGCTTGTGGTGGACGTAGTACGCGACCTCGATGACGCGCTCGTCGCGCCGGGCCGGGCCTTCCGAGCCGCTGACGACCTCTTCGTCGGAGGCGACCGCCGCGTGCTTGACCTGCCGCGGCGGGAACTTGTGCCCGCACTCGGGGCAGACGGCATACGCCGCGTGGATCAGCGCATCGCACTCGGGGCACTGCTTGGCGGGGGCGTCGGGGGGGGCACCCGAGGCGTCCTTGGTGTCCGCCAGGCGGATCGCGTCCACCGGGCCGTGCCGGAGGACGTTGCCGCCGAAGTCCAGCACGAGGCAGTCGGTCTTCCCATCGGCCAGGCGGAATCCCCGCCCGACCATCTGGTAGTAGAGCCCGGGGCTCATCGTCGGGCGCAGCATCGCCACGCAGTCGACATTCGGGGCGTCGAAGCCCGTCGTCAGCACGTTCATGTTCGCCAGGTACTTCAGGTCGCCCGACTTGAACCGGGCGATCAGCGCGTCGCGCTCCTTGGCCGGAGTCCCGCCCTCGACGAACCCGCACTCAACGCCGTGCTTCTCGCGCAGCACCCGGACCACGTGCTCGCCATGCCGAGCGCCCGAGCAGAACAGAAGCACGCTGCGCCGGTCGGCCGTAGCGGCGACGACCTCCGCGCACGCCGCCTCGACCAACCCGTCCTCTTCCATGCGGTCCTCGAGCTCGCCTGCGACGAACTCCCCGCCCCGCACATGGATGTCGCTTGTGTCGACGACCGCCTTCCCGGCCCGGCTCTTGAGCGGGCACAGGTAGCCCTGCACGATCAGCTCGCGCACGCCCGCCTCGAAGCACACCCCGTGCAGCACAGACTCGGGGCCGCAGATCGTGCCGGTCTTCATGCGGTACGGCGTCGCCGTCAGCCCGATGACCCGCTGGTGGTCGCACAGGTCCCTCGCGTCGGCCAGGAAGCGGCGGTACATCCCCTCGCCGTCCGGCGGGATCAGGTGCGCCTCGTCGGCGATGACCAGATCGAGCGGCCCGAGGTCGTGCGCCCGCTGGTAGACCGACTGGATGCCCGCGATCGTCACGGCGTACCCGAGATCCCGCCGACCAAGCCCGGCGCTGAACACGCCCACTGGTAGGTCCGGCGCGACGGCCTGCAGCTTGCCCGCCGCCTGCTCGATCAGCTCCTTCACATGGGCGACCACGATCACCCGCCCGTTCCACTTCTGCACCGCGTCGCGGCATAGCTCGGCGATGACGTGCGTCTTGCCCGAGCCGGTCGGAAGAACCACCGCGGGGTTCGTATCGCTGGCGGCGATGTGGTTCCACACGGCATCGACCGCGTCGCGTTGGTATGGCCTGAGTCCCATCAGTTGGTCGCCTCCATGCTGGTGATCCGGACGACCACCTTGCCCCCGGGCACGACCGATCCGCGCTCGATCTCGAGCCGATCGATCTGGCCGTCGTCCTCGTACACCCCGCCGTGCCCAAGGGCGTCGAGCAGGGCCTTCATCGCGTTGTCCAGGTCCCGCCGACGCCGGTCGGGCGGGTGGGCGGTGACATGCACCGCCACGCGTCCCGACATGGGCTCTGCCGTTCGCCTGGCGAGCCGGGCGCAGACCCGTTTGCGGAACTTCCGTCCCTCGCGGCTGATCAGCGTCCGATCGCCGACGCGACGCCAGTAGTGGTTCACGCTGGGCGGGTACGGCAGCTCGACGACGAACGCGCCATCGTCCGCCGCCGCGGCGGTCAGCGCTTCCACGGCGGCGTCCCTCCCGAGGCAGCCGCCATCGGGCGCTGCGGCGCGACGCCGGTGTCCCGCTTCGCGTAGCCCTTGATGGTGTTGGTTGGCTCGCCGTTGTCCTCGCGAGTCTTGATCGCGACGCTGACCACCAGCGGCAGGTTGTGCAGCTCGACCGAGTCGCGGGGCCGCAGCACGTTCACCGCCCGGCAGATCGCCGACAGCGTGCCCTTGGCGATCTCGACCGTCTGCGTGTTGGGGTGCTTGAGGGTCAGGCGGTCCCAGAGCTTGCGGCCCTTGAACGGCCCCTCCAGAACCTCCATCTCGAGTTCCAAGTACTCGCCCTTGCCGTTCTTGGTCGGCTTCATGGCGCTGGCCGTGATGGCGGCCACGTACTTGCCGGCGGGGATGGGATCGAAGCCGGCATTGGGCTCCACATTGGTCGCGTCGAATCCGTTCAGATCTGCCATGGGTCAGGCTCCTTGCTCTTGGGTGGTCTGGTTGATCTCGTTCTGGTTGGCGTTCTCGATGGCTGCGCCGGGATCGCCCTCGCCGCGCGCCAGCGCCGCGAACACGCGGTAATCCAGCGGCAGCTCGTCGGGCAGGTTCAGGCGGTTCTTTGCGACGTGGGCGGGCCGCTCGGTCGTGCGGAGGATCCGCTCGCCCGTGCCGATGCCCTGCGTGCGCTTGCGGTCGAAGCCCTCGCTCTGGGTCTTCGTGTGGACGCGGTAGGTGGCGAAGAGCACCTCGTCGCACCACTCCTGGATCAGCGCCGAGGCCTGCTTCTGCAGGCGGGGCACGTAGCGGTCGTAGGTGTCGGTCTCGGGGTTGGCGAATTTCTCGATCGCCGCGTGCGCGATCAGGACAACCTGCATCCCGCGCTCGGTCCGCAGCGCGTCGAGGCCCGCCAGCACCTCGCGCCATTGCGTGAGCGCGAAGACGTACCCCTTGGCGTAGCCGATGTCCTCGATGGTCTCGACGCCGCGCTTCGCGCAGACCTCGGCCCAGATCAGCCGCTCGAGCCAGTCGAGGCTGTCGATGACCACCGTCTGGTAGCCGTGATCTTCGCTGTAGAGCGCCGACAGCGCCCCGAGCACGTTGGCGTACTTGGTCGCCAGCGGGAAGCGGTCGCAGTCGATGTCGTTCGTACCCTCTTCGGTCGTGATGAAGACGGGCGTCTCGGCCATCGCGCCGAAGGTGGACTTGCCGACGCCGTGGACGCCGTAGAGCATCACGCGACGCGGCATCAGCGTGCGGCCCTTCTGGATGTGTGCGAGTGCGGTCATGATCGATGGGTCTCCTTGCGGTTGGTGGTGCGGGTTCGGGACTGGGTGCCCTGGTGCGACGGTCAGTTGGGCAGGCGGTCGTACAGCCGCAGGGACTCGAACCCCGTGGGCCACTGGCCGGTCTCCCGGCAGCGGATGAGCTCTTCGATCGCGCGGTCGTTCTCGGCCTGGGCGGCATCAAGGCACCGCGGCGCGATCTGCCACACGCCGCAGCGGAACGGCTCGCGCTTCTCGACCGCGACGATGTGGACGGGCAACGTGACACCGCTCACGACGGCGAGCAGCGCCCGGTAGAACGCGAGCTGGTGCAGGTACTTGAACGCGTCGATGTGCCACTCGAACGAGTCGATCGAGTCGCAGGTCTTCAGATCAACGAGCCCGCGGCCGTCCTTGGGGTTGATCCAATCGAACCGGGCCTGGCACAGCACCCCGTTCATCCGGCCGCGGACGACGCCCTCCGCGACACCCTCGGCCAGCAGCTCGCGGGCGAACAGATGCTCGCGCACGCTCGCCGCCATCTGCTCGACCGTCGCGGCGTCGGTGTCGGCCAGTACGGGCTTGCCGCGCTTCTCGGCCCACTCGGCGAACGCCTTCGTGCTCGATCCGTACGGCTTGCCTGTCTTCTCGTTGATCGGCCCGCCGACCGCGTACTCGGCCTCGTAGCGCCCGCGACCCTCAAGGATGAGCGTGTGCGCCGCCCGCCCGACGAGGAACGCGTGGCTGTCCCGATCCGGGATCAGCCCCATCTCCTTGCGCCGGAACAGCAGCGGGCACGAGCGGAACTCCGCCAGCCGGTGCGAGGTCAAGCAATCGCTGCGACGGGCGTGGTAGGTCTCGGCGGGCTCGCGGATGAGCACGCGGGCGAGGCAAGAGTGGAGGTCGTCTGTGTTCTGGGGTATCGCGCTCATCAGGCGGCCACCCCCTGCGGTGCGCGGACCTGACCGCTCCTGGGCCCGCCGCAGGGCATCCGCCGGACCGCGAACCCGTCGGCTCCGAACTCCTTAATCAGGAATGCCGTGAAGATCCGGACCACGGCCGCCCCGCAGGGCGAGCCGCCATCGACCAGCAGCGCAGCGCGGGGCGGATCGGCGTGGTAGGACACATCGGTGCGGGTCCGGGCCTCACCGAAGAGGCCCTCCGCGGCCAGGATCGACAGGTGCAGCGTGGCCTCTGCCTCCGCCAGAGCGGCAGGGGAGGCGAATCGGAATCGAAACACATCGGTCAACATCAGGAGCTCCTTTCACGGGCGCACCGACCGCCGCCCGTGAGACCCAGCCCCTCGAGCCGCGGCGTACACCGTGGTCGAGGGGCCGGGGCCTCCGGAGGGAAGAGAGAGAACCGGCGGTCCGGGGGCGCTTCTTGGGTCACCTATGCCGCCACCGCCGCCGGTGCGCGGTCAGGCCGGCCCAAACCCGGCCGCCTCGAAGCGGGCGCGGAACCGTTCGAGGGCGTTCTGGATCTGCCGGCGGCTCACCGCAGCGCCGGACCGGCGCGACCACTCGCGCGCGGCCGCCGCCTTGCCGTGCTCAGCGACCAGCCGAAGCAGGTCCCGGTCCTCCGGGTCGAGGGTGGCCATGACCGCCGCGACGGCCTCAGCGGTCTCGGCGGTATCGAACTGGCAAGCGGGGGCGGCTTGGCGGCGGCGCTGCTGGTCGGCAGGACCGAGGACGGTGCGAAGCGGGACGGCGTCGCCGTCGCACTCGACGAGCGTCCCCTCAAGGGAGATCGCCTCGTAATCGCCGCGCCGCTTGTGGCGGCCACGGAATCGCAGCTCCATCGCCACCCAGGAATCGATGGCGTTCGTGACGAACGCCTCGATGTTCCCCCGGGCGGGATCGAACAGGTGGGCCTTCTCCAGCAGATACAGCAGCATCTGCTGCGTCAGGTCGTCGCGGTCCGACCAGGAGAAGTCCGTGCGCCGGCAGAGCTGGGCGGCTTTGATGCGGATGAGGGTGGCGGTGAAGGGGTCAGAAACAATCTGGTTGGGGTTACCCATGACGGGCCTCCGAGACCGGAGGCAGCGCCTGGGGTGTCGCCATCAGTGCGCACGGATCGCGCCCGACCGTTTAGCGGCGGTTCGCGGAATCGTCGTTGACGACGACACCCGAACGGCACTGCTTCGCGGCCAGTTGCGAAGTTGATGATGGACTTAGACAACGATGATGGTCATGCACCTTGCGGTAGCCGCGACCATCGCGGAGGCCCCCGAGAGCGGGGCAAGACAGGCTCTCTCTGTTGGTTGGTGTGGGTCATGCGGCTTCCGACTCCTGGCCGTTAGGTGTCGGAGGAATGGTGCCGCTTAACTGGTTTTCAAGTGGGTAGTTACGGCGTCTTCAGCGCGTCATCAAGGCGTAAATAGTGGGTAATTAGTGTGCCGTCGCTTCCGCCAGATACGAACGGCCGCCTGGGGTGATGGCGGCACCGGAGCGCGGACCATCCGGGTAGCACACGAGGTCCATTTCCCTTAGCTCCTTTAGCGCGATGCCAATGGTCTTACGCGTTCGGTGATGCCCGTTGGCTTTCATGGCGTCAACCAAATCAGCTTGGGTCATCAACGCTCTTGCCTTAGACAGCACCGAAAGGACTAGCACTTGATTCTTATTCAATGGATGTGATGGGCGTAATCCGTCATCACCCCCTGATGGCTGCGCGGCCTTGGGTGGCGCGGCCTTTGGATCACCACCGTTCGTCCCGAAGCCAAACGCAAGCATGGATCCGTCGGCGATCTTTCCGTGATACTGATCTTCGGCCGACGCCTGCATAGCCTCGATGATCACCGCGTTGACCTGTTCGGCATGCCGCCGATGCAGATCAAACACGCTGTCTATGACCACGGTCGGCGCGAGCGACATGAATCGGGTAACTCGTGCCAGCTCAGCGGCGTACCGCTGAGCGAACTCGGCAGAGTCCTCTAATGCAGCGATTTCGCGCGCAAAGCCGAGAAATCGCTCGGCGATAATGCGGTCCTCGGTTTGCTTCCGGGGCTCCGTCAGCACATCGTGTCGATAAAGACTCGATGGCTCTAGCGTTCCGCCGTCTACACCGAGCGTTGCGAAGCGACGCGACACGCACTGTGAGCACACGCCACAGTGCGGGCTCGCCTTGGTCGTCTCCCGAGTGTGCATGCAACTCACGCTGGAAGCGATCAACTCTCCCTGACCTGCGTGTTTGATGATCTCTACCACGTCCTGCTTGGTCTTCGTCAGAAATTCGTTCCGAACCTGGAACTTCTGCTCGAACACCGCCGACAGGAGTTGGCTGTACCACGCCAAGGTCTGGGGATGTGTCGTCCGAGTTGCCCGTGCGCCGAGCTCATGCTCAGCCAGGGGGAGGTTGATGCTCACCACTCCGTTCTCGAAGAAGTCGACAGCATCCAAGCCGAAGATCCGCGCCACAACCGCCCCAAGCGTGACATAGAGGAAGGATCGTGTCCGCTGAGTGTGATCCTTCTCCACCAACCCCTTCTTGTTGCACCAGACGGATACTGGCAGCGGGGCATTGCCGGACACCGAAGCTCGTTTAACAAGCTCCTTCACGAGACTCTTCTGCAGCCCGGCCACATGACCCGCTGGCTTGTGGCTCACCATTGCAATGCGCCGCCCGGCAGAAAGCTCTTGCACGGCTCCGCCCAGGGAATCGATTCCGCCCGAGAAGAGGAGCACCTTCTCGATCCCTTCTGGATTCGGGTCACCGGAGCCGAATTCCAGGTAGGTCTCTACCGCAGGGGGTTCGTGTAGTTCAGCGAAGGCGAACTCGAAGTTGTCGCCGGAGATGAAGTTCAACATGCGGCACAGCAGGCCAGCAACGTCTTCCTGATTCCAAAAGTCCGGGTCCCGGACAGCGATCTCCATCCGGATGTCGCGGTACCATAAATCGCCGTAATCTTGGGTCTTTCGACCAGTTCGCTTGGACAATTGGTCAGCGACATACACCGCCGCCGCGATCTCGATGAGATCGGCTGCTCGCTTCGGTACATTGGCCGTTAGTGACTTGGAGATCTCTGAGATCTTGATGACGACATTGCTTGCAGGGCCATCTGTGATGAGTTCTGTAGCCTTTAGCTCACGCCACAGTTTCCGCCGGCTAGAGAGGCCTGCGCCGTTGCACAAGAACAGATGCGGCTTGGGCCGATCAGGAGGCATCAGACCCCCCGAGATGCGTCAGCGCATCGCCCACCTTCTCCAAAGCATGACGGACAAAGCCAGCACTCTTCCGAGGCGTGATGCCGCCTTGAAAGTTGTGCTTGGAGTACCAAGTTCCCGAGAACTCTTTGAGCACAGACGACGCGGTTCGACAATGCGCTTCCATCGCCGATAGGAATGCATTGTGCTCGGACACGTCGGCGAATCTGCGGCCCGGCCCGACGTGGTTCGATAGCTCCTTGCTCAAGTGGTAGATGAGGAAGCCACTTGCCACACGACCGAAGAAGTCTTGGGTCAGGCGAGCGAATCCTGACTGCGTAGACAGCCGTCGCAGTGCATCTTGCACTGCGTCCGGACCCGTCCCAAAGAGGGTATTTGCGTACTCCTGGCCCAAGACGGTCAGGCTTTGAGCGGCGGCCCGTTGAGCGATCTCGCTCAGGTCCGAGCGAGATCGTGTGCTGGCCAGATGATCGTCGATGGCGTACGTGAAGTTGCCGACCAGGTCATAGATGGTGTTGGCAATGGAGGCACCATCCCCTTGGGAGAAACCGGATTCCCAGGCACCACCCGTGACCCCAAGCTCGGCCAGGCGTTCATTGAAGCGGTCTTCATCCCGGGCTGCCTGCGTGACCTGCGTGAGCAGGTAGAACGTATGAATCAGGCCTTCATCAGTCGCAGCACGCTCGAACCCTGCGATCGCAGCGGCCAGCATCGCGTCAGCCACTTGTGCGAGCGCACCTTGCCCCACGCCGGGCAATCCCGCCATGCCAGCACCATCGCCCAGCATGGCGACAACGCGTCTGTGCGACCGCGTAACCGGTAGGCTTTCGACCTGATGGTGGCCCATAGGGAGGGTTCTCCGCTAGAGGGCCGCCAAGCTATCCCGGACACGTCGCGATGGAGAGGCCCTATGCCGATGCCCGAAACGGCTGCCCATGTTGCCGTCCGAATACCGGACTGCATCGGCACTTGAAGTGCGGCTCATGAGTCAGAGCGAGTCGGGATCAGGATCGCCACGGAGAATCAATGCCAAGAAGAAGAGTTCGCTTTCACGAAGTGTCCTTATCGGAACTACGGGCATCACACATGGCCCCGTAGGCACAGAAGTCAGGCACCGTCTTCAGACATCCTCCGATAGACATCGTCCAGCGTCTGGCCCCTAGCATTCCGCCACTCGATCCAGCCGTTCGCACTGCTCCCGGTGACCAGACTCGCAGCAGCACTGGGTGAGCTGAAGACGACATCCCGCTCAAAGCGGTAGCCCTGAGGCGTTCGAGTAAGTAGGCCGCTGCCGATCATCTCTTCACGCTTCGGCCCGACGGTGTCATGAGACGACGAGGTGGTCTCTTGGCGAGCGATCGAGCCCTTGAGGACCACAAAGCCCTCTTCGTTGTAGACACCTCTCGCGTCAGACCCGCCGCGGCGGCACATGAACACCTGGTCCGCACTCGCGGCATCTCGCGATGAGGCTTCAAAGATCGGGTGCCCAAGAGTGCCAAGCAGAACCTCGAGCGTCTCAAAGATCTCCGCGACATCGGCTGCCATCCACTCCGGCACATTCGGTTTTCCCCCAGCGTTGCCGTTATCGAGGTCGTAGCGACCGGCGACTCTGGCCTTCTCGATCGCCATCCATTCGAGAAGTTTGGCGTGTGCCTTCGTGAAGCTGCCGGTCCGCGAGACGATCGCGACACCGATGTTCCAAAAGTCCTTGTTCTTGTTGTGCTGCTTGAAGCGGACGCCGCAGTCTTCGGCCTCACCGATGTAGGCGACCGGAAGGCCCGCAGCCTCTGATTCGCCGAAGAGGAAGTACACGCCGACGCCGGCCAACTCCTCACGCTTCACCGCCTCATCCAAGCGAGCGCGTGGGACCACGACCGCCTGGACAATGCGCGTGGTGATCTCTGCGATGCGGACGCCACGAGGGTCACCCGATGGGCAGTAGATCTGAATGGTCTTCCCGGCAGCGAGCATCGATTCCCTTTCTTGCACGACCAGCGCCGAAACTCACGGCAACGGCGTCAGGCCCAACTCCTCCAGAAACCCGTTGTGTGCCGTCTTCGCCTTATTGATCCTCTTCTCGATACCCATCAAATCGCCGTGCGTCGCCTGAAGGTCGATCTGCTCCTCGGGCTCCGCTGTGCTCACGTAGCGCGAGATGTTGAGGTTGAAGTCATTCGTTTCAATCTCATCCATCTCGACCCGTCGGGCATACCGCTCAATCTCATCTGGGCGATCGCGGTAGGTATCGATGATTCGCTGAATGTGTTCCGGGCTCAGGAAGTTCTGTCGCTTGCCCTTGTCGAATCCCTTTTCGGCGTTGATGAACAAGACGTCATCGGATCGCTTGCACTTCTTGAGCACGAGGATGCAGACCGGGATACCGGTCGAATAGAACAGGTTCGCGGGCAGACCGATGACGGTGTCAATGTGCCCGTCCTCCAGCAACTTCCGCCGGATCCTCGATTCGGCAGCGCCGCGGAACAGCACCCCGTGCGGCAGGATGATGGCCATGACGCCATCATCCTTGAGGTAGTGCAGCCCGTGCAGCAGGAACGCGAAGTCCGCCGCCGACTTGGGTGCGACGCCGTGATCCTTGAACCGTGCGTCCTTGCTGGTCTCCTCCTTGGGCGTCCAGCGGTAACTGAACGGTGGATTGGCCACGACCGCGTCGAACTTCGGTCGGTTCGCCGGGTTGGGGTCTGTCAAGAGCTCCCAATCGTTGACGAGCGTATCGCCGTGGTGGATGTGGAACTCCGAGTCCTTCACGCCGTGCAGCAGCATGTTCATGCGGGCGAGGTTGTAGGTCGTGACGTTCTTCTCCTGCCCGTAGGTCATGCCGACCGTGCCGCCGGCGTCCGCGATGTGCCGCCGCACATTGAGCAAGAGCGAGCCGGAGCCGCACGCGAAGTCGTATACGGCTTCGAGCTTCTTTCGCGGCCCGCTCTCCGGCGCTTGGCTGTCAAGCGTGACGATCGCCGAGAGGATCGAACTGATGGGCTGAGGCGTGTAGAACTCGCCGGCCTTCTTGCCGGATCCGGCGGCGAATTGGCCAATCAGATACTCGTAGGCGTCGCCAAGCGTGTCGGCGTCGGTCGAGAACTCCTTCAGGCCGTCGGCGATGCGGGTCACGACCGTGCACAGCTTCTGGTTCCGCTGTTTCAGGGTCTTGCCAAGCTTCTCAGAGACCAGGTTGATCTCCGAGAACAGTCCTCCGAAGGTGCTTTGGAATGAATCGTTCTCGATGTACTTAAACGCGGCCTGCAGCGTGTCGAGCAGGTAGTCATCCTGCTTGCGTGCGAGGTGGGCGATGTTCGTCCAGAGGTGTTCCGGCTTGATGACATAGTGCGCCTTCTTGCGCATCTGCGCCTCGAACGCCGGGACATCGGCCTCGTTCTCCGCGTACCAGACCGAGAGCGGCGTCCGTCCGCCGTTGCCGACCGCATCCGGGTCGGGGTAGTCGCGGCCCAGTTCCTTCTTGGCCGCTTCCTCGTAGTTGTCGGACAGGTAGCGCAGGAACAACAGCGCGAGCATGTAGTCGCGGAAGTCGTCCGCGTTCATCGCGCCGCGCAGGTCGTCGGCAATGGACCAGAGGACTTTGCCCAGTCGCTTTTGATCGTCGTTTGTCATTTGGTCACAGCCTCTTGATTGTCTTCCGGTTCACTCGTGGGGAGTCCAGGGAAGTGTTGCCGACTGAACGCGTAGTCGCGGATAAACGCATGGAGCATCGCGCGGAACACACGCTTGTTGTCTTCCACCATCTCGGTGGGTTCGTAGACGGAGTAGCCGCCGTGACTGAGTAGATTCAGCAGACGCGTGTGCAGCACGCCGTCAAAGTCGTCTGCATTGCGCTTGATGCAATCAGAGAAGCTGTTGTACCCAAGGAAGCTGGCCGTCTTCTCCGCAACGGCCCGGAGCGAGTTGAAGTGGTATGTATCGAGGTTGCCGCTCCCGCCTCGCTCGTAGAGCTCCGCGAGGGTGGCAATGTGGTGAAAAAACGGCGTCGCCTCGGTATTGCGGATCAGATAGTCGTCCGTCGACAGGTCGCGGCTGAGAAAATACCTGCGAGAATGCTTCTTGAGTTCATTCCAGAGCACGTTGTGAAAGAGCGGGTGGTGTGTCGAAATCACCACGCCCGGCGGAGCACTCGTTCTTTCCCCGCTGGCGTGGCTTTGGTGCGCTTGCTTGAGGAGCATCGCGAGATGCGTCGCCACCTTGACCGCGTTCTGCTCGTCTAGCGATGAGATCGGGTCATCGATGTAGATGTACTTGACCCAGTCGTACGCATCCAGGTCGGGGTCGAGGGCGACCTCGACGATGGCCAGGAAGAAGCACCAGATGAAGATGTTCTCTTCGCCCCGCGAGACCTTGATGTGCTCAATGGTCTCTGAACGATCCGAGCCATCGTCCTCCTTCACCAAGATCTCTCGGCTGAACGACACTCGGCCCTCATCGAGCATCGGCTTCTCGTCGTCCTTGCCAGGGGCGCGGTACTTCAGGTCCACATCGATCGTGAAATCGGCGAAGTAGTTCAGAAGTGACTGCACCCGATTCGCGATCTCGAACTCGCCCAGTCCTGCGAAGAAGCGCGACTTGGCGTTCAGCTCGAGGGTGCGGCGCTCATCATTGTCCAGGTCGTTGTCCCACGAAAACAGGTCCTCAGTGAAGGCGTTGAAGTAGAGCGTGTCGCCCGAGACGACATCATCCTCTTCGTTGAACTGCTTGCCGAGCCTGTTGAACTCGCGGGAGAGCCGGGTCTTCCCTGTGCCGTTGTAGGCATACAGCAGGATGTACCGATGCTGCTGCAGCTCATTCCTGAGGTGCTCAGCCAAAACAGTGAGATCTGGAAAGGACTGACCCTGCGCCATCAGCCACCTCCATCGGCCGCGTCCGGCGTTGGGAAGAGCTGCTGCATGAGGCCGCGTTTGTGGTCGTGGAGAGCGACTAGCTTATCAGCGTGCGCCGTGATAAGGGCATCCAGCGACACGAGACAATCAGCTATGCGCTCCTGCTCAGCAGGACCGGGTGCCGATAGCCTTAACTGCTTTACTTCGTCAGTGTCCAGTCGTCCGGTGCCGTGTCCAGCTATGTCTACGAGTGCCCGCAGATTCGGCTTATTGGCGATCAGGAGATAGGCAAGGAACTCACCGCGCGTCCCCTTCCGTGGGGTGAGAGCTTTGATATCCTGATTGAATGTCATGGGTCGTTGCAGCAGGCAAATCGGTACATCCTTCATCAATGTCATGCCACGTGTGAGCATGAGCAATGTGCCAGCAGGCACCAGCCTCGCACCCTCGTCCACCGCAAGCTGGGTGATGTGGTCCTCGCTATCCTGCAATCTCAGTTTCTTCATGTCCTTCGCGGATACCCACGGGATCGAGCCGCCCCAGTAGGCGGGATTGCTCTTGGATGGCGTCCCACCAGACTTGAAGCTTGCGAGTTCGTCAATCGACTTTGGTTGCCACTGCCGCGTATCGCGGAACTCCGGAAACCGAAGCCGCGGGCGGGATTCGCCCGGGCGGGGGAAGAGCTGTTGCATGAGGCCGGTCTTGTGCCGGCGGAGTGCCGCCAGGGCTTCCGTCTCGGCCGCGATCCAGTCGTCCAGCGAGCCGAGGCACTCCGCGATCTTGCGCTGTTCGGCCGGCTCAGGCAGGAGCAGCGGTACGTCGCGAAACACTCCCTTCGAGATGTTGTACCGGGTTGCACCCTGAGCGCTGCGAGCGAGGTGCTTCCTGACTACCCCAGATCGGAGCGCATACCCCAAGAAGACCGGGTCTGGTGAGCGACCTTCATGAAAGCGAAACAAGGCACAGAACGAGTTGAGGTAGCAGTCCTCGATGTCACCGAGGAGAACGCTCGACATGCCCGCGTCCTCTGGGGTCTCTGATGAAACGGTGAAGAAAACGTCGCCTCGGGCGACGGCGTTCTGCGTCTCGCCCTCACCGACATCGACCGCACGCAGATCATGGAGATCCGTGAAAGTGTTCGAGAAGACGTTCATGTACGGGATAAACCTGGCGTCACCCGTATCGAAGTCAGCTGCAGACTTCCCTGTGAGTGAGGACAAGAACGCGCCGCGGGTACCAAGACGCTTGACATTCCAGCCCGCGGCATTCCGGAACTGCGGAAACCGAAGATGCGGTTTTGGCTTGGTTGTCTTGTCGTCCTTGCTCATGGCCTGATCCTCTCTGTCGTCTCGTTCACTGCTCCCACGCAGCCAGTCCGTTGATCCGGCGTCCGGCGGCGCGCTGCTTGAGCAGCGGGATCAGGCCCGCCATCAGTTCTTGCTCCTTGCGTTGGCGATCCTTCCAGCCCAGTCCGAGCGGCGCGAGCAGGTCGGTGAGCTTCTCGCCGTCGAAGATCATGCGGTCGAGCACCTCGGCGGTGAAGGCTTCGAGGGCGTCCGTTTCGAGGCCGTGGACGGCGGCGAGGTCATGCATCGCCTGTTGCTGCTTCTCAGCCTTGAAACGGGCGTAGCCGGCCTCGACCTCCCGCACGCTGAGGCCCTTGCCGGCTTCGAGACTCCGGACATACGCGGCGATGTCGTCCTTCTCATCGAGGAACTTGGCGTCGGACTGGATGAGGGCGATCAGCTCCTCGCGGGTCATCCGGGTCTTTGTCGATTTGCCTGAAGCAGGGGCTTGGCTCATCTGGCTGATGAGCGTCATGATGTAGTCGTAGTCGATAGTGGCAGAGGCAAAGAGGACCAGCTCGAAATCGAGGTCGTCGACGGTTGGATCGGGCTCATCGCTGGATTGCGACTGGTCGCGGAGCTGCTTGGCCGTCTCGAGGTAGGCCCCGCGATAGCCGCGGAGGTCGTCCTTGGGCAGCGTCGCCTCGATCTCCTGCTTCTGCGCATCGGAGAGGTCGGTGTACTGGTCGAGCTGGACCTGAAGTCGCTGGACCTCCTTGAACTGCTGCACGAAGCCGGCGCGGGCGGCGTCGCCCTTGAGGTTGGCGATGCTGCTGGGCGCTGGGGGCAGGCCCTGGCCTTCGAGGAACGCGTCGAGGTCGGCCTTCGCGGCCTTAAGCTTCTCGATGACGACGGGGGCCGGATCCACGAGCCAGATCTTGCGGGATTCCTCGGCACCCTCGCCGGTGGCTTCGAGGCCGGAGAACATCCGGACGGCTTCGTCGACGTTGTCCTTCTGGCCCCGGAAGTCGAGGATCTGGCCGTGGGGCTTGGTGTCGTTGAGGACGCG
Source organism: Phycisphaeraceae bacterium (assembly GCA_019636795.1). Taxonomy (NCBI): domain Bacteria; kingdom Pseudomonadati; phylum Planctomycetota; class Phycisphaerae; order Phycisphaerales; family Phycisphaeraceae; species Phycisphaeraceae bacterium. The sequence goes on from JAHBWW010000004.1 coordinate 59,111, forward strand.
GTTGGTGCGGCTGAAGGCCTGGATCAGGCCGTGGTGCTTGAGCTTCTTGTCGACGTAGAGAGTGTTGAGGTACTTGCTGTCGAAGCCGGTGAGGAGCATGTCGACGACGATGACGAGGTCGATCTTCCCGCCGCCGGGTGTGCCGTCCTTGCCGGGCATGTCGGCATCTGGGAACTTCTGGTTCTTGATGCGCTCCTGGACATCGCTGTAGTAGGCGTCGAACTCGGCGAGCTTGTGGTTCGTGCCGTACCGAGCGTTGTAGTCCGCGATGATGCGGGTGAGCGCGGCCTTCTTCTCGTCGGGCTGCTGCTGGTTGTCGGCCAGTTCCTGGGGGAGGTCTTCCTGGAGCTGACGGACATCGGCGTTGCCTTCGGCGGGCGGAGAGAAGACGGCGGCGATCTTGAGAGGCTTGAAGTCGGGATCTTCAGCTTGCCGCTCAGCCTGCGCCTCGGCGAACAGATCGAAGTAGGCGATCGCGTCATTGATACTGGCGGTGGCCAAGAGTGCGTTGAAGCGTCGGCTGTTTGTGGCGGCGTCGTGCTTGTCGAGGATGTTGTCGACGATCGCACGCTTGACCGCGTCGGGGTTCGCTTTGCGGGCGTCCTCGCCGCCGTGCTGGAAGTAGTCGACGTTGAACTTCAGGACGTTGCGGTCTTCGATGGCGTCGGTGATGGTGTACTGGTGCAGGGGCTGCTGGAAGATGTCGGCGGTGGTCATCAAGGTCTGGACATCACCGTCGACCTTCCTGGCCGTGGCGTTCTCTTCGAAGATCGGTGTTCCGGTGAAGCCGAAGAACTGGGCCTTGGGGAAGAAGTCCTTGATGGTCTGGTGGGTCTGGCCGAACTGTGAGCGGTGGCACTCATCGAAGATGATGGCCATGCGCTTGTCGCGGAGGGGCGCGAGCAGGTCGGAATAGGTGTCTCGGCCGCGTTCGGCGCGTTGCTTGTTGCGCTTGCTCTGCTCATCGAGGGCGAGGCCGAGTTTCTGGATCGTGGTGACGATGACCTTGTCGGCGTAGTTATCGCTCAGGAGACGCTTGACGAGCGCGGCGGTGTTTGTGTTCTCCTCAACGCAACCGGCCTGGAACCGGTTGAACTCATCGCGGGTCTGACGGTCGAGGTCTTTACGGTCGACCACGAACAGGCACTTGTGGATGTCGTCGTTGGTCTTGAGCAGCGTCGAGGCCTTGAAGCTGGTGAGGGTCTTGCCGCTGCCGGTGGTGTGCCAGATGTAGCCGTTGCCGGTGTTGTCCTTGATGCAATCGACGATCTGCTGGACGGCGTAGATCTGGTACGGGCGCATCATCAGCAACTGCTTCTCGCCGGCGACGAGAACCGTGTAGCGGCTGATCATGCGGCCGAGCGTGCACTTGGCGAGGAACGACTCGGCAAAGTCGTCCAGGTGGCTGATCTTCTCGTTCTTGGAATCCGCGAACTCGTAGACGGGCAGAAACCGCTCGTCGGCGTTGAACGCAAAGTGCTTCTTGTTATTGTTGGTGAAGTAATACGTCCGATCGCGGTTGCTGACGACGAAGAGCTGGACGAAGCAGAGCAGCGTGTTGGTGTACCCGTTGCCCGGGTCGGACTTGTAGTCGACGATCTGCTGCATCGCCTTGCGGGGGCTGATGCCGAGGGTCTTCAGCTCGATCTGCACGGCCGGGATGCCGTTGATCAGCAGCATCACGTCGTACCGATGGAAGCTGTTTGCGGTGTTGATGCGGAGCTGGCTGACGACCTCGAAGGTGTTCTTGCACCAGTCCTTGATGTTGACGAGCGAGTAGTTGAGCGGTGTGCCGTCGTCGCGGACAAAGCTGCTTCTCTCCCTCAACCGAACAGCGGCGTCGAAGACATCGGCGACAACGATCTCGTCGAGCAGGCGGCCGAACTCGCCATCGGTCAGCTTGACACGATTGAGCGTCTCAAACTTCTCTCGGAAGTTGGCGTTCAACGCATCTCTGTCGCGGATGTCGGGCCGGTGCTCGTACTTCAGGCCGACGAGCCGGTCTATCAGAGCCTGCTCGAGTTCGCGTTCTGCTGAGGTCATCTGTCATCTGCTCCCGGGCTCGGCCGGCGCGACCCTCCGCCCTCTCTACTCCCATCCGAACTGAGCCACGCATCCACCGCAGACTTGTGGAACCGCCAATGCCTCCCGACCTTCTGGCCGGGCACCTTCCCGTCCTGCGCGAGTTTGTAGAGGGACGACTTCGAGACCTGCAGGTAGACCGCAAGCTCGTCGATGGTCATCACCTCCGGCGGGGGAGGCGGCGGGTTGCCCTGACGGAGTCCAGACATGGAGTCGGAGGATAGCCGTTATTGACGGTCGATGCCGGCTGCTCTTCGAACTCACTGACAATATGCCGTCACTGGGTCGCCCCAGAACGAGGGTCTAAGCCGTTGCGCGGCGGATGTTTGAGCTGTCGAGGTCACGCCATGCTTCCCGCTGAGACGTCCAATCCCATAGCGTCACGATCCCCCGCAAATCCCTCTCCGTCACCGGATCCCGCCCCTCCGTCACCGGCGGCTGGAACAGGATCTCCTCCTGAATCTCCGGCGCAAGATGCAGCAGGTTCATGATCTGCGTCATTCGCGGCTGGGTCACTCGGGCCAGGTCCGCCAGGTCGGTCTGGCTGCCCACCACACCGTCCTGAAGCATCCTGTCGAACTTGATCGCCAGGGCCATCAGGCGGGCGACTCGGGGCACCCGCCCCGGCGGAGGGGGCGGAGCGGGCTCGGTGACGATCAGCCGCCGGGTTTGGCGGACGCGGAAGTGGATGGGCCGGGTGACGGTGGTCATGCCGCCTCCTTCTTGATGCGGTCGAGGAAGGCCCGGATACTCGTTGGGCGGAAGGTCACGCTGACGCTCGATTTCACGGCGTCGTACTCCACCGCCGAGACCAGCAGCCGGATCAGCCGGGCCTGCTCACGCGGGATCAGGTTCTCCCACACGGGGTCGAAGCCGCTGAATGCCGCCTCGGCCTGCGCTTGGGTGATCGTCTCTGCGTCCAGTTCGCCGATCCGCTTCTCGACCTCGGGCAGCCGCTTGTCCCCGGCAGTGATCTGCTCATGCAGTTCTGCGATCCGCTGGGACACATCTGTATCCGCGAGCCCTCCGGCCGCGAGAGTCTGGAGTTCGCGGTGGCAACGGTCCAGCGTCCGCCTCAGATCGGCACGCTCCGTGACCAGACCCTCGCGCTCCTCGGCGATCGTTGCTTGGGCGTCGGCCAGCACCTGCTTGAGCAAGGCTCGGTCGGAGCCCAACCCGCGGATCTCGTCGACCACCACCCGCTCGATCTCCGCCGCCGGCAGCGTCCGCGACGGGCACTCGGATGCCCCGTTCTTGATAGCGTGCGTACACCGGTAGTAGCGGTAGAACCGCGGCCCGCCCTTCTTGTCCTTCGTGAATGTGTGCGTCATGGCATACCCGCATGCCTTGCAGGTGATCAGACCGCGTAGCAGGGCACCGTACTTGTTGCGGACCTCGAAACCGCCGGTCCGCCCGTTGTAGCGCAGCAGCTTCTGGACCCGCTCGAAGATCTCCGGGTCCACGATGGCCTCGTGCACGCCGTCGTAGATCTCGCCCTTGTGGGTGATCTTCCCGACGTAGACCGGGTTTATGAGGTGATTGTGCAGCGTGGCCTTATTGAATGGCTTCCCGCCGATGACCTTGCCTGTCTTCTTCGTGACCCGCTTCTTGTTGGTCCACTCGCGGTGTCGCAGCTCGCGGACGACCGGCAACAGCGACTGCTTCTCCAGGTACAGATCGAACAGGGCACGGACCCGCACCGCCTCGCGGGCGTTCACCACCAGCCGCGGGCTCGGGCCGGAGCGGTCCACGTCGTAGCCCAGCACCGGCACGCCGCCGGCCCACTTGCCCTTGCGCTTCTGGGCCGCGATCTTGTCCCGGATCCGTTCGCCGATGATCTCACGCTCGAACTGTGCGAAAGAGAGCAGGATGTTGAGCGTCAGGCGTCCCATTGAGCTCGTCGTGTTGAACTGCTGGGTCACCGAGACGAACGACACGCCCTTACGGTCGAACGCCTCCATGATCCGAGCGAAGTCCATCAGCGAGCGGCTGAGCCGGTCCACCTTGTAAACCACGACGCAGTCGATCTTTCCCGCCTCGATATCGCGGAGCAGGTGCTCGAGCGCCGGCCGCTCCATGCTGCCACCGGAGAACCCGCCGTCGTCGTAGCGGTCCGGCAGGCAGACCCAACCCTCGGTCTTCTGGCTGGCGATGAACGCCTCGGCGCTCTCGCGCTGAGCATCAAGCGCGTTGAACTCCTGATCGAGACCTTCTTCGCTGGACTTGCGGGTGTACACCGCACATCGCATGCGGCTGCCCGGGGCCGCGGCCTCCTTTGGCCGATCGCGTTTGCGTACCTTCATCGCGTGCTCCTGTCCTGGCCGAGCCGGAAGAACCGGAAGCCGTTGATGTGGCTCCCGGTGATGTGTTTGGCCACCCCGCTGAGCGTCTTGAAACGCTCGCCGTCGCACTCGAAGCCCTCGCCGTAGGGGAGCACCAGCACCCGGATGGTCCGGCCTTGGTATTCGCGGACGATCGCTGAGCCGGGCGGCGGGACACGCGGGTCACGCTCCGCCTCCGGGTTGAGTCCCCGCGTCACCGTGGCGGACCGCCCCGTCTGTGGCGGCGTGACAAGCGTCTTTGGGGCCATCACCCGAACCTCAGCGTCGTCTGCGAGCTCCTCGGCCCGCTTCCTCGCCCGCTCGCTGAGGTCACCCTCCTCGTTGGCCTGAAGCCGCCAGGCGATCTTGCGGATCAGGTACGTCCGGTGGCGCGTCCGGGTCTGGTAGCCGTGCAGCTCGACAAACCGCTCCACGAGCTCGTTGGTGGACATGTCTTTGAGCGAGTCGATCTCGTCCTCGATCCGTCTTGCCGTCGCATGCTTCATGCGGCCTCCTGTGGCTGGTGTCTCCATCACGCGTCTCCTTCACCCGCCGGTCGGGATTTGGATAGCGTCGCCACAGTGAGGCTCGGATCGCTCGGAAGTTCAAGGCATGTCGCGGCACCTTCTTCAACTTCGCGCAACGCCCGCGATGCGGCGTCCCGCTCGATGCGAACCGCGCGCACGAGACCACGCGCGAGGATGCGCGAGATCTCGTCCTGCCGCTCTTCGGATGTCATCGCTTCGGGGCTGCGCCGGCTGTCGTCGCTCGCTCGTGGCATGGGTCGCTCCAAGGCGATCCGCGTGCATCGCGACCTCGCCACGGGTGACCTATGACGCCGCTTACCGACGGTGCGCGCCCGCTTCACCGCGGCGCATCGATTGGATCAATGTCGCGAGCAGCCCTTGCAGTTGATCACCCCCGTCAAACCCGCTCACCCGGTCGAACAGAGACTTCACCGCGGCGGGTGTCTCTCGCCACCCGGCAGAGACCTCGAGGCGATTCGGGCGAATTAGCGCCCACCGAGCGGCCGAGCCGGTTATCCCGGCGTCCAGACCAGAGACCGCGTCACGTTTGGGGAGCGTTGGCCCACCGCCCCCACGGACGCGGGAACGGGGCCCGAAGGGGCCAACACGCGCGGGTGTCTCTCATCGGCCCGGCCCAAAAACCACAAAGCCGGCTGCTTTCGCAACCGGCTTGGGAATAGCGGGGACAGGATTCGAACCTGTGACCTTCGGGTTATGAGCCCGACGAGCTACCGGACTGCTCCACCCCGCAGACAGGAGGGGAGGATAGGCTGGACTCATCTGGTGGTCAATGGATCGAAGCTCCGGAGTCGTTACGTCGAGTTGGGCTGCCTAGGGATGTGCAGCAACGGTTGGGCTTGACGTGGGGTTTGCACTGTGGTTTTAGTGCCGTATATGGATTGACTCTGTCGTTCGACTCAGATGTTTGCATACCATCGCCCGATGCCAGATTTTTCCAATCAATCACGATCCAAGGTCAATGTGCTGCTCATTGGCGGCGGAGGACGTGAGCACGCGCTTGCGACAGCGATCGTTCGCTCGGATCGGCTTGGCGAACTGTGGATCACGCATCCATCGAACCCCGGATTGTCAACGCTCGGCAAGCCCGTTGATGTACCGGTGGACATCCGCGAAGTCTATCGCCTGCGTCAGTTCTGCGATCATCATTCGATCGGGTTGGTGGTCATCGGGCCTGAGGATCCGCTGGCTGAGGGTTTTGCGGATGCACTGGCGACCGAGACGCGGTTAGTGTTCGGGCCAAGCAAGGCGGGCGCGATGCTCGAAGCTGACAAGTCATGGGCCAAGCAACTGATGCGGTCGGCGTCGATCCCGACAGGCGAGTCACGCAGTTTTGAGGACTACGAATCTGCGATCAACTATGTGCAATCACGCAATGAGCCGCCCGTAGTCAAGGCTGCTGGATTGGCCAAGGGCAAAGGCGTGTTCGTGTGTTCGAGTCTTGAAGAAGCAGCAGATGCAGTCGAGCGCATTATGAAGCAGCGTGTGTTCGGCGATGCCGGGCGGCGCGTGGTGATTGAAGAGCGTCTCACCGGTCCTGAAGTTTCGTTGCTCGCACTGGTCGATGGGCGCAACATTCTCGTGTTGCCGCCGTGCCAGGATCACAAGCGGTTGCGCGATGGCGACCTGGGCCCGAATACAGGCGGGATGGGTGCGTTCTGCCCGGCTGGCACGATCGATGACGCGATGATGGCGCGCATCGAGCGGGAGATCCTTGTGCCGACTGTTGACGCATTGCGTCGCGAAGGCATCGACTATCGTGGTGTGCTTTACGCAGGCATCATGCTCACACCGGCCGGGCCAAAGGTGCTTGAGTTCAACGTGCGTTTTGGTGACCCGGAGTGTCAGCCTTTGATAGCGAGGCTCGATTGCGACATCATCGACCTGTTCGAAGCGACTGCGACGGGGCGTCTGGATGAGATTGATATCGCATGGAAGCCGCAAACTTCCGTTTGTGTTGTGCTTGCGAGTGCAGGGTACCCTGAAACGTCTTCGAAGCCTGTTCAGATTCATGGCGTCGAGGCTGCGGAACGGGTTGCGGGGGTGACGGTGTTCCATGCGGGCACACGTCGCGAGAGCGATGGCAAGTTGATGACCGCAGGCGGGCGTGTGCTGGGCGTGACCGCGTTGGGTGATGATCTCGAAACGGCGCGCGATCGCGCGTATGAGGCTTGCCGACATATTTCGTTCGCGGGGATGCAAATGCGGACGGACATTGCAGCCTTGGCTGCAACGCGCTGAGCGACTCAAGTTCAGAACGAACCAACCAGTCGGGCGCATGAAAAAGCCCCGCACGGTGTGTGCGGGGCTGTGATTTTTCACGATCAACGTTGGTTGGTTTTGGAGTCAACGATCAGGGGCAGCCCTGTGAATACAGACTCAGGAATCGCTGCACATCGAAGAAGTCATAGATTCCGTCGTTGATGAGGTCGGCGCTCGAGTGTTGAGCGCTGAAGGCGTTGAGGAAGCCGAGCACATCGAAGATATCGAGGACGCCGTCGTCGTTGAAGTCTGCTGGGCATCGCAGCGCAACGTAGTGCTGGTTGTGATCGAGGTTGATCCATCCGACATTTTCGCTCCATGCGTGTCCGCGGAGGCGGCGGCTTTGCAGGTCGAGCCTTGCGTGCTGGTTCGAGTTGATGAGCGTTGGAGCGGTGTCGAAGTTGATCCATCCGATGTTCTCGCCCCATGCCATACCGAAGAGGTGGCCTGTAGATGGGTCGATGTTGACACCGAAGTCAGATGCGTTGTTGTTGGCGTAGTGCTGTCCGCCGACCGGGGTGCCGTTGCCGAAGTTGATCCATCCGACATTCTCGCTCCACGCGTACCCCTTCATGTAGGTGCCATCGATGACGATGCCCTGGGTTCCGTTGTTCGCGTTGCGCCAGTTGATCCATCCAATGTTCTCGCCCCAAGCCCATTTTTTAGTGGCCGAGACATTGGACTGAGCAGCAGCGAAGGGAGCGAGGAGGGCGAGTGTCAGAAGTGTGATTGTGACTTGTTTGTTCATGACGATTCTCCGTGCAGTTAAAACTGCGTCGAGGTGCAATCAGCGTGAGAAGTTGGCGAAAGGGCTGGTCGACATGATGGTGCCGCCAGTGCTGACAACTGGCCCGATCATGTTGTTGGCCTGGTTGACGGTGGCAAAGCCATTGCCGACTGTGGCGCTGCGTGAGTGGTTGCCGATGACGAGGTTGTCGATGCCGGAGTTTTCGATCTGCACAGCGTGCGGCCCGCCGTGGCAGAGGTTTCCTTCGATCCGAGATCCGTCTTCGATGACAGCGATGCATGCTACCTGAAGGCCGGATGAGCTGATGTTGTTGTCACGAACGATGGAGCTGTGATAAACACGGATGCCGCCTGAGCCGTTGTTGGTTGAGGAGTTTCCGAGAATCTTGAGTGCTCCGGAGTTGAGTTGGCCGGTGATGCCGAAGGCAGTGTTGGCGTTGACGGTGCATCCTTCAACGTGGGAGCCGTACGCGACGGAAATCCCGGACTGCGAGCACTGGTTGGCGAAACTGCCGATGACACGCCCCTGGGTTGAAGTTACAATTCCGTTTTGTCCAGCGCTGTAGACCGTGGAGTTTTCGACAATCGAGTGGGTGCTGACGACAATGCCATTGCCGAGCGGTGCCTCGATAAAGCAGTTTGAGATGATGCTGCGCTGTCCGACATTGATCCCGTCGCCCTTGGCATTGCGAACGGTGACGTTCTCGATGCGCGCGTTGCGGCCGAGGACGATGCCGTGGTTGCCTGATTCGCGCAGGGCTCCGTTGCGGATGGTGGTGTTGCTGAAGGCGTTTGCGTCGACACTGATAAGCGGGCGGGTGCTGGTTCCACCGCCGGCGCGTGCGATGAAGAATCCGTTCATGTCGATCGTGACATCAGGAGCCGAGATGAGAATGGCACCCGTATCGCCCGTGACAATGAGTGAGGAAGCGAGGTAGTACGATCCAGGCTGGACAATAACGAAGAAGTGCTCGCCATTGCCGGGTGTGGTTTCGTACTTGAGGGGAGTGCGTGGTTCGACTTCGACAAGGGTCTTCATGGAGGAAGCGACAGGGCCTTCGGGCGGGTCGAGCGGACCAGCCAGGGCGGGGAGTGCGAAGAGTGCGACGGCGGTGGTGAGGATCAGTTTCTTCATTGTTCAATTCCTAACTATGGTGATGGCGCGTTTGTGCGTGCCAGGTTGTGAGGCTGTGAGCCGCTCGAACAGACGAGCGCTCAATATGTGAAATTGGCGTTGGGGTCGGATGAACCGGGTGAAGTGCCACCAGAGTTGCCGCTGATAGCACCTGCATTGGTGGCCTGCACGACAAGACAGCGGTTTCCTACGACGACATCCCAGTTCAGCGTTGTGTTCGAGGAGACTGTGTTGCGAGTGATGAAGTTGGTGCCAGCGGTGACGCGAATGCCATAGTCGTTGTCGTTGCAGACATTCCCCTCGATTCGGCTCCTGAAACCAGAGGTGAAGATCCCGGCTCCAAGTGTGGACTGGCCATTCGAGTTGCTGACATTTTCGCGCACGGTGCAGTTTCCCAGGAAGGAGATGCCGTGTCCGCCATTGAACGTGACGCTATTGTTTTCGATCAGGCTCGATGAGTTGGCTGTGATGCCATTGAGCGAGTTGCTGCGAACGACGCAGCTGGTAATGACCGAGCCATTGAGACCAACGATTCCGTGGCCGGAGTTGTTGGTCGAAGTGCAATCGAGCACTCGGGTGCCGTCGCCAGAGGCATCAATGCCGTTATTGCTGTTGCTGCGGGCGATTGTTCTGGAAACGATCGAACTATTGAGGACGAACACGCCCGCGACGCTATTCTGCTCGCTGATGCAATCAAACACTTGTGAGGAATCCAATGATCTGATTCCATAACCCGCATTGAATGCTGCGCGCGAGGAACGAACGATGGAGGCTCCCGGCAGACGCATTCCATCGTTGCCGTTGTTGAGTACTGAGACGTTTTCGACTTCCCATCCTCGAGATCCGGCAGCTGTATAACCCAACCCGACGCCATTGCCGATCGATCGAATCGTCCCATTACGAACTGTGATGTTGGAGCGAGCACCGTCACCAATGATGCCGCCGAATGATGCGGTGTGACCTCTGATGGTCATGCCATTGAGGTCGATCGTGACATCATCGGCAGCCACTTCGATGCACAACATGCCTGCAGCGCCGAATATGTTTTCTGTCAGGTAGTACGACCCGGGTTGCGAAATGCGAAACACGGAATCGGCATCACCTGGTGTGTTGACTGCGTTGATCGCGATTCGGGGTTCGACCTCGACGAGGGTCTTATAAGTGCTCTGGACGCTGCCCGCGGGCGGGTTCAAGGGTCCGGCGATGATCAGGCCTGCAGTCCCGGCGACTAGCGTGAGCGCAGCGATAGCGAGTTTTGCTGAATGACGCATGGCGGTCTCCTTGTCTAGGGGTGCTTGGTTGGTAAAGGAACGCCCCCGATGCTCACCAGTGCGACATCTGGGCTTCGGCCGGCTGGTCGTGGAGAGAAAATTCTTTGAAAATCCGACTCGGGGGCCGATTCTGCCATTGCGTTTGGGTCGGTGCTGTGGGATAATCGCTCGACCCGGTTCGGATGGAGGCGTCCAAGCCTTCTTGTAGCAGAGTCTTGCATGCCTGCCGACCAACCTACGAACTACGCACTTGATCCGGCGACACCTCCCGCCCGGTCGCCGCATGAGGTGACCTTGCTGCTCGAAGCCGCCCGCGCGGGCGACCCGCAGGCGGCGGCCGACCTGCTTCCGCTGGTGTATGAGGAGCTGCGCAAACTTGCCCGGGTTCGGCTCGGAGCCGAAGCACCCGGCCAGACGCTTCAGCCGACAGCCTTGGTGCACGAGGCTTACTTGCGACTGGTGGGCGATTCGGCCCTGCATTGGAACAGCCGGGGGCATTTTTTTGCATCGGCTGCGCTGGCGATGCGACGAATTCTGGTCGAGCGGGCCCGGCACCGCAAGCGTATGAAGCATGGTGGGGGGCGCAAACGGGTTGAACTGGGCGACCATGCCATGAGTACAGAGCCCGATCCACTTGACATGCTCGCGCTCGACGAAGCCCTCGATCAACTTGCAGCCATTGACGAACGCAAGTCGAGCGTCGTCATGTTGCGTTACTTTGCCGGGTTGACCCTTGAGGAAACCGCTGCTGCGCTGGGCATCTCACTCGCTACCGTCAAGACTGACTGGAGTTTTGCTCGGGCCTGGCTTCACCGGGCCATTTCAGGCAAGAAGGATGAGGATCAGGCGTGAGCCCGGACCTGCTGAGACGGGTCGAGGAAGTTTTCGGCCTGGTGATAGAACTTCCTCGCGACGATCGACAGGCATTTCTCGACGAACAACGCCTCGATCCGCTTGTGCGGGCCGAGGTTGAGAGTCTGCTCGCGCACGCTTCGTCGGACGAGGGCATTCTTGATGCTCCACCAGTTGCTGCGCCGTTTGGTCAGACATTTGGCGGCGCGGCGCCATTCGAGAACCTTTCTGTTTCGTCCGAGATCGGATCCTACCGCATTCTCCGGTTTCTCGGTGCTGGAGGCATGGGCGTTGTGTATCTGGCAGAACAGAACCGCCCAAGGCGGACTGTTGCACTCAAACTTGTTCGCGGTGGAGTCGTCTCGCCAACACTTGTGCGACGATTTGAGCGTGAGGCAGAGATCCTTGGCCGTCTTCAACACCCTGGAATCGCGCAGATTTATGAGGCCGGTATTGCAGCCGTTCATGGTCACGATCAGCCGTTTCTGGCGATGGAACTTGTCGAAGGCCCGCCGATAACAGACTTCGTCGCGACGCGACATCTTTCGATCGATGCAACACTCGAACTCTTCGCGCTGATTTGCGATGCAGTTCATCACGCCCATCAGCGCGGCATCATCCATCGTGATCTCAAGCCGAGCAACATACTTGTGGACCCTCGAGGCCAGCCGAAGGTGCTCGACTTTGGCGTTGCACGCATCGCGCGCGATGACGCGGACCATACAACGCTGCGGACGCACGATGGCCAGCTCGTGGGAACTCTTGCCTACATGAGTCCCGAGCAGATTACGGGGAATCCTGATGAAATTGACGTGAGGAGCGATGTCTATGCGCTGGGAGTTGTGCTCTATCAACTTCTCACCGGACGGTTACCACACGATCTGACGAGCCGGTCGATGCCCGAAGCGGCACGGACGATCCTTGATGACCCGCCAACAAAACTAAGCAGCATCAACAAGGATCTCCGGGGCGAAGTCGACGTGATTGTGGCCAAGGCCATCGAAAAGGATGTTGATCGGCGATACCAGTCGGCCTCCGAACTGCGTGATGACATTCGCAGATTTCTCGATGGCAAGCCGATTCTTGCTCGGCAGGATTCGGCCTTGTATGTGCTTCGCAAGAGTCTTGATCGCTATCGCGGTCTGACTCGAGTGGCAGTGGCCAGCGTGGTGCTGCTTGCGGCATTGGCCAGTGTTGCAGTATTTCAGGCTCACCGTGTCGATGAGCTTCGGGATGATCTGCAGGTGACGCTTGATGAAACCAGGCAACGAGCCGAGGTTTTACGGCAGGTCAACTACTTCACGCGAATTGGTTTCGCACAGGCGGCGCTTCAGGCTGGAGATGTCGGTCGCGCCCGCACGCTGCTGGCGGAATGCGCATCCGACATGCGCAACTTCGAGTGGCACTATCTCAATACGCGCGCGGACCAGAGCATTCGCACTCGAGTGGTCAATCCGCGTGGCATCAACCTTACGCAATTTTCGCCGACGCTTGCAGCCACGTTTCGCTATGGGACCACATTGGAACTGTGGGATCTTGCAACTTTCGATCGCATTCCATTTGATACATCGGATCAGGTCTGGCCGGCTTTCGCAATGAGCAACTTTGGTGAAGCGTTTGCAATCGCAGAGCATGAACAAGCACAGATCATCAACCCGCGAAGTGGCGACCCGTACTGGTCGACGCCACTGGCGACATCCGAGTTGCGCATCGACGTCAGCGCCGATGGCCGATGCGTTATCCTGGGCCATCGGACCGTAACTTGCTACAGACAAGATGAACCGGGCAATTCCGTCACATTCAATCTGATGCGACCAGCATCCGCAGTCCGTATTTCACCTGACGGCCTGTGGGCGGCGGCGGGATTTCACGATGGCAGCCTGGTCATCATGGATCTGACGAGCACGACGGGTAATCTCAGGGGGAGTGCGTATCCGAAGCATCGCAGTGGTGTGCGTTGTCTTGCTTTTTCGCCCGACAGCAGTGAAGTTGCTGTTGGCACCATTGATGGCTCCCTTGTGGTGTGGCCCGTGGGGAACACCGCTCCGGATCGCCCGCGACTCATGGTGCCTCTTCACGAGAACAAAATTTCTGCAATCGCGTGGCGGGCAGACGGGAAGCGCATCGCGACAGGTAGTACTGACAACAGAATTCGCGTTATCGAAGCCGATTCCGGATACCTTGTCACAACCCGCATCGGTCATTCACACACAGTTCTTTCGCTTCAGTTCTTCGGTGAAGAAGAAGTTGTCTCAGCGTCACTCGACGGCACACTGCGTGCATGGAGCATTGCACCAAGCCTGGAGGAAACGCCATTGGCATTTGGCTCATCCATTTATGGGCTCGCCTTGAGCCCCGATGGTCGAACTGCATACATCGCAGGCACGATGTCCAGCATTGTCGCTGTTGACATCGATACCTTTTCTGTGAAGGAGTCCTGGAAGCATGACTCACGTTTCATCCGCCACATGATCATGATGGAGGGGCAAAATACCGCATTGATGGCTTCATCGGAGGGAAACGTTTTATCCTTCGACACAAAGAGCAAAGCGGTTGTGTCCACTCCTAGCCAATCGGGATTGATCAATGAAGTGGCGTGGTCCCCCACACTCCGCCGTGCGTTTGCGGCCGGAGTTGATGGCGTTACATGGCACAAGTTTGATGGGACGGCCCTTGGTCCCGCCCAAAGTCTTATTGCTGATGGAGAAGTATTTTCTTTGGCAACTACCTCGGATGGCGGCGTCCTTGCGATGGGGTACGCTGATGGGCGTGTATGCATTCACAATCTCATTACGGATACGAGGCGACTTCTCCCTGTCTCCATAGAGGGGCAAGTGTGGTCATTGATGTTCACGCCTGATGATGCGAATCTTATCGTGACTGGCGAGGATGCCACGGTGCTTGCATACAACCTGCACACTGGGCATCAACGACGATTCATTGGGCACCTCGGGCCCGTCTACGCGTGCGTGCTCTCACCCGATGGTTCGCGGCTTGTGACGGGCAGTTTTGACAACACCGTGCGTGTCTGGGCGCTGGATCACGCGAGCGAACTCATCTCTCTCCGCGGCAACACGTCAAGCGTGCACGGGCTCAAGTTCTCGGCAGATGGAACGCGGATCCTTGCGATCGCCGATGATGGGCGGATGTTTGTCTGGCATGCGCCGGGGGAGCCATCCCTGAGCCCTTGATTCAAGGGTGCCTTGTGAAGCGAACCAGAGGGCATTCGCGATGCAAGGTGCGTCAAGATAAGCATCTGAAGTCCGGAAACCAGGTTGCAGCGGTCGGCTCTGGCTGATGGCATCGGGCCAGATCAGATCGGATGGTCAGGTTCCAAATCGGGGAATCGGCCCAAGTACAATTCACTTGACAGCGGAAGGAACTTCTGGTACCTTGAGTTTCGATGGGGTTGTTCTGATCCCTGCTGCTTGGTTTGTAAGCAAAATACGTTTATCTCTACGGCGACCGGAGAGAGTCTCCGTCGAGAGGCGATCCATTTGCTTGTGCAATGGATCTTTGTCTGTGCATCTATTGAGGAGACAAGATAATGAAGAGGTTCACTGTACTGTGCGTGGCAACTGTGTGTGCCCTTGCTGGCGGGGCGAGTGCTGATATCGGTTTTGTCAGCGGGCAGGATTTGCGCGATGGGGGTCAGGCCACTCATTTCGGCAGCATTTTCGGTCAGGTTGGCACCCGCGGAGGCACGGGCGACTCGTTCGTTGCCCGCGCGCTGCTTCAGGCGCCGCCAAACGCCTATTTCATCGATGATGTGCCGCATTCTCACACATTCGGCGGCTCTGAGTTCGCGGGGAACAACCTGATCACAGGCCAGCCCTTCACAATTACTTCAGCCAAGACGAGCCTTGGCGGAAATCTGTACCTGATTCAGGTCGAGATGGGGACGCAAGGTCCTTGGCAGCCGACCCCTGGGCTGACCGCACCGAACGGCAACGTCTTCCAGTCGTGGCGTCTGGATGTCGGCATGCTTGCAGCAGGCACCGACGCGATTGATTTTGCCAATCCCATCACCGTCATGAGTTCAGGATTCAGCATCTTCAACTCAGTTGGCGGTTCGCTGGGAACCTTTGCTCTGACACTCAACGGCAGCACCGCTTCTTCCGTCGCGGGCATTGGTGTCGTCGGCCTTGGTGGGGGGGACATCGGCGGATTTGACCTTGCCAGGATCCAGCTCTTCTGGACGGTCGAGATCATTCCGGCACCCGGCACCGCCAGTCTGATCGGTCTGGGCGGGTTGGTTGCGATGCGCCGCCGTCGGTGAGTTTTGGGTTCATGATTGACATCGTGTAGGCAGGCTCCGTCTCAGTGGCGGGGCCTGCTTCTTTATGTTTTGGCGCTCGGCCACACTCATGAGGCCTGTTCAAAGTCGATGCCAAGTTTGCCGAGGATCGCTTCGAGATCACCTGCCTGCTCGATGGACCAACTTGCGGACGGATGGGCCGACTGTTCTCCTCGGACCGCCGAGGCGAACGCTGTGAACTGATTGATGAACTTGTCTCCGCCGTGTTCGATGACAATCGTGCTCTGCCCGGGGCCGTGCGGGTGTTGTGCAGACCGTTCGACGTGAAGCTGAGCCCACTTTGGATCTGGCGACCAGGGCCAGTCGGTCCAGACGCTTCCCCATGCACCGGTCAGGCGCACTTCCTTCCGCCCGGGCCTGTCCATACGGGCTTCGAATGCGAAAGAGACATCGGAGTTCAGACGGCCCTCGACGCGGACTCGCTCATCAATTCCAGATGTCTCGCCGGCGAGCGGGGGCGCGATGGCACCCTGGGCGTGCCATTGGCTCGCGCTCGAGTCGGTCAGCGAACACCGCGTGACAGAGCGGATGAAACTGACGGGATAGCACCCGATATCCATCATCGTGCCGCCAGCGAGCGCATGGCTGTAGCGCGTTGCTTCGCGACCGGCGGCCTTCATGTCGGTTTCGAACCAGGCCTCGACGTGCTGCAAAGGTCCAATTGGTCCTGCCGGATCGCGAGCGATGCGTGCCAGTTCGGCGGTCTGCGGGTGGTGCAGGTACATGAATCCTTCCAGGAGGATGCGCTGGTGTCGCTCGGCGGCAGCAAAGAGTTGCTCGGCTTGCGCTCTGGTCCAGCAGAGGGGCTTTTCGCACAGCACATGAAACCCGGCTTCGAGCAATCGCGTGCACCACTGCGGATGCATCCGGTTGGGCAGCGTCAGGTACACAGCATCGATAACCTGTCGCAGGTCGGCTCGCTCGAACAGGTCGGCGTATGTCCCGGCGTGTTCGATGCCGAACTGCTGGGCGAAGGTCTTTGCCCGAGCCGCATCGCGTGAACATACTGCAGTGATTCGGTTTCCTTCTGCCGAGGCCAGCAGTGGGGCGACTTTGCGCGCGATGTCGCCGGTTCCGATGATGGCCCAACGAAGTTCTGGCATTTTGATCGTTCCCATTGCCTTTTCCCGCAACCCGAGTGACAATCAACGGTATCAAAGAACGGGGTCGCGCACCGTTACGGAGACTTCGTCCATGTCCATCGATCGTCGGGAGTTTATCGTCGGCACCTCGGCTGTGCTTGCTGCTGCGGCCGCTCTTCCTGCTTTTGCTTTTGCGGGCAAGATAAGCAGGAAGCCCATGCGCATCCTCTATCTTGGTGGCACCGGCTTTCTCGGGCCGCACATGGTGACCGACGCACTGGCCAAGGGGCATCATGTCACGCTGTTTAATCGCGGTCGCAGCAACCCGCACCTGTTCCCCGAGGTCGAGAAGCTCGAAGGCGACCGCTATGGCGATATCTCCGCGCTCGAAGGCAAGACCTGGGATGTCGTGATCGACACATTCACCTACACGCCTGACACGGTCGGGCGCACGGCCGAACTGCTCAAGAATTCGGTCGGGCAGTACATTGTTGTTTCGACCGTGTCGGTGTATCGCGACTACGGCACGCCGGGCATGGATGAGGACGCCCCGCTGGCCGAGATTCCCGACGACGTTGCCGCCGCGATCCCGACGCACCGCGAGGTTGGGCAGCACTACGGCGCAATGAAAGCCCGCTGCGAGAAGCGCGTGGCTGAGATCATGCCGGGCAGGACGTGCGTGGTGCGTCCGGGGTTGATCGTGGGTCGCGGCGATGACACGGATCGGTTCACCTACTGGCCAGCGCGCGTCGCGCGCGGCGGCGAGGTGCTTGCTCCGGGCGAGAGCGGGCACTTCACGCAGTCGATCGACGTGCGCGATCTGGCGGTGTTCATCAACCATTGCGCCGAGGCGCAGTTGATGGACACCTTCAACGCCGACTCCCCGGCAGCCGAGCGCACGATGGGCCAGTTGCTCGAGACCAGCCGTGATGTCAGCGGATCGAACGCGACGTTCACGTGGGCTGATGCCGAGTTTCTGGCGGCCAATGGTGTTGGCGCGTGGTCGCACATGCCCTGCTGGGTGCCGCCCGCGGGCAACTATGCCGGTTTCGGTCAAGTGAGCACGAAGAGGGCGATGGCGGCGGGGCTCAAGGTCCGCCCGCTGGCCGACACCGTCGGCGATACGCTCGCGTGGCTGGCCGAAGTTCCTGAGCGTGAAGAAGAGCGGTCGGCAGCCGAGGCCCGGCGCGAGCGGCTCAAGACGGCGCCGCGCGCAGGCCTGACCCCCGAGCGCGAGGCTGAGGTGCTCAAGGCCTGGCACGCGCGCGAGGGTTGAGCCGGCACCGCTTTCACGCATTACTGATCGGCGTCGAGCGCCTCGAGCAGTCTCTCCGCGCGCACGACGATCGCGGTCAGGTGGCCGGTGTCGAACATCCCGCCCAGATGCCCTTCGCAGAAGCGTTCCTGCCGCAGGTGAGCGGTCAGCAGCCGGGCAAGATCTTCGGCGGTGGCGGCCTCGAGTGCGGCGGCGTCGTTGACGAGGCGCTGGGCTTCGGGCGTGCCCGCCCAGGCAGGCCAGTCGAAGTCTGCCTTCACCCATCCCAGGCGGTACATGTCATCCATGAAGCGGCTGGCGCCGTCGCTGAAGTCATACATCGGCATACCGCCGCCGAACTTCATCACCCCGAACGTGAAGGTGTCGCCAGTGAAGACTCGCTTGTACGCGACCAGACCCTCGAGTTGCTCGCGCAGGCCTGGTTCTTTCTCATCGGTCATGGCTGTCTCTTACGCCTGATCTTCGACGAGTTCGAACCATCCCTTGCCATCGTCGCGCACGCGGCGTACAGGATTGCCCGGCTCGTGATCGAGCACAAGCAGCCAGTCGTGCTCAGCGGCTTCCTTGAGAAACCAGTGACGCGAGAGCATGCTGGTGTACGGCTCGACGTCGTACGCGAGGCTGTAGGCCGCGCCGACGTGCCAGGCCGTGGGCATGACGTCAGGTGTGAAGACGACGGTACGATCCTTCGTGTCCGTGAACAGGATCGCCTGCTGGCCCCACGTATGTCCCGGCGTAAGGAACACGCGCACGCCGGGGAGCACCTCGATCATGCGCTCGCTGGCGGCGGTTTTGGGCAGTTCATCGCGGTGGGGCTTGCGGCCGAGCGGGAAGGGGCGCGGCGCATCGATGAGCACGAGCCGCTCGCGGCCGCCATCGAGCGCGAGGGCTTCATCTTCGAGCGGCAGCAGGTGATCGCGGTAATAGGTGCGGGTCATGACCGAGTCGCCCGCGCGGGCATCGACCCATTCGCGCCGTTGCACGAACACGCGCGCGTTGGGGAAGGTGAGTTTGACGCGCGGCTCATCGCCCGAAGCGGCTCCGGGCCGATCGGCGACCCAGTCGGGCGTCTCGCCTTCGCGCACGCGCCGCGTGAGCCCGCCCGCGTGATCGAAGTGCAGGTGGCTGACGATGACGGCGTCGATGGTTTCGGGCGCGATGCGGATCTCGGCCAGTGCGGTTTGGATGGTGCGGCCGTCGAGGCCGAAGATCGCGGCCATCTTGGCGTCGAGCTTGTCGCCGGTGCCGGTCTCGATGAGAATGCGCCGCGGCCGCCCGACGTCGGGGTCGGGCGCTTCGCTTTCGAGCAGGATGCAGTTGTGGCTGAGTTCGATGCGGTTCTTGTCGTCGGTGGGCGCGGATCGGCTCCAGACGACGCGGGGGATGAGGCCGAACATTCCGCCGCCGTCGAGCAGCAGTCTTCCGGCCCGAAGCACGGTCCATGTGTATCGACTGGTCATAGGGGCGATGGTAGGGGCAGTGGCAGGGTTAACGGCAGGGATAATGGCAGGGGCGGTGGCACGCCGATCGTCCTGATCGAGCGATGCAGGAGTGTGGTATGCTGCTGCATACTTCGGAGTCTGCACGATGAACAGAACGGTTGTGGTCCTGATCGTGATTGTGGGTGCGGCGGCAGTGTCGGCGGTGCTGGGCCGCGTGCTCTTCGGCTCGAACGGGGCCGCGATTGGCGGGGCGGTGGGCGGTGCGCTCGGCGGCGTGCTGTGGGCGAGTTCGAGAAAGAAAGCGGGCTGAGCGATCAGCGCGGTGTGTATTGAAAGGATGCAGCATGGCTCGGCGTGAACGAAGTCCTGGCCCGCGTTGGCGTGTGCGCCTGGTGCTGTGCGTGCTGCTGGGACTGGCGACCTCGTGGCTTGTAGCGTGGGGGCTTGCTGTTGCAGCACGGACTCCGTGGTTTGGGCCGTGGTATCCCCTGGATCAACGAGGAGCGGCGTACATCGAGCCGCTGCTCCTTGAATACACCAGAAGTCAGAACCGTCCGACGATCGTGACACTGTGGTTCATCACGCCTCTGAACCGTCATACCGTCTTTGGAGCCAATGCGCGGGCCCGGTACGCTGCTGAACTTCCTCCGGGTACGCCGTACCCCGACGGCCAACCGGAACTGGCCATGAGAAGTGCTTCGCAGTTTGATCAGATCGCAGCACGCTTTCATGAACTGCCGGTTGCCCGCCACATGAGCGACCATGACTTTGTGGTCATTGAGCAGTACGATTACGGCTGGCCCTTGAGAAGTGCATCACAGACGATTATTTCGCGTATGATCGACGCTCCTCCGTCGTTGGGCCAGGCACTTTCGAGCGGTGTCTTCGAAAAGCGGTGGAGCCTGACCATCCCCCTCGGTCGGTTTCATCTGCCCGGCACGACGCTGTCTGAAATTCGCCTGCCCCTGCGTCCGCTCCTGCCCGCTCTGGCGGCCAATTCGCTGTTCTATGGCCTGCTCTGGGCGCTGCCGCTGCTGGGCGTGCCGCTGCTCAAACGCTGGCGGCGCGGGCGGCGGGGCCTGTGCCTGTCGTGCGCCTACGACCTGGCTGCAACACCGGGCGATGTCTGCCCCGAGTGCGGCCAGCCGAGGCCGGGTCTGTCATCGAGGATGTGATGTGGATCCGCCTATACTGCCGCGTTCAAGCCCCCGGGTGCGACGCCATCGCGGTGTCTGGACACATGCTCGCGCTTCCGGCATGCACCGACATACAGATCCGACGATTGCGAGGAGTTGATCTTGTGTCCGTTGAAGAACCGCGGTGGTATCCCTCGAAGATCGATTGGTGGCTCGTCCCGATTCTGTGCGTGCCGCCGGGAGCCGCGGTTGCGGTGTGCGTTACTACTGTGCTGGCGGGCTCCATCACCAGCCTGCTGGTGGGCGTTGCGGTTGTCGCGTTGGTTGCGGGGCTGTATGTTGGGCTTGTCTTTCCCATGCGTTACGGGCTCGACGAGACTCACTTGATTGTCAGACACGGCCTCTGCCGCCAGCGTATTGCGCTGGCCAAGATCGTGGAGGTGCGTCCGACGCGCAATCCCCTGAGTTCACCGGCGCTGTCGCTTGATCGTCTGCACGTCAGGTTCGGGCAGGGCGTCTTCAAGGCGGTGATGATTTCGCCCGCGGAGCGCGATTGTTTTCTGTCCGACCTGGCCGAGCAAGCCGGGCTCAACCGCGTGGGCAATGGTCTGAGCCGGACGTGATCGGGCCCGGCGGCATCCGGGTTCGTGCTGCGCGTGCTGCTCAAGAGGTTGTTGTGGACTTCGATGGTCTCACTCTCCTGCTTCCTCTCTTGTGCGTTGCGTTGGTCGCGGCGCGGCCCGGACCTGATCGGCACACACGGCCCGACTGTGCAGCGCGCACCGGAAGCCTTGGTTGGGGTGGCGGCGGATCGAACGGGCGATCCACCGGTCCGGGTTTGGGTCCGCTCAGCTCGAGAGTGTGCTCTTGAAGCGGCCGTTTGTGCTCCTGCAACGCGCGCTGCAATGACTGCAACGCGCGCTGCAACGATTGAAGCGCGCGTTTGTGTTCTTGAAACGCGTGCTGCAACTCTTGCAACGCGCGTTTGTGCTCCTGAAGCGCGCGTTTGTGTTCCTGCAACGGCCGTTTGTGCTCCTGCAGCGCGCGCTGCAACGATTCAAACGCGCGTTTGTGTTCTTGAAACGCGCGCTGCAACTCTTGAAACGCGCGTTTGTGTTCCTGCAACGCGCGTTTGTACGACTGAAACGGGCGAAGAAAGTGCCTGATTGTGGGGAAGTGCCCCCTCTGGCGCTGTCGCCAGTGCGGTTGTGGCTCCTCAGTGCCTTGCCCCGCACCCCGATGCGGAGACATCAGGCCGTGCAGACCCGCGCCCGCTTCGCGGACTTGCACGACCGCTCATGGCCGCCTCCGACACTTCACTGTTCTTCCGGGCGAGCGACGTTCAGCCGCCCGGCGCTCCTTCCGGACATCCAGCCGAGAACTGGCCCAGAAACGAGATGATATCGAAAATGTCGAGTATGCCATCGCCATTGAAATCTCCGGGACAGGAGTTGCTGACGGCGAGAATGGCCATGGCGCTGGTCGCGCTTCCGCCCGGCCCGCTCGCCACGGCGTAGTACTGGCCGACGTGCTCGAAATCGGCGGGGTCGATGGTGAGCGTTGGGGTGTGTGCGCCGCTGACTGGGCCGCCATCAGACAGTGGCGCGTTGCCGAAGTACCACTGCACGGTGACCGGCGGCGTCCCGCCCGCGACCTGCACCTGCAACTGCGCACCGGTCTTGCGCTTGACCGCGAGCGACTGCGGCTGAGCGGTGATGCTCGGACGCAGCAGGCACTGGTTCAGGAACACACGCAGCTCGTTGCTGGTTTCCGAGGCGACGATCAGGTCCAGGTCGCCGTCGTTGTCAAGATCGGCCAGTGCGACCGCGGACGGCCCGCCGGGCACGCTGAAGGTGGACGGCGGCGCGAACGTGCCGTCGCCGACACCGAGCCAGACCGAGACGAGCCCGGTGTTGCGATGCCCGAACACGAGGTCGATCTTCCCGTCACCGTTGATGTCAGCAAGGCCTCTGCGGCG
The DNA here is from genome assembly GCA_019636795.1 of Phycisphaeraceae bacterium. Taxonomy (NCBI): domain Bacteria; kingdom Pseudomonadati; phylum Planctomycetota; class Phycisphaerae; order Phycisphaerales; family Phycisphaeraceae; species Phycisphaeraceae bacterium. The sequence goes on from JAHBWW010000004.1 coordinate 81,558, forward strand.
CGCGGCACCTTGCGTGGGCATCTCCACGAAGGTCACGGGCTGGAAGGTTGCGTCACCATTGCCCAGAGCGACCATAAAGGTGAACGAGTTGTCGTTGTTGGCCACGATATCGAGCTTTCCGTCATTGTTGAGATCGACAAGATCGATGTGGCGTGTCTGCGTCAGCAGTGAAACGGTGAGAACATACGGATCGAACGTGCCGTTCCCGATGCCAAGGTGCAGATGGACGAACGGAGCGCCACTCGTGGTGACGAGCATGTCGAGCACCCCGTCGCCGTTGACATCACCCAGGGCCAGTGACTCGGCACTCTGATGGTTGAACACGGTCTGGAGCGGCATGAATCCGCCCGCGGGATTGTTCAGATAGACAGAGAGGACGACCGTGCCGGTGTTGCCGGCCTGCGCGACGACGATGTCGGGCAGGCCGTCGCCGTTGAGGTCGCCGGCGCGGGCGACGCGGGGGCTTTCGGCGGTGGGCAGGACGACCATCCCGCCCAGGGTGCCGTCGGGCTGGCCGTAGAAGACCCGGACTCCGTGATTCCCCGTCATCGACACCGGAATGGCCAGATCATCGCGTCCATCGCCGTTGAAATCGGCGACGACCGGGTTGTTCGGCGAGCCGCCGAGGGCGATGTCCTGGCGCGGCGCGAAGGTTCCGTCGCCAAGCCCGCGCCGCACGCTGACGGAGGTCGCACTGAGATTGGGCACCACGATGTCGAGCACGCCATCGTTGTCAAAATCGCCGGTCACGAGATTCCAAGGGAAGGCCGCGGTCGAGAGTGGAGTGAGCGCCGGGCCGAACGGCTGCCCGCTCCCGCAGTTTTGCGCCGCGGAGGGCGCTACCGCCGCGCACGCTGCCAATCCCAGAGCGCACAATCCCCGCACCATCCGCAGACGGCACCCGAACAACACATCCTTCATCATGTCATCTCCTCGAAGGGGTGGTCTTTTCACCCTTTGGCCGCGAGTATACACATGATGGGGAGAATGCCACACAAGAATCTGAAAAAGTGCGGACCATGATCGCTCCCTTGCTCGCGCCTTTGGATCGCCAGCGGCGGCGTGCGGCCGCGCGGCACCCCCGCCCAGCAGCAGGCCGCCAACAACCTCACCCTCGCGGCCTGAGACGCCGGGGCAGATAGATCGAACCTTTGTACACTTCGCGCAGCCTGCACAGCTGCGCGAAGTTTTTCATTTTGTGAGAACATTCACCCTTCGCGCGAGCGGAGCAGGTCGTAGATTTCCTCCGCCGTGGTGGCGGCATAGATCCGCGAACGCAGTTCTTCAGCCGCCATCAGCTTGCTGATGCGGGCCAGGGCCTGGATGTGATCGCTCGTGCGATCGGGCGGACTGGCCAGCAGGACCACGAGGCGGACCGGCTGGCCGTCGAGGGCGTCAAAGTCGAGCGGCGTGGCGGGCTTGCCGATCGCCATCGCCAGGCTTGTCAGTCCGGCGCACTTGCCGTGCGGGATCGCCAGCCCGTGACCGATGCCGGTCGTGCGCGTCTGCTCGCGGGACCAGACGGCCGCCTTGAGTTCGGCGGGCGTCGAAACGGCACCGTGCTCGGTTAGCAGATCGACCAGTTCGTTGATGACGCCCTGCTTGTCCTGAGCGACGAGCGGGGCGCGGATGAACTCGGGCTTGAGAATGTCCAGCAGATTCATGCGTGTTCCAGATGAGCCGCGACAGCGCGGAGCCAACCCCGGCCCCGAACCAGCGCGAGGCACCGTCTGCAAGGGTAGCACCTACCGCTCGAGCACGGCACTGAACGCCCCGTCCATATAGCCCGCCGCGTCGGCCCCGGGAACGCTGCGCGGCCAGAGCAGCTCGGTCGAGGCGATGCGGAACGTGTGCCACTCGACCGCCCACGCCAGCGGCTCGGCGTCTTCTTCGGGCTCGAGGCTGCACGTCGAATACAGAATCGCGCCCGAAGCCGAGAGCATCGGCACCGCATCGGCGATCAGCTGCCGCTGAATCTGCGCCAGCCGCCGCGTCTGATCGCGCCCGAAGCGATACTTGGCCTCGGGCCGGCGCGCCAGCACGCCGGAGTTCGAGCACGGCACATCGAGCAGCACCAGATCGGCCCGACCGCTCGTGCGCAGGAGGATCTGATCGACCGGCAGCACCTCGACGCGCGGATGACCCTTGAAGAGCCGGGCCAGATCCCTGGCCCGCGCGCGATCGACGTCGCCCGCGACGATCGTCGCGCCCGGGAACGTCGCGGCCAGCTGGCGCGTCTTGGTCCCGCGCCCGGCGCAGCAATCGACAATCAGCGCGGGCGTGCGGCCCGCAACGCTGCGGATCGCGCTGGCCGAAGCGGCATCCTGTACCCATAGGTTCTCATCGGCGGCAAGCACTGCGGAAAGTTCTGCGGCGGTGCCCTCGAAGACGTGATGCCCGCGAACCTCGTGCGGGCGCGCCCCGGCCGGGATCTGCCGGGCGAACTGCGTATTGAGCACGACCGGCGGCTCGCACATCGTCGCCAGTGCCGCCGCCCGCGCATCGGCCACGCCGCGTGCGTCGATCCATCGGCGGATGACTCCGGCCGGCAGCGAGACCTGCTGACTCAGGCGGTCGATCGGGTCGGAAGCCAGGAACGGCTCGCTCAGCGCCCTCGCGCCGCCCGACGCGAGCATGATCTCATCGCGCTGGTCGGTCCACTGCGCCCGCTCGCCCGCAAGGCGCCGCTGCACCTCGCGCAGCACCGCGTTGACCAGCCCGCCGGCTTTGGGGCGGATATGCGTCTTGGCCCACGCGACCGATTCATCGAGCGCGGCGTGAGCGGGGATGCGATCCATCAGCAGCAGCTGTGCCGCGCCGACCAGCAGCACCGCACGCATTTTCGGTTCGAGCTGTTCAAACGGCTGCGAGAGGCAGCCATCAAGCACCGCCGCCAGCGTCAGCCAGCGCCGCACCACCGCGTCATAGAGCGCATGGGCCAGCGCGGCGTCGCGCGGGTCGAGCCCGCCGGTGTCCAGAGCCGTCGGCACCAGATCCGGAAACCGCCGCGCGTGTTCAGCAATCGCCCACGTCGCGACGGACCGCGCCGTACGCTGGGTTGTTTCGCCGCCTCCGGTCTCGAATGATGCCCTGCGAGAATCAGCCATGAGCCGGACTGTAGACAATCAGACTTCAGCGCACCCGGCGCGGCGCCGCGGCGTGCTGGCGGGGATGCGCATCCGCAAGAAGATGATCGTGCTGCACACGATCTTTTCGCTGGCGATGACGCTGATCCTGCTCGTCACGCTCCGCCCGGCGCTGCTTCGCGTCGTCTCGCGGGCCGAGGAGCAGGAAGCCTCGCGCTTGCTCGAACTGACGCTGCGGACCAGCCCGCGTGCGATCGCGCCCGCCGGCGAACTGCTGATCGATGGCGAGCAGGTGCGCATCCGTCGCGGCGTCGATCCGCGCACCGTTCCGGCCGACTGGGTCGAGCGGGCGCGGGCGGTGCCCGGCACGGCGCACATCGTCCCCGGGCGGGCGCTGCCCGGCGTGGCCACAGCGTGGACCGAACTCGACGGCATCGGCGAACTCTGGATTGTCGAAACGTCGATCGAAACATCGAGGCGGGCGGTGCTGAGCGTCTACGGCCTGGCGGTGCTGGCCTTGTTGTTCTTTTATGCCCTTGTGGCGGGCGCGCTCGAGTTGTTCGTGCTGCCCCAGCATGTCTACGGCCCGATCTCGCGCATTCTCGACGCCGACCAGGCGTTGACCGACGGGCGCACCAGCGAAGAACTCGTGCCCGACGACGCGATCACGCACGACGAACTGGGCGAGATCATGCGCTCGCGCAACGAGACCATCCGGCGCATCCGGCGGCACGAGCGGGCGCTGGCCGAAGCGCTGGCGCAGATCGAACTGGTCGCGGCCGATCTCAAGCGCAAGAACCACCTGCTCGAAACGGCGCGTCGCAATCTGGCCGGGGCCGATCGCCTCGTGAGCCTGGGCATCATGGCCGCGGGCATCGCGCACGAACTCAACACGCCGCTGGCCGTCGCCAAGGGACTGGTCGAGAAACTCGACACCGACCCGAGCCGCTCGCTCAGCCAGACCGAGTCGGCCCTGCTGCGTCGCGTCATCGGCCGGCTCGAACGCCTCAGCGAAGGGCTGCTCGATTTCGCCCGCGTGCGTCCGCCCGAATCGTCGCCTGTTGCCCTGCGCGAAGTCACGATCGAGGCGATGGAACTGCTTCGACTCGATCGCGGCTCGGCGCGCGCGCAGATCGTCAACGACATCCCTGCGGACCTGATCGTCGAGGCCGACGGCGATCGACTCGTGCAGGTCATGGTCAATCTCGTGCGCAACGCCATCGACGCGATCAGCCGCACCGACCATCCCGGCCTCGTGACGATCGAGGCCGAGACGATCGAGCGCGACGGCCAGGCGTGGGCGCTGGTCACGATCACCGACGACGGCCCCGGCATCGACCCGCAGGTGCTGCTGCACCTCTTCGAGCCGTTCGTCTCGAGTCACCTTGATGATCGGGGCACCGGCCTGGGCCTGGCGGTCTCCGAGGGCATCGTCCGCGAGCACGGCGGGACGCTGCTGGCCCGCAACCGCACGGGGCAGTGCGGGGCTGTGTTTGAGGTGATGCTCCCGGTACGATCTCCTACCTTGTTGCCTCTGGAGACGCCATGAACATCGAGCTTGAAGTTTCGATCCCGCCGCTGTCGATCGTCGCGGTTGACGATGACCCGGACTTCCGGCAGTACATCGAAGCAACGCTCGCGGGCGAGGGCCACGACGTGCGCACGGTTGCCGATCCCGAGAGCTTCTTTGCCGCCTGCGAGCATTCGCTGCCTGATGTTGTCTTGCTCGACATCAAGATGGGCCGCTTCAGCGGCGAAGAGATGCTCGCCGAGATCCGCCGCAGGTGGAGCAAGCTGTGCGTGATTGTCGTCACGGGCTACCCGACGCTCGACAGCATGCGCCAGACATTCAAGCAGGATGTGTTTGATTACCTGGCCAAGCCGTTCTCGCTCGATGAACTGCGCCGCGCCCTGTCGCAGGCGGCCGCCGCCTTCGGCCTCGGGCAGCGCCCGCAGGATCGCCTGCGTGCCGAGCTCGGGCGACAGATCAGGCTGGCCCGCACCGAGCGCGGCTGGACGCTCAAGGATCTGGGCGAACAGGCCGAACTGAGCGTGAGTCAGTTGTCCTCGATCGAGCGCGGCGCGCACCTGCCGAGTCTCGAGTCGCTGCTCTCGATCGCTGCGGCGCTCGATCGGCATCCTTCGGCGTGGCTTAAGGCAGCGGGATTTTAGTTCGGCCCCGTGCGATGCCGCCGCGGGCGTTCGTCCGGTCGCGGGGCGCGTGCGCAGAAAAACTAGCGTGAGTTCATCACGCTGGTTCAAAGGCAAGTGTGGCGATCGGGCTTGCGCCGTGGCGTTTCAGCGGCGGCGGCGCATCGCGACCAGCCCGCCCAGGGCCAGCACACCGACCGAGCCGGGCGCGGGCACCAGACGGAAATCATCGACATGGATCCACGTCGGATTGGGTCCGGTGCCGTTGGCGACGGTCAGGTACGCCGCGTCGCTGCCGGCGATGAACGTGTGCTCGAAGTATTGCCAGCTGCTGGGCGAGATCGGACCGGTCGAAAAGACCTGGGTGCCAAAGTCGGTGGCCGAGCTCGAGATCCCGATGAGCAGCGGCTCGCGTCCCGGGTCAAAGTCCATGACGGTCTGGGCCCAGAACGAGACCGTGTACTGACGGCCCGCGACGATCGAGTTCGACAGGTCGAACGAGAACGCATCGACCCCGCCGTCGGCGCGATAGTGCAGCGCGACCTTGTAGTCTCCGTCCACCGGCGCGAGGCCGAAGAAGTTGGAGGTATGCATGATGTCCAGTTCCTGCGAGGTGCCGAACGCGGTGGCATTGGCCATGATGGTGCTGAAGTCTGCGTTGACCAGGTTGTACAGCGTTCCTCCGGCTGTGTTGTTCTCGAAACTGCCGTTGAGGATCATGTTGCTCGGCCCGGCACCCGCGGCTGCGGCAACGCCGCCAAGGACGATGAGACTGACAAGACGCTTGTGTGTTGACATGTTGTATTGCTCCTTGCTGGTTTCAATGGCAGCGATCTGCGGTGTCGGCTCGTTGATCACGGCTGCCGGCGCGATCGACAACGGTCGGTGGCTGACCGCTCCTGCGAGTCTGACGGCCAGCCGGCTCGAACTCCTCAGACGCGACTGAGGCACCTCCCACGGTTCCAAGCGCAACTCTCTGACCCGACTCACACTCCCGTCACGTAAAATTGCAAAGTCCGGCTTTCGTCCGGCACTGTGTTTCGATGTGTCCCGCCCCGGGCGGCCGCGGGCGAGCGGCATGCAGTCGCACGACTCGATCAACCCGGCGGCGGGCACCCACCCCGCGCAGCAACCGATCCGGCCAGGGCCGCAACGCCGACGAAGCCTCCGAGTGACCCGCCCGGGGGCGTGCCTGCTGCGCCGAACAGCTTCTGCGGCGCGCCGATCAACGATGTTGACGCGCCGATAGATCGTTTTGACGCGCCGATACACGATGTTGACGCGCCGAATTGTCGTGTCAACGCGCCGATAGATGATGTTGACGCGCCGAATTGTCGTGTCAACGCGCCGATAGATGATGTTGACGCGCCGAATTGTCGTGTTGACGCGCCGAATTGTCGTGTCGGCGCGACGATAAATGATCTTGACGCGCCGAATTGTCGTGTCAACGCGCGGCGCAATGACAATTCGGCGCGCCATATGGGACCTTCGGACCGTCACAACCGCGTTATCGAGGGTGCGAAGGCGGTTGATCCCCCGATAAAAGGGGCTGGTGGCCCTCCGCACCGAGCAATCCGCCTGCCCAGTGTGGTGAACGACTCATAATGGCGGTCAGGATTTTGATAAGATCGCTTCGAAATCCCAACCACGCATTTCGGCTGCAAGGAGTTCTTTGATGGTCATTCTACTTTTCTTCCTGTTCATGTTCGCGCTGGGCGGAGCGTGCTATGCGGGTGTCATGTGGTTTCTGGAGCACAAGCGAGTGATGTCTCTCGAAGCCGAGGTTCATGAGGCTCGCAGTGCGGCCTCCGCTGCGGCAACCAAGGCGGCAGCTCTACTGGAAGCGGCCGAATCTGAGGCCCGCATCCTCACCACCGGGGCGCAGATGGAGGCTGACAGCACTGTGACCAACGCCAAGGTGGAGGCTGATGCCATGACTGCCGCAGCCCGCACCAAGGCCAAAGAGCAACTCGCAGAGGCTCAGATGGCTCTATCGGCCGCGGCGATGCGTTCAGAGCAAATCATCGCCGATGCCGAAAAGCATGCCGAGAGGATCGCGGGAAAGGCCTATGAGGCGGTGCGCGATGCAGATCGCTTTGAGCAGACTGCACGCGCCATGCGCAACATCGTCGAAGGTTATGGCGATGCGTACCTGGCACCGGCCTCGGGGCTTCTCGACGAACTCGCCGAGGAGTTCAGCCACAAGGACGCAGGGCGGCACCTGAAAATGGCCAGAGAACACTCAGCCGCGATGGTCGCGGGGGGGGCATGCGGCGACCTGTGACTATGCCGAGTCGAGCCGGGCCAAGGGGGCTGCACGCTTCGTTCTCGACGCGTTCAACGGCAAGGTTGATTCGATCCTGTCGCGCGTGCGACACGACAACGTCGGCACGCTCGAAGCCGAGATCCGCGATGCATTCACGATTGTCAATTTCGGCGGAAAACCATTCCGCGACGCGCGGATCACCGAGGCCTACCTCGCATCACGCCTCGAAGAACTGCGGTGGGCCGTCATCGCATTCGAACTGCGACAGCGCGAGCAGGAGGAGCAGCGGCAGATTCGTGAGCGTATCCGTGAGGAAGAAAAGGCGCGGCGCGAGTATGAGAAGGCGATCAGGCAGGCCGCCAAGGAAGAAGAGGCTCTGCGCAAGGCTATGGCCGAAGCTGAAGCACGCATCGCTGCTGCGACCAGCGAGCAACGGGCCGCCTTCGAGGCGCAACTGGCCGAACTGGCGGGACGGCTTGCCGAGGCCGAAGAGAAGAACCAGCGGGCGTTGTCGATGGCCCAGCAGACCAGGCGCGGGCATGTCTACATCATTTCGAATGTCGGTTCGTTCGGCGAGGATGTCTACAAGATCGGATTGACGCGGCGTCTGGATCCGCTTGATCGGGTGCGTGAACTGGGCGATGCCAGCGTGCCCTTCGAGTTCGATGTTCATGCCGTGATCTTTTCCGAAGATGCCCCTGCACTCGAGACCCGGCTGCACAAGCATTTTCTCTTGAATCAGATCAACAAGGTCAATCATCGCAAGGAGTTCTTCAGGGCGCCTCTGACCGACATTCGTCGCGAGATTGATGTGCTGGGTGTGGAGGCCAAATGGACCATGCTCGCCGAGGCGCGGCAGTACCGCGAATCGCTCGCCATCGAGGAAAGAATCGCCGCCGACCCGGCTGCACGCGAGGCGTGGCTGAACCGTCAGTTGATCCTCGAATCCGAGTCCGAAGGAGATGCAGTCGAACTCCTTGAAGAGGTTTGATCGCGTGCGTTGGTGCGGGCCGCACGATCCGGGGGCAGGGTGCCGTGGTCATGGCTCTGCATGGCCACGACGAGGCGTCGATTCCCGCTCCTGTCACCTTGAGTTCACGCCAGTCCAGCGGCGCGACACATCGCTCTTTCAGTGCGCTCGGGTTTCCGATGGGCCTGTGGCCCCGGCGCGAGAACCGGGTTGTTCCGTTATACTTTCCGCCGATGGCCAAACGCACACGACAGAAGCAACCACCCCCGCCGCCCGCGCCCTCCTCGCCGCCAGATCCCGCGAAGGTAGTCAGACGCACGCCCGCCGCCCCTGCCGAACCACCCGCGCGAAGCCGTCCATCGTCCCTCGTCGACACCCGCGTCGTCTGGTGTGGCGATTGCCTCGAACAACTCGCCAACCTGCCCGACAAATGCGTCGACCTCGTCTACATCGACCCGCCCTTCAACTCCAACCGCAACTACGAGGTCTTCTGGGGCGAGACCAAGGAAAAGCGGGCCTTCGAAGACCGCCACGCCAGCACGCAGGCCTACATCGAGTACATGCGACCGCGCTGCGTGCAACTCGCCCGCGTCCTCAAGGACACCGGCAGCTTTTATTACCACTGCGACTGGCATGCCAGCCACTACGTCAAGGTCATGCTCGACCAGATTCTCGGCGAGAACTCATTTCGGAACGAAATCATTTGGCGTCGGACTACAGCCAAGTCACAGACCTTCCACTCGTTTCCCAATAATCACGACTCGCTCTTCTTTTATGTGGGTGGGGAGCAGCACACGTTCCATCGCCAGTTTAAGCCCCACAGCCAAGCACGCATTGACCAGCACTACAGCAACATCGAAGAAGGCACCGGACGCCGCTACTCCCTTGACAACCTGACAGCGGAAGGCATTCGAAACGGTAGATCAGGCCTTCCGTTCAGAGGCATTGACATCGGCGCTAAGGGGAATCACTGGAAGTTCACAGTCGACAAGCTTGATGCGATGGATAAGGAGGGGCGGATCTATTGGCCAAAGAAGGCTGGCGGAATGCCACGACTGAAGCGTTACCTCGATGAACAAGAAGGCGTCCTTGTCGATACGGTTTGGGAGGACATCCCGCCGATCAACTCGCAGGCGAAGGAGTCCCTTGGCTACCCGACCCAAAAGCCCATCGCCTTGCTCGATAGAATCGTGAAGTCTTCCAGCAACCCCAACGACATCGTCCTCGACGCCTTCTGCGGCTGCGGCACGGCGCTCGTCGCTGCTCAGAACCTCAGCCGCCAGTGGATCGGGATCGACATCTCGCCCACCGCCTGCCGGGTCATGGCCAAGCGGCTCCGCGATGTCTGCGGCATGAAGGAGTCTGAGCCTTTGTGGAAAGCTCGCCGCGCTGATGCTTTCGTTGTCCGCGATCTGCCGTGGACGATCGAGAAGTTAAAGAAACTCCCGCCCTTCGAGTTCGAGAACTGGGCCGTCATCGCGCTGGGCGGCATTCCCAACAAGACGCAGGTCGGCGACATGGGCATCGACGGCCGCATCTACCCCGTCGGCTCGCGGCCGCAGGATGAAGCCAAGGGCACGAAAAACAAACATGGCGTGACCGGCGAGACGATGTTCATGGACGACTGGTTCCCGGTGCAGGTCAAGCAGACCGACAAGGTGGGCCGCCCGGACATCGATCAGTTCGAAGCCGTCATGGCCCGCGAGGACCGCACCCGCGGCTTCTTCGTCGCTTTCGGTTACAGTGCGGACGCCCAGCGCGAAGCCGCCGCGTTCTACAAGAAGACGGGGCGCATCATCAAGTTGATCTCGGTCCAGGAGATTCTGGACGAGGAACATGTGGGGAAGATGTAGTGTCCAGAAGAGAGGCCAGCCCGAAAACCTCGGGGGGCCCCGTTGCGATTCATAGGCACGGCAGTGGCCGCCGTGCGGAGGCCTAGTATGCAGCTTCGTCGTGTTCACATCAGAAACTTTCGGTCCGTGGAAAACGCGACAGTGGAGTTCACTCCGCGATTCCGAACCCTTGTCGGAAAGAACGAGGCGGGGAAGTCCAACATTCTTGAGGCGTTGCGCCACTTGGACGAAAGCCATATTCTCACCAAAGACGATCTCCGCGAAGTTCGTCAAGATGAAACACCGTACACCGAAGCATTCATTCGCTTCGTCTTTACGCTAGACCAATCAGACACCGTCGCGATTGCGGAGCGGCTGCAATCTCTAGTACACGGTCGCAAGCTCTCAGACGTCGCCATGCTCGATGGGAGCACGGACCTATCACTCGCCGAGATCGTGAGACGAATTCGAGAGGGGTTGTTTCAGGCGATCCTCCTCTCGCGCACTAAGCAAGCTACGCATTGGAAGCTCTCAGACAGCTTAGCGATGAACTGTGAGCTTTTTGCGCTCGTTGACGGCGCGAAAGCGCATGTCCTTATCGAGAACGCGCAGGTGTCCGCCATTCCGGGAAGTCTGTATGACATCAGTGTTGTTCCGGAAGCGGCACGAACCTCATTCCGCACCGCGACTTTCTTGGACTTGAGTAAGATGATAAGCAAAGCTGTGACTGAGCGCGTATCTGGTTCGTTACCAGATGTCGTTTTCTGGCAGTACTCGGATGATATGGTGTTACCTGGCAAGGTGGACATAGCGGAATTCGCAGCCGATCCGCAGTCGTGTGAGCCCTTGCGACAGATGTTCACCCTTGCGGGTGAAGAAGACCCCGCCGAGGCGATAGATGCCAGCAGGGCTCGAAGCAATGGCTTTCGGAATCTGTTGAATCGCGTTGCGGCTCAGTCTACCAAACACATCCGGGAGGTGTGGCCGGAATACCAGGGAATCGAGCTGTCGCTTGCGGAAAACGGAAGCTCGATTGAGGCGACGATTCGGGATGTCCACAATGTGTACGACCTCTCCCGCCGAAGCGACGGGTTCAAACGATTCGTCACGTTTTTGCTAATGATTTCCGCATCCGTGCGCAATGAAGAGATGGACGGAGCGCTTCTGCTTATCGACGACCCGGATCTGGGCCTGCACCCGTCGGGCGTGCGGTACCTTCGAGACGAGCTCATGAAGATTGCGGAGACGAGCTATGTTGTGTGCGCGAGCCACTCTGTGTTCATGATAGACCGGGAGCACATTGAGCGCCATCTATTGGTGAAGAAAGCGGATGAGACAACGACGGTATCTGAGGCGAATGGGGACAACATTGTTGATGAAGAGATCCTATACAATGCCCTCGGAGCTTCTGTTTTCGAAATTCTTCGGGCGAGGAATCTGGTCTTTGAGGGCCGTCGCGATCGCGTCCTGTTTCAAACCGCTCTCTCCCGCGTACCCAAGGAGTTCGCTGCGGCGAAGGCACTAAAGGAATTTGGAACATGCTATGTCCGTGGAATCAAAGATGTTCCGAGAGTCACCCCACTCTTGGACTTGGCGGGAAGGAGATACCTCGTTGTCTCAGACGGCGACGGCCCCGCCCGAGAAGGGCAACGATCTTTTAAGGGAGATGGCGCCTGGGTTCGATACGACGAGTTGGGTGACGGAACGGAATGGCAGACCGCCGAAGATTTCATCGTGTCTGCCGTCTTGGTTGCGGCGTCTATGCGAGTTGCAGCAGAGGATGTGCCTGCGGCAGATGCCGCGATGCTCGCTATTCCAGAGGGCCCCGGCAAACTATCTGCGATCGATAAGTGGCTCCAACTTGTAGAGAAAGATAGGGGAAAGCGGAAGGCGGTTCTGAGTCGAATCAAGGAAGAGGTATTCCAGTCACTGAAGACATCTCACATTTCCCAAGAGTACTACGGCGTGTTGGTGCAGCTCGTGAATGTGGCCGAGGGCACGTCTACAAATCACCAACCGCCCACTAGTTAAAACTCCCACCCTTAGATCGGCGTGATGACACCAATCCGTCGTCCCGCTCGGTGCCCGTAACTTGTGCCACTGACCCGTATTCGGATCAGTGGTTCGTCGTCTGGGCACCGCACTGACCTGAGGACAGGTCAGTGGCACGGTGGGTCACCCATTCAGGGCTCGGGGTTTGCGATCTGCTGTGAACACAGAGCCGCGGATCGGTGGCACATGCAGGCAAGGCGCAAGATCTGCCGACACTGCCGCGCTTCTGCACATACCAAAATATTCAACAACCTCGCGCGTCTCGTTCGATACCACCAGCACTGTGAGCGGCGTGATGTGCAGCCGCTTGTTTCATTCACCGCAGCACGCGCTGTGTGTGCTGCAGCCATTGTTCATAAGGAAGGCACAACATGAAGAAAACAGATTCACATTCATCATCACATCACACACAAGGAGATCGCTCATGACAGTGCTTCCCCCGAATCGACTTGAAAAACTCGAATGGTTCGAGCAACGACTGGCCCTTTGGGCGATTTCGGCTTCTACCCTTGGTTTGTCTTCCGGCCAAATCACGAATCTGCAGACGCGCGTCTCGGCAGCAAGGGCTGCCTATACCTCCGCCCATATCCAGCGCAATAACGCCATGAGCGCGACGGCAAACTTCTATATCGCCTCCGATGCCCTGAACGAACTGGGCCGCCTCCTGATTCGCAACATCAAGACCACCGCCGAAACCACCGGCAACCCGCAGGTCTACGTCCTGGCCGACGTGCCCGAGCCCGCCGATCCTTCGCCGCTGGGCGCGCCGCCCATCCCGACCAACCTGATCGCGACGCTCTCGACCAGCGGCATCGTCCACCTCAAATGGAAATGCACGCGACGCGGCGGAACCTCATTCCAGGTCTTCCGCTCGCTCACCAGCCCCGACAATCAGAACACCCCCTACGTCATGGTCGGCGTGAGCGAAGAACAGAAGTTCACCGATTCGAACGTGCCCGCGGGCTCCCTGGCCGTCACCTATAAGATCGTCGCCGGACGCGGCGGCGGATTCAGCGATCCATCCGATCCCACCATCCTCTACTTCGGCGCCGCGCCCCAGCAGCAGGACAACCCGGGCCTGACCCTCGCGGCCTGAACCGCTCGCCCTTCTCAACTCGCGCGGCCCCGGAAGACAACGCCGGGGCCGCTTTCATTGGTTCGCGTAGTGCGTTCGCGCAATCGCCCGGTGCCCGGACTTGTGATATTGCATAACAGGCTCGCGCGGTCTCAGATTACGCGCAAATCCGCCAGTTCCGCCTCCACCTTCGTGCGCCCGCCCCAGGTCGAGAGTTTGGGCGTCAGGATCGCGTCGATCGTCGCGCCCGGGCCCAGCTGGCTTGCAACATCGCCCCAGTTCCACCCGACGACGCGCACGCCCCCGACTCTGCCCCCCGAACCACCAGGACCCTCTGAGCCCCCGCGCTCTTCGCCGCCCGCAAGATCAAATGTAAGATGCGCCCCGCGCGCGCCCATCGTCCGCGGCGCCGCGTTGAGCCGCCCGCCGCGCACCCGCAGCCGCACCGGCGGATTGCCGCGTCCGAACGGGGCCAGACGCGAGAGATCCTCGACCGCGCGCAGTGAGAACTCGCCCAGCGTCGCGTCCACGTCATATTCGAGCGTGCGCACCAGATCCGACGGCGCGAGCTGCTCGCCCGCATGATCGAGAAAAGCCTCGACAAACGCATCATAACATTCATGCCGCACCCTCAGCCCCGCCGCCATGTCGTGCCCGCCGAACGATTCGAGGTGCCCCGCGCACGCCGCCAGAGCCGCGTGCAGGTTGAACCCGTCGATCGAGCGCCCCGACCCAGTCGAACGCTCGGCCTGCCGCTGCATGAGCAGCACCGGACGGCTGAACCGCTCGACCAGGCGGCTGCACACGATGCCCACCACCCCCGGATGCCACGCTTCATGCGCCAGCACGATCGCGCGCCGGTCCGCGCCGGTCATCCCCGCAGCCTCGGCCAGCTGGCTGGCTTCATCGACGATCGCGCGCTCGGTCGCGCGGCGCTGGTCGTTGAGGCTCGCAAGTTCGCACGCGATCGCCTCGGCCCGCGACAGATCATCAGTCAAGAGCAGTTCGATCGCCTCGCGCGCGTGCCCCATGCGCCCGCAGGCGTTGATGCGCGGGGCAAGACTGAAGCCGACACGCTCGGTGTCGATCGACTCTTTGGCCAGCCCCGACGCCGCGACCAGCGCCCGCAGGCCGATGAACGGCGTTGAACGAATCCGCCCGAGGCCGAAGTGTGTGAGCACGCGGTTCTCGCCCACCAGCGGCACGACATCGGCAATCGTGCCCAGCGCGACCAGCCCGAGCAGATCGATCAGCAGCGTGCGCAGGTCGTCGTGCACCCGCGCGGCCCCGCTGGCCATCGTTGCCAGCCGCCACGCCAGCTTGTACGCCACGCCCGCGCCGCACAGATCGCGCAGCGTGCTCGCCTCGCCAGCCAGAGCCGGATGCACAATCGCAAACGCCCCCGGCAGCGGCGCGCCATCCGCCGGCGGGTTGTGGTGATCGGTGATGATCAGATCGACGCCGGCCTCGCGCGCGATGCGGGCAGGCTCGACCGCCGTGATGCCGCAATCGACGCTCACGATCACGCGCGCGCCCTCGGCCGCGAGCGCTGCAATCGCCTCAGCGCTCAGGCCGTAGCCCTCGTCGATGCGGTGGGGGACGTAGGTCGTGATGCGCGCCTCGGGCTCGATCGCGCGGAGCATGCGATAGACAATCGCCGTCGCCGTGATGCCGTCGACGTCGTAGTCGCCGTAGATCACGATCGGCTCGCGCGCCCGCGCTGCCGACAGCAGCCGCTCGGCCGCGCGATCGACGCCGGGAATCACAGATGGATCCGAAAGCTGGCTCAGCGATGGATTCAGGAAGGCCTCGGGCTGGGCAATCGCGCGCCGCGCGAGCACACGCTCGACCAGCGGGCCGCCAGCGGCGCACGGCGCGGTCTTCCAGCGAAACTTCAGCCCCCTCTCGATGGCTTCCGGCACGCGCTCACTCACTTTCTCGCGTTCACACGCGCGCCCGACGCTCGCTCTCGTGTCTGTTCACGTTCCGCCGCCGGGCACGATACTGTACCGGATCGGAGGCTGAGCCATGGTCAAACTCAACAAGATCTATACCCGCACCGGTGATGACGGCTCGACGGGCCTGGGTGACGGCTCGCGCGTCGCCAAGGACGACGCCCGCGTCGAAGCCTACGGCGCGGTCGACGAAGCCAACGCCGCGATGGGCCTGGCGGTTGTCGCGGCCGATGCAGCCGGGCAGTCGGCGATCGCTGATCTGCTGCGCTCGATCCAGCAGGATCTCTTCGACGTCGGAGCCGATCTATGCGTGCCGATCGACGCCAAGCAAAGGCTGCGGGTGGTTCAGTCGCAGATCGATCGGCTCGAAGACGCGATCGACCAGCACAACGAAGCCCTTGCGCCGCTGACCAGTTTCATCCTCCCCGGCGGCAGCGAACTGGCGGCTCGCCTGCACCACGCCCGCACCGAATCCCGCCGGGCCGAGCGCCGCGTCGTTTCCCTCATGGCGGTTGATGCCGAACGCACCAATCCGCTCGCGGCGGTCTATCTGAACCGCCTCAGCGACCTTCTTTTCGTGCTTTCGCGCGTCGCCAACGACGGCGGGAAGGGCGATGTGCTCTGGATTCCCGGGGCAAATCGCAAGAGTTAGTGTTCAGCAACCTGCGCCAGACCTACGATCACGCTTCGGCTCGAAGACAGGCGGCCCGGCGAGATCATGCACCCACTCCAGACAACCGAATCCATGCTCGGCGAAAGCATCTGGCGCATGCTCGATCCGCCGATCACACCCGAGCAGGAACCGAGAGTGCGCCGCCAACTCCTGCTGCTGCTGGCCATCGGCTTTGTGGTCGGGCTGGTGATGGCGGCCTTGCGCGTCAGCGCGTTTCGCAGCATCGGCTCGTACCCGGATGCCGCGATCGGTGTCGATATCGTCTGGGGCCTGTCGTATGTCGCGCTGGCCGTGGTCGCGATGCTCAAATCGGGGGGCGTGCTGCTCCTGCGGGTGTCGATCCTGATGACGCTTGTCGAGGCCTCGTTCGGAGCGGTGCGGCTGGTCTTCGGGTTCGACCCTCGCGCCGGCTCGTTTCTGGTCGGGGTGCTGGTGGCGCACGCGGGAGGGGCGATCCTCCTGCCCTGGACCCCGCTGCGGACAGTCCTGCCCGCTGCCGGCGCGTTGGTCATCGCGTGTCTGGCCATCATCGCCGAGGCACCGGTCGGATTGGGCAGGGCCGGGTTCATCCTCGTCGGAGGCGGGTTGTGCATGCCGGGCATCGTCATTTCGGTGGTGCGCAACTGGCGCGAGCAGTCGCGCGAGATGGTCGAATATTTCAGGCATCGCTACCACCAGATGCGGCAGGAACTGGTCGATGCGAGACTGATCCACGAGGCGGCGTTCCCTCCGCCCCGCGAGACGGGCAGCGTTCGCCTGGCGTTTGTCTATGAACCCATGAGCCAGATCGGTGGCGACTACCTGCACGCACACATCTCGCCCGGGCAGCGCGGCGGGGACGAAGCCCTCAGCGCCGCGGTGCTCGATGTCACCGGGCACGGGATTCCCGCGGCCCTGACGGTCAATCGTCTGCACGGCGAACTCACACGGCTCTATGCGGAGAATACCCATATGGGCCCGGGCGCGATTCTTGCTGCCCTCAACCGATACGTGTACCTGACCCTGGCCGATCATTCCGTGTTCGTCACGGGGATCGTGATGCGCGTTGATCCGACGACATCGACGCTCGAGTTCGCCAGTGCCGGGCACCCGCCGGCGTTCCTGCGGAGTTCTTCGGGACAGATCGAGGAGCTGCACGCGACGGCGATCGTGCTCGGCGCGCTGCCCGATATCGAGTTCGACCCCAACCCGCAGAGGCGACGTTTCATGCCCGGCGACTCGATCATCGCCTATACCGATGGCGCGACCGATGTCAGCTCACGCACAGGCCAAAGGCTCGAAGTTGCAGGGCTCCGGCAGATCATCGCCCAGGGTTGGGCAGACCAGACGCAGCGCTGGCCCGCGACCATCATGCGGGCGGTCAACCGGTTCAAGTCCGGGCCTCAGAACGATGACATTCTGGTCATTGAGCTGTATCGAACACTCGGCGAAGAATCCCACGGGCCGGTAGGGGAGGCCCAGTCCGAACCTGGACACCTGAATCGGGATCAGCACCCGCAGCAGGCCGGGACAAGTGTGCAAGAAAGTTCCTGATTCAGGGCGCACGCCCGCGGGAGAATCGGGTACGCTCATTGGGGTCGGGCGAGCAAAGCAGCCCGATTGAGGAGCATGTTCGGCTGTGGCAGGTGCAGAAACCATCGAGTTCAGGCATGAGTTCGTGCGCGAGACGTTCGGGTTGCTGCGCAAGCGCCTGCGCAACTTCGCACTGGGCATGAGCGCAGTCTGGGTGCTGGTGCGCGCGATCGAATGGATCGACCGGATCAGCGAGGGCATTGCCGAGCAGTTCCAGTGGCTCACGTTCGTCGGGCTGGCCTTGAGCGATCTGCTCATGGCGGGCGTGCTGGCGTGGTCCATCTATGTCGGGCTTGATCGCGGGTCGTCGCGCAACATGGCGCTGTACACGAGCCTGGGGCTCATCTCGTTCTTCAGCATTCACCTGGTCATCTCAAACTACTGGCTTGATCCATATACCGCGCCGCTGCTCGTCTTTGGAGCGGTGCATGTCTTGGCCTCGATCAACCACCCGTGGACGGGGGGTCAGGCGACGATTCCGCTGCTTGTGTTCCTGGTTGCTCGCGGCGTGTACGTCTTCAGTGACGGCGTTGGGGAAGTCTGGTCCGATGTGCTGGGAATCGCGATGTCTTCGCTCGTCGCCTTGCCCGGGATTCTGTATTCCTCCGTGCGCCACGAGTGGAGGCAGCACCGATTCGGGTACCGCGCACTGAGCAATCGCTACGGCGTGCTGCGCAATGAACTGGCGTCGGCACGGCGCATTCATGAAGCGCTGTTCCCGGAGCCGTTGACCGAAGGCGAGATCCGCGTCACCTATCGCTACGAGCCCATGCGACACATCGGGGGGGACTATCTGCATCTGACGCGCGTCGCCCATGGCGACGCGGCGGGATCGGTCAGTCTTGTGCTTGTCGATGTCACGGGGCACGGCATTCCCGCAGCACTGACCGTAAACCGACTGCATGGCGAGGTGGAACTGCTCTACGCCGATGACCCGAGCATCCCTCCGGGAAAGGTGCTCAAGCACCTGAACCGTTATGTGAATCTGACACTCGCCAAGCACTCGGTCTACGCCACCGCGCTGTGTCTACGCTGCAGCCCGAAGAACCATACCGTCGAGATTGCCAATGGGGGCCACCCGCCGGTTTTTCTGCACTCGGTTGATGGCACGCTCGACGAGATTTCGTCGACAGCCTTCATGCTCGGTGCCTGCCGCGATGATGAGTTCGACCCGGGAACGCGCGTGCTGCCCTTCCATCCAGGAGACAAGATCATCGCGTACACCGATGGCGTGACCGAGGCCCGGGCGCCCGACGGGCGCATGATGCGCATCGAAGGATTCCGCTCACTCATTGCAACGACCAAGTGTCCGCAGGGAATGCTGCCCGAACTGCTGCTCAGCGCGATTGCCGAGCACCGTGGGGGCGCGCCGACCGATGACGACACGCTTGTGGTCGAGATTCACCGGATGCTGCGCATGGCAGAGCCCGTCGAGCCGCAGTCGCCGGGTTCGTCCCTCGATGGCGTTCTGGCCACGGGCATCACTCGATCAGCAGATTGATCTCGCCGATCAGTTCATGCGAGCGCTCGAAGAAGCGGATGTAACTCTGCCCCCGCTGCGTGACCAGATCCGGGTCGCCAAGCTCCACCGCGTGCCGCAGCGCAGGGAGCATCCAGGCAGCGTACCCGGAAGTCTGATCGGGCGCGGCGTAACCGTTGCGGAACCAACTGCGCCCGGTGTCGAACCCGACAGTGCACCAGAGCCGCTCGATGTCGATCAAGCGTTGATTGATCATCGAAGCGCGGTCGGGCGGTACATCGGCGATTGCAACCCTGGCCATGACGGCATCGGCAAGGACTTTGAACGCCTCAGCCTCAGAGGCGATGCGGTCGAGCGTTGGGGGGGCGATGGGAGCCAGACTCGCAGAAGTCGCAACCAGTCGTCGCAGGTTGGCGATGTGCCGCAGGGTCGCGTCGGTGTACCGTGTCGGCTCAAAGGGTAAAACACGAGCGTGAGCCAGGCGGGCCACAGTGCCATTGGTGATGCGTGTGATCATCAGAGCGGACTCGTAGTCCTCCCCGACTACTTTGCGATACCAGGCGAGCGTGTCGTAGTTCGAGTGATACGAGGTACCCGGCGAACCATGGGCACCGAGACTGACAGATGGAATGCACAAATGGCAGAGGAACCCGATGTGGTCTGATCCACCGCCGAGGTCGCCAAGATTGGGCTGGTTGTTCGAACGCGTGCTCCAGTGATCGAGCACGGTCTGCTCGGGCGCGTTCGCCTGCGGGGTCGAGGCTGCGGCTATCCCGATGACAGCCGCGAGCGATGGAGTGCCCGAGGCCCCAAAGTTCGGACCCATCGCAGCCATGTCGAGATTGATGTATGCGATCGCCCCTTGAGCTAGGCTCTGCGCGTGCGCCTCGACGTACTCGACCGAACCGATGATGCCGTGTTCCTCCGCTCCCCACGCGGCAAAGCGAATCGTGCGGGCAGGTTTCCAGCCCTGACTTGCCAGTTCACCAAAGCAACGGGCCGACTCGATCAGGCAGATCAGACCCGCAAGCGGATCCGACGCGCCATGCCCCCAAGAATCGTGGTGGCAGCCGACAATGATGATTTCATCGGGATGCGTCGAGCCTCGAATCTCGCCGATAACATTGGCCGACTTCACAAGTTTGCGCGTTTGCTCAACGCTCACGCGTACGCGCAGTGCAGCACCTCCTTCGAGTCGGTATGAGAAGGGGAGTCCGCCTTGCCATGCATCGGGCACACGCTGCCCGCTCATCCGTGAAAGGATCTCGTGAGCCGCGCCCCATCCGATTGGCTGCACAGGAATCCGTGGCAACGCAACCGATTCTGGATCGAGACGTTCGGCGCCTTCGGTCGCAGCGATGAATGGTGTGAGTGGATCGCCAGGATAATCAAGCGTGGCCAGCGACCCCCTCTGAATACTTGTTTCATTCGCCCAGCCGCCCTCGGGGTACGGGATGCCGCGCGTGTAACCGCTGTCTGCAGGGTCGGTGTAGATGACAAGCCCGATCGCGCCGGCTTCCTGCGCATACTTGGCTTTAAATCCGCGATAGTTTCCGCCGAAGCGGGCGATGACAATCTTCCCGCGGCAGTCGATGCCAAGGCGATTGAGTTCTGTGAAGTCCTCAAGCCGTCCATAGTTGGCATAGACGACTTCGCCGATGACGTCGCCGGAACCTGAGTAAGCACTCCAGCCATCGCCGAGGTGCGGATCCTGCGTGTCGGGATCAGAGTCCACCGGCTTTTCACGCAGCGGCAGTGTCACTGGTTCGTCGTCGCCCGCATGGACTTCTACGGTCGAGCGGCCTTGCACGGCGAGATAGGCCCAGAACTCCTGTGTCTCGACGTGTAAGCCGAAGGACGCGAACAGGGCCGCGATGCGTTCAATGGTGCGCTGGTCGCCGATCGAACCAGCGACATGAGGCTCGCTGGCAAGAAGATCGTGATACTCGCGCAGGCGGTCCGCGGAGGCGAGTTCGTTGACCGCATCGGCATAGAGAGCTTCGTCGTCGGGACCAGCCGCCAGAAACGAAGCGTGGCCCGAAAGCACCGCTCCACACAAGATAAGTCGAAAGAGCATGCGAGGCGTCCTTTCGTAAGGTGTGCGATGCTAGTCGAGCGAAGTTGGCCCGGCAGCGTTGTCTCCGCGTTTGAACAGAAGACGGATGCCCTCGACCGAGATCCAGATCTGAAGCACAAGCATGATCGCTGCGACGGCCGCCAGATGCCACTGCGGCAACGCCCCTTCACCAACGCCCGAAAACGATCGCAGCAGTTCAACAATCGCCCACGCGGTTATCGCGAGCATAAATGTCATGGGAATGGCGGTATACCGCGTGGGGCGACGGCTCTTGGCGAGCCAGACAGTGATGACAAGGAGCGCCAACCCGCCGAGCAGTTGGTTAATCGCCCCGAACACAGGCCAGAGGATCAGCCCGCCGCGGCCGGCAGAGGCCAGTCCGTTAAACTCTCCAGTGCGTGGATTGCGTGCAATGGCGTCAGAAAAGGCCAGCATCCCTGCAGACACCACAGCGAGCAAGGTGGCACCGTAGCGATTAGAGATCGCTTGGCGTAACGTGCCAAGTTGATGGCGAGGGCGGCTGCTCGCTGCGAGTTCAGCAATGACATAGCGCTGCAGGCGTGTGGCCGAGTCCAGCGTTGTCGCAGCAAATGACGCAACAAACACGCCCATGATCGCGGTGGCGAGCGCCGGCGAGATTCCGAGCGTTTCGATCATATTCGCAGACCCGCGAATAAACGGAGCAAGAACATCGGCCAGCCCGCGATCACCGCCCCATGTCGCATAGTGGTGTGCCCATGCAGCATCGCCAGTCAGCAGGGTTTGATTGCTGCCAAGCGTCCCCATCCCGATGCCGGCAGCACACGCCAGAATAACAAGAATCGCAAGCATGCCTTCAGTCAGCATCGCGCCGTAGCCGACGTATTGCGCGTCCCGCTCTGAACTCAACTGCCGACTCGAACACCCCGACGCAACCAGGCAATGAAACCCGCTGATCGCACCACACGCGATCGTCACAAACAGAAATGGCATAAAACTCGGTACTCTCGCCCCAGGCGACGCAGGCTCAGGGTGCAAGTTGATCGCGTCGGCTACGACCGGGGGATGAGAAGCGATCAACCCCAGCGCAAGCAGGCCCATCGCGACGAGCAGTTGATGACTGTTGATGTAATCGCGAGGCTGCAAAAGCCACTGAACAGGAATAATGCTCGCGATCGCAACATACACAAGCAATACGATCGTCCAGACTCCCACGGGTGAAACATGCTCTGCCCACGCACGGGGAAGTATGCGCACCCCATCCGGGTTCACTGCTGTTGCCCAGTCAATCGAACCCGACCACGCGATCGAGCCATACATCAGAATCAAGGCGATCAGTGACCCAAGGATCAGGCTTCCGCCACGACGCAGATAGACACCAAGCCCGACCGCGATTGGAATCTGAAAAAACACCGGCACGACGCTGCTCGGAAACATTGCGAACACACCAGCGATGACCAGACCGAAAATCGCCAGAACCATCCATAGCCCGATCAGCACCACCAGCAGGAAAAGCACGCGAACGCGCGGACTGATGACATCGCTCGAAAGATCGGCAATCGTCCGTCCACGGTGCCGCATCGAAATGATGAGCGACCCGAAATCGTGCACCGCGCCCATGAAAATCGAACCGAGCAGCACCCAGACGAGCGCGGGAACCCATCCCCAGACGACGGCCACCGCAGGCCCCACGATCGGCCCGGTCCCTGCAATCGAAGTGAAGTGATGGCCGAAGACGAGCTCTCGTCGACTCGGGACGAAATCCACGCCGTCGCTCAACTCGTGGGCCGGCGCGACGCGTTCGGGTTCGATCCGGAAGATTCGCCGAGCGAGAAATCGGCCATACGTGTGGTAGGCCGCCAGGTAGAGCACGAATGAACCGAGTGCAATGATGACAGTCAGCATGGTTGGTTCCGCTCGCGATCGATCGGCATCAGCGTAGCAAATAGACGCGCGAAAGGGAAACAATGTTGCGCCAGCCAAGCCTTGTCAACCGGGCAGATTCGCGAAGTGTCGCGCTGGAAACCACCCTTCTGTGTCACGGCGTCCCTCGGTCCGTAGCCCCCGACTTTGCCCGCGAACTGTTCGAACTGGTGTCGGCACAAGGTGTCGCGCCCGCCTTGGTAGGAGTCCATGCGGGGCGAGGGATTGTCGGCATGACGCTCGACGAGCTCGGGGCGATGCTCCACTCTGCTCAGGTGCTCAAGGTGAACGCTGCGAACATCGGCGTCGCAATCCACCGCAAACTCAGCGCAGCAACAACAGTCGGCACAACCATGGAACTGGCAGCAGCAGCAGGAGTCCGTCTCTTCGCGACAGGGGCTCTCGGTGGTGTACATCGCAATTTTGCCCAGAACCTCGATGTGTCGAGCGATCTGGCCGCGCTGACGCGATACCCCGTTGCGGTTGTGTCCAGCGGCGTCAAAAGCCTCCTCGACGTTTGTGCGACACGAGAGGTGCTCGAAAGTCTTGGTGTGCCCGTCATCGGCTTCGGCACCGATCGGTTCCCCGCCTTCTATCTTCGCGATGGGGGCGTGGGTGTCGATGCTCGGTTCGACGAAGTCGAAGACCTTGCGCGATTCATCGCTGCCGAACTCGCTCGCACAGGGCGGGGGATCGTGATCGCCAATCCGATTCCTGAGGCTGACGAACTCAACGACGAGGATTGGACCCGTTGGTGCGATGAGGCGCTTGCCCAGGTCGCAATTTCGGGCGAGGTCGGCCGCGATGTAACGCCAGCAGTCCTCGCGAGGCTCCACGAACTCTCGGGCGGCGCAACACTGCGGGCTAATCTGGCGTTGGTGCGGTCGAATGTACTGCTGGCAGCAAGGCTGGCGCGGGCATTGCCGGAGTGATCGCTCAGTCGCAACTCGCAGCGTACAGGTTGAGGAACGCCTGAATGTCGAAGAAATCGATGATGCTATCGCCATTGATATCAGCGTCGGCATGTCGATTCGTATAGAGATTCAGGAACATCTGGACATCAAAGAAATCGAGTATTCCGTCCGAGTTCAAGTCGACCGGACACACAGAACTGCACGCCCGTGACCACACACGCACGTGATCGATCGCAGCCTCGGTGACGGAATCGTTATTCACATCACTGATGATAAAGCGGATGCGCACTGCATTGCCCGTGGGGATGTAGTCCCGGACTGCTATGGTGTGGTCACGCCAGCCAAAGGTTGATCGCAGTGTTGCGACGGACATCCAGTTGTTGCTGGCTCCTGGAGCAATTTCGACTTCGAGTACATCTTCGCCCGCAACTCCCGCATCATCACAAAACAACCAGTACGCAAATGTGATCTGAGGGTCATCGATGCCGGCAATGCTGATCTGTGGCGAGCGGAGTGTCGTCGGGCCGCCATCCACATCGCTGTTGCCCGGTGCAGGATCAGTCATCCAGCATGTTCCGCTGCCATCAGCGTCGATAATCGGGTCGCCGCGATGCCCGCCTCCGACCAGAGTGCCCCAGCCCCACGCACCGCCAGTTAACCCTGCGCTATTGGTCACGACCCAACCCGCGGGCGTTGTGAACTGCTCGACGGTGTAGACAGTCTGAGGCTCGACAGTGATCTCAAAACCACTCAGCGGCGCGAGTTCGGGCCAGCGCTGTACTTGTCCGCTTGTCGTGAGGCCCTCGATGCTGAACCGAGTCTTGGTTCCGCACATTGCTGGGGGCAGCGTAACCTCAAACGCATTGCCTCCCAGGTGCGTCGCTGCCAGCGAAAGAGGCGTTGGACCGCCAGTTTCGACAAACGCGCGAACAGTTTGCGGGTCGATGCCCGTCGATGTTCCTAATAACTGAAACGGAACAACGAGGCTCCGGTATGGATCGCGCGTTTCTGGAAGACCGCTCGTGCCGAACGAGAGCCCGATCGCATCAGGCATCTTGATTCCGCCGGAAACGACCAGCGAGTAAGGCACGGAGATTCCGTCGTTCTGGCCGCTCATATCAATCTGCACATCAATGCCGATCACTTCAATCACCCACGATCCGGGCATCGGATTTGCAATGATGACCTGCTCGACGGTATTGATCGGATCTGATTGCCCGCCCGCAACCGAAGTTGTGCTGTCGAGCAGCCCGTGGTTGCCCCAATAGATGCTGCCATCAGGTGCGGTGACGCGGAGCGAAATGTCGTTGATCGTGTGCGACAGAGCGCCTGGGAACCCGGGGGGATCGAAGTACACGAGAGTAGCCTGGAACTTCGGTTCGCCCGGAGCAACATCGGCGTGATACATACGAACCGCGCCAGTAGCGACTTGTTCCGATTGATTGATCACGATCATGCGATGCCGCAGGTCATAGAGATCCTGAACGTGAGGCATGCCCCAGCCCTGGCGATACCGCCCGAGATCATCAGCCACATGCGAAAAATCCCACTGTCTCGCAGTATTGATGAGTAGAGCCTTGATTGTCGTAGATGCCGGGCGCTCATCGAACACATCGCCACCGTTGACAGGGTTGCCGAAAATCCCATCGGCCCACATGCGGTACACAAGCCCACCAAGGCCGGCGACAATGGGCGTTGAGGCGCTCGTCCCGCCAAACTCTTCGTACGCAGCGTTCCCGCTACCCGAACTTGTGAAGACGCGATCATTCGCGTGGGCTAGATCCGGCTTGATGCGGCCATCAATCGCGGGGCCGGTGCTTGCAGATTGTGCCCAGCGATCATCGAGCATCACAGCATTGTCGTAGTGATTGATCGCGCCGATCGACAGCACGTTCTTGGACCACGCCTCAGGCCGAGAATCTGCGTTACCCGAATTGCTCTGCGATTGCAGGATCAGCAGGTTCGTCGCGATCGCGATATCGTCGAGTTCTGCCGAGAGAGTCGTGTAGTGTCGTGTGCGATCTCCGCCCCAGCTGTTGCTCTGAAACACAGCGCGGAACGGCGACTGAACAAGAGCCAGAGCGTGGGCCGCCCGATCTGGGACCGCCGTGAATCGTGAGAAGATACCCATCGCGCCAGACAGAACGCCGCGCGTGGCGGGATTGCCTTGGCCCGACCCGAAGATGATGCCAAAGACAGGCGTGCCGTGACTGAAGTCTGATCCTGCCGTTGTACGCAGTATCGGTGGATTGGCAGCAAACTCCTGATGGTTGACGCGGATCCCGCTGTCCATCACTTCACCAGTAACACCCGTTCCGTCAAGCCCGATCAGACTTTCCAATGAGTTGACGCCAGAAATATGGCGAATGAGATTCAAATCGGTCTCGGGTGCTGACCAGCGGTCGATCCATACAACGGCATGGTGTGCTGCGAGTTCGAGCAAGTGCTGCGCAGGAATCTCGGCAACGATTCTGCGCGAGGCAGTAGGGCGATGTTCAGCCACCAGGCCAATGGCAAGTCCGTGCTGGAGTATGGCATCGATCGTGGCAGGGGAGGAATCCCACGCCAAGATGTTGACCCGCACCGTGGCGGGTTCGGGGCCAGTGGCAAGGGTGAGCAGATCTGGCGCAATTCGCAAGTCTGCACCGAGGTCCGTCCAGGCTGACGCGTTGATTGTGGAGAGATCGATGGCTTCAGCTATCGGACCTGCACGGACGACCCAGGTTCGCGAGTCAATACTCGGGCCCAGGTCAAGACCCTTGCTGGAAAGCTGGGCCATGAGATCGCTTGTAATGGGGGAGTGAAAGCGGATGGCCAGAATTGTGGAGTCCGTGATCACCTGTATTGGCATTTCGGAGAGAGCTCGCGAACCAGGCAGCAGGGCGACATGCTGAATACCGGATTCAGGACCTGCCGGGGCGGACATCGTTGTATCAATAGGTGGTTCTGGGCTGCGAATTTTGCCATATGCAGGCGCAACCACACCAGAACAGGTCAGTATCGCAGCAGCGATTGATGTGAGCGCAGAGACGCAACGACGCGACATGAAGGTGCACCTTTGAGATTCGGGAACGCCAGTGGAGAGTGAGCGTACCCAAACTGCGAGTCAAACGCGAGAGGATTTGATGAGTTTTATGATGAATCAGATTATGCTGACTGGGCATTCGGGAAGGATTCGGATGAGGTTTGAAACTCGGACCTGCAGTCTGGTCGTACGAGTGGGGGCATGTGAAAAGGACGTGAATTTGGCTAGTCCCATGCGGCGTGCGGTGGATTGCAGACTACACTCATCCTGAGGAGCATCATCGGGTGGGTTCAAGGATCGGATCCGAGTCAAGCCCGATAATCGAAAGCAGCGTTGCACACGGGTGGGCGGATCGCGCAGGCGACGTCGCAGGGGATCTCTGCCTGCCCAGAGTCATGCCAGCAAAACTGGCGCGTTGACAATAGAGGAGTGGATCAACATGGCGAGTTCGAACAGTCGGTTGGTTGTGGGAATGATGATGGCGTGCGCTGGCGTGGCAGGTTCTGTTCACGCTCAGGACAGCATCGCGACGGGGGGATCGCTGCCGGGCGACTCGCTCGATCCTTGGAACACCGGATTGCAGAGAACGTCGTATGTGGTTGACATGGCTCCGTTCACCACTTCGTGGGGCAACACGTTTGCCATCGCGCCGATCGTCAAGTCTTCCAAGACATCGCCAGCCTTCTCGGGTTCGTTGATGAGCGCCCAGTTTCTGAGTGCGGATCTGCTGAGGGGCGTGCCGTTCGCGTCAGGCTCTTACGCGCTGTGGGAGAACGCGCCGGGCGCGGGCGTGAACCCGAATGGCACCAACCTTGTGCCCGGTTCTGTGTCTCCAACCGGCTTTGCCCATCAGTTTGGGGCGCTTGTCGCCGAATACTCGACGACGACCGGCGGGTTCAACTACGGCGGTATTCTGGGCGCGGTCGTGAATTACAAGCACTCCGACCCAGGTCGGCTGTATGTGACACGTGTTGTGGGTGCGGTTAATACCGCCAATGCGACGACGGGCGATTCAGCGCGCATGGGTATCGGTTCGGTCGATGCTCATGGCAATGCGTACTTCCGTGCAGATTCGTTCCAGACGGCGGGAAGCCCCGGGCTGCCATCGGTGTCGGGGAATAATCTGTTCCGTACGGCGCTGCTTCAGCGCGGAGCGGTGCTGAACCACATCAATGGCAACACGGCGCTGCATAACGCGACGACGAATCTCGTGATCAATGCGGTGCCGAACTACGGAGCACCGGCCCACATTCCGCAGAGCATCGCAGGCGTTCCGGTTGTTTCTACCCCGACGTTTGTCGGCCAGTACGCTCGTGGTTCGACCGCGCCGCTTACGGTGGATACTTCGCACTATGCTGCGGGTGTTGTGGATCATCGTGGCGCCTTTGGCATGACTACCGATTTCGCGTTGGGCGTGTGCGGCACAACGTTTGGTGTGCTTGCCAAGGATCCGGCCAACATCACCACCGGCATGAATATTTTCACGACCGACAACAGCGGTTCTGTTCTGGCCGCGCAGGCGTACTTTGCTCCGACGACTGTGACGGACAACAGCGACAGCTTTACGCTCACATACACCAACCCCTCTCGCGAGTTCGGGCATTATCGCAGCCAGACCGGGTTCCTCGGCGGAACGGGACAGGTGGCGGTCGCACGTGATCGCAACGGCATGGGACTCACCGCTGCGACGATGCATGAGAATGCGTTGATGAATGACTTCTCTGCCCAGATCCTCGTGTGCCGCTTCAACCCTGCGACCGGGGCCAGTGCCTGGACGATGGCGGCTTATATCGATCAGGCGTTCGTCTCGGGGCGCAGCGGCAAGGAAGTCTTCGATGGCAATAACAACGTGATCGGTGTGCTCACGCCGCTGTTCAATGTGACGGGTGGCAGTCCGCTTGGGCCGTCGCTTTCGAGCCCCGCGTTCGACGCTGCGGGCAATGTTTGGTTCATTGGCGCGGTCGAACTCTTCAACCGTCTGCCGGGCGGCGGCAGCGATTTCGACTCGGCGCTGTTCCGCGCGGTGTATGACGAGGTGACATTCAGTTACAAGCTCGAACTCGTGCTCGAACTCGGTTCGGTGTTCGCAGGGCAGAACTCGGGTCGCAACTATCAGATCCGCTTCCTGAACATGGCCGACCATGACTCGGTGGATTCGGGCACGATCTTCAGCGGTAACGGCTCAAGCCACACCTGGGGCAACCTGCCGCTTTCGAGCATGAGCAATGCTGATCCGCGGACCAATGGCGGCATGGTCCTTCAGGCGAGCATCGTGTACGACGTCGATGATGACGGCACGTTCGATCTTGCGGGTGGTGCCGACCAGCAGTACAACGCGCTGCTGTTCATCGGCAACCCGACGTCGGCAGGGACTGTGCCGTGCAACATCGCAGACTTTTCATCGCCTTACGGGGTGCTGGACTTCTTTGACGTGCAGGCCTTCCTGCAGGCATTCTCGGCCCAGAACCCGACAGCAGACATCAACAAAGATTGCTTGTTCAACTTCTTTGACGTTCAGGCATACCTTCAGGCGTTCTCAGCCGGTTGTCCTTGATCGGCCCAAGTGCTGAAAGAGGGATCGGTTTGAAAGGTTCACGATTGCCCGCGCCGAAAGGTGCGGGCGATCTTTATACTTGGCTTGTGGTAGAGACTGGCCGCCACTGCGTGCGAATGAGGGGACATCATGCATCGAGCAGGTTTCGGTTCACTGATCATCATGGGCGTTATGACGGGTTGGGCATCGGCGCAGTGGGACCCGAACAACGGTGAATGGGGAAAGGAAGTCTCGACGGACCTGCGTGTCATGACGTGGAATATCCGCGATGGCATCGTGTCGACTTCTCCACGCAAGCATGACGGGTTTGTCGACTGGAATGCGATTGTTCATATCGTCGCGGCGCTTCAACCCGATGTGCTGCTGATTCAGGAAGCGGGAGATCGCAGCGGCAACGGGTCGGGCACTGGCGTTGATTCTGTTGGCGAACTGACAACGGCTCTGGGGCTGTTCATGTACGGCGGACCGGACCCGTTCAACGGTGGACAGATGGTGACGTCGTATGTTCAGCGATGGATGCCGAAGTATGACCTGCCGTATGTGTTTGTGTCGAGCTCGACGGATCAGTTCAATCGCAACATCATCATGTCGCGGTATCCGATTGCTGACATCAATGGTGACGGGCAGTCGGCATTCTCGAACTTCGTGCTGATACCGGACGCATACCAGAATGGTGGCAATGGGGGTATTCGCGACTTCATGCATGTCGAGATCGACCTGCCCGATGGCGTGTATGCCGGCGATGTGGTGGTGGGCAATATGCATCTCAAGAGCGGCGGCGCATCGTCGGACCTTGCCGATCGTCTTCGCGCTTCGCAGAATATTGCGTATTTCATTGATTACTTTTTCAATGGCGCAGGAACGGGAGTATCGGATCCGAACAACAAGATCGCGTTTCCTGCATCGACACCAGCGGTGCTTGACGCCAACACGCCGGTGATTGTCGGAGGCGATCTGAATGAGAACGAGGCCACCAATGGCCGCAAGGGTCCGGCGGAGTGGATCGCTCGGGCTGCTGTCACGGGCGGAACGGATGGGACCGACCGCGACCGTTCGGATTCGACGTATGACTCGGCGCAGCACCCGATCAGTGGCGAGACAGGAACGTTCAGTGCATCAAACAAGCTTGACTACCTGATCTGGCAGGACAGCATCGCGACAGCACGACGACAGTTCACGTTTGCGTCGTTTACCACGGGCATGACGATTGACAAGTTGCCGGTACCAGTGCGTACGTTTCCGATTCAGCCACTTTCGACGAGCGGCGTTGCATCGGATCACAGGCCGGTGATCATCGACTTCATCCTGCCGCTGGCCGAGGTGGTCGAGTGTCTGGCGGACTGGAACAACGATGGCGAGTTAAACTTCTTCGACGTGTCGTTGTTCCTGGGTGACTTCTCAGGCGGGGTCGCGCGGGCAGACCTGAATGGCGATGGAGAGTTCAACTTCTTCGATGTTTCGTTGTTCCTCGCAGCGTTCAGCGCAGGTTGTCCTTAAACCCGATGGATGATGTCGCGTGCGGAGCGGTGCCTTAGCCTCCGCGCGGTGTGCGTGCACTCCGAACGAGTTGTTCGCAGCGGCGTGGGTCCACGGGGTTGCTCCAGATGCCTTCGTGTTTGATAGAAGAACCAACGATGACTGCGTCGGCGTGCGCGAGCATGTCGAGGACGTTGTTTGGGGTCGTGCCGCTGCCGACGAGAATTGGGAGCGTGGTTGCAGACCTTGCAGCCGAAACGTCGTCGATCGAAGTCGGCAGGCCTGTTGCGGAGCCTGTGACGATGATGCCATCGGCACCAAAGAATTCGGCAGCATTGACGCACTGCGCGAGATCGAGATCGGCTGTGATTGCGTGAGAGGCGTGTTTTTTCTTGATGTCGCAATAGATCGCGATGTGATCGGCACCAATGTTGCGACGATATCGCAGAAGTGGTCCGGCTTCGGCTTCTGCGAGGAGACCTTCATCGGCGATGTGGCTGAAGACGAAGTTCTCGCAGCGGATGAACTGCGCGTCGATGGCCAGAGCGACGGCCAGAGCGTGACGATTGCCGCCACTGAGGATTTGGACGCCAAGCGGGAGCGAGATCGCATCGCGGACGGCCTGACCGATTTTGGTCATTGCGGAGGTGATCTCGGGCCCGAGCGCTTCGCCATGAACATATGGGCAATCGTGCATGTTCTCGATCATGACGGCGTCGAGGCCAGCGGATTCGATCGCGGCGGCTTCGCGTGCGGCGTCTGCAGCGAGGGCTGAGACAGACATGCGACTCTTTGGGGTGCCAGGGAGTGCGCCAACATGGACCATGCCGATCACGGCTTTGCGCTCAAAGGGCCAGTTGTTCATGGTGTGCGATCCTGAACTGATGGTTGGGGAGAAGTCGCAAACGGTTCCATTTTACTATCGTGTGATGCATGACAAAGTGATGAGATGAATGTGCGATGGCGAAAGGCGCACCCATCGATGATCGTGAGAAGCGCGGGCGAAGTGAGAGAAGTAGAAAGGGGAAGGTGAATTGAATCGCCGGGGTTGAGGCCAGAAGCGAATGGAGGTTCGTCTGTACAATCCGAGTCTGCATAATGGGCGAACCATCGCAGAACGCGGGTTTCGTCGCAAATGTGGACAAAGCGAGCCTGAGTTGTATTGAAGCGATAGATCGGCCGTGTATAGCGGACTTTGAGCGTGTTGTCATGCACTGAAGTGTGCAGTTGTGGCGACCCGGCGAAGACCAGACTGCGTGTCGATGCTGCGGTTGCACTTTCCGGGAGATAAGCGAGGCACTGAATCAAGCAATCGTCGGTCGTTGAGCCGAAGTTGGCACGATCAAAGTGCGTTGCGAGAAGTGTACAGCGTGTGCGCGAAGGCGCGTATAGAGATGCGTGTTCGAGAGTCTCGCGTAAAGGGGGGGTTCCTGCTGGGCAAACGATGATGCGATGGTCGCCTGTCTCAGCGATGGCCGCAGTTATGGATTCGTCCCATGTTGCGTTGGGTGCGAACAAGGCAGCAAGTGAGCACGCATTGGCACAAACTTCCGAGTGGACTTCACGGACCTGAATCGATGCAGCATTGGGCTCTGAAAGCATGCGGTGCGCTGTGGTTTCAATGGCGCGCGCGCCGAGGTCGGCTGCGATTGTCCTGCGAGCCAGGCGCTGGGCGACGACAGCCGTGGTGCCGCTGCCACAGAAGAAATCGGCGACGAGATCGCCCGGCTCACTCGATGCTTCGACAATGCGCTCGAGGAGTTTCTCTGGCTTTTGGGTTGGGTATCCGGTTGATTCGTCGAGGATCGGGGACCGCGAGAGCATGGCGGGGCAGTCATTCCAGACCGAGCCGACGAGTCGGCCCTGATCGGCGTAGTAGTGGTAGGAGCGCCCGTTGATCTGGCGTGTACGAAAGTGCCTGCCTTGATCGTCGCGTTTGCGGAAGTGCGATTTGATGCTGGTCTGCGCGTAGGGCTCGCGCAGTGCGGGGTGATCGTGGCGGAAGGTGAAGTCAGCACCCTTCGAGAAACAGAGAATGTCGTTGTGCACGCAACTCCAGGCGCTGCGACTCTTGGCACCGTTGCCGAGGCTCCAGACGATCGCGCCGCGATCATATTCGCGGCCGAAGATTTCTTGCAGAATGCATCGCACCCAATGGCTCGTGCGTTGATCGACATGAACGTAAATTGAGCCATCTTCAGAGAGAAGTTCGCGACAAACGATGAACCGCTCGTAGAGAAACTGGATATAGGCGTCGAGCGTCGGCCAGCGGTCGCTGTATGCGAATATCGGCTCTGGGCGTTGCTCGGTGCGCAGGGCAGCGTCAAAGTCCATTCCTACGGCATAAGGCGGGTCGAGGTAGATCAGTTTGATGCGGCCACGAAAGTCTTCGAGAAGTGTGCACGCGACTGCAAGACACTCACCACGCACGAGAATGTTGGATGAGGCAGCGTCTGATCGCGAACTCACTTCGAGCGATTGCGATTGCGTGCGAGCGAGTACGGCAGAAATGTCGGGTGCCCGCTTGCCAGCCCAGGACAGAGTTATACCAGGCTGGAGTGAGGCGTGTTGAGTGTGTTCGGGCCCGGATGTGTTCACAGCATGACTCCGACAATGCAAGCCGTCATCCATGATGCCATCGCTCCGCCGATCATGGCGCGAAGAGCCAGCTGTACAAAGTCGCGACGGCGTCCGGGGGCCAGTGCGCTCAGGCCTCCGATCTGGATTCCGATTGAAGCGAAGTTGGCAAACCCGCACAGTGCATAGGCCGCCATGCGTGCCGAACGAGGGCTGAGCACGGGTGATTCGGTATTGATATCGCTAGCAAGACTGAGGTAAGCGATGAACTCTGTCACCACGATCTTCTCGCCCAGCAGCGAGCCGAAGAATGTGCATTCAGCCCAGGGCACGCCCATTGTCCAGGCCAGTGGCGCCAGAAGCCAGCCGAAAATAACCTTCATACTCAGTTCATCGACGCCGCGAGCATCGAGCGCCTGCGCGATCGGGGCCCATTCTCCCAGTGCGCGCAAAGGCCAATCAATGAGAGCGATGAGCGAGACGAATGCGATGAGCATGGCGGCAACGTTGAGCGCGAGGCGCAGGCCATCGGTCGCGCCGATCGCTGCAGCGTCGAAGAGGTTGGCCGGTGGATCGAGTGGCTTGAGTGCGGCAACGTGCTCATCGGGCGGCGTGTCGGTTTCAGGCACGAGCAGCCTTGCCATCACGAATGCAGCGGGAGCGGACATGACGCTTGCAGTCAGCAGATGTCGAATCCACTCGGCCCGTACTGCTGCTGCGGCAGCCTGCGTGGCTTGATCGGCGTCGGCGGCTGCAGCGGGGGCCAGAAACATGACGAACCCGGCGAGCACGCTGCCTGCGATCGTCGCGAAACCACCGACCATGAGCGTCATGAGTTGGGCGCGGGTCATTGTGTCCAACAGTGGCTTGATGCACAACGGGGCTTCGGTTTGTCCTACGAAGACGTTGGACGCCATGGCGGTGGCTTCGGCCCCCGTGACGCCGAGTGTGCGACGAAGCACCCATGCAAACGCAGCAATAACGCGAGGCATCACGCCCAGGTAATACAGCACTCCCATCAGCGAGGCAAAGAAAATGATGATCGAAAGCACGCGGACCGCAAAGATGAATCCCCATGAGCCGGACGTATCACCCAGCGAACCGAAGACAAACGAAATGCCTGCGTCCGCGCGTCCAATGACACCGGCAATGCCGAAGGCGAGGTACTGCATGGCGTCGGCGGTAATCGGCACGCGCAGCATGAGCAACGCGGCAGCGACCTGGAGCGACAAGCCCCCAGCGATAAGTTTCCAATCGAGCGATTTCCTGCGCGGCCCGAGCATCCACGCGATCGCGATCAGCACACCAATCCCGATGAACCCCTGCACGTTGGGCACGCATGCCTCCTTTGACAG
This sequence comes from Phycisphaeraceae bacterium, assembly GCA_019636795.1. Lineage (NCBI taxonomy): Bacteria > Pseudomonadati > Planctomycetota > Phycisphaerae > Phycisphaerales > Phycisphaeraceae > Phycisphaeraceae bacterium. The sequence continues at coordinate 116,550 of JAHBWW010000004.1, forward strand.
TGCATGGTACAGCAAAACATCAGCATATGGTTGAGGCAGTGGAAGATGTGCACTGGCCACACATGATCCCCATGGAAAAGGCTCCGGATTTGATCCGGGACCTCGTGGCGTCGCGTTCGGGCTCTCCCCGCCAGATCGTCGGTATCACCGGCCCGGTCGGGGCGGGCAAGTCCACCCTCGCGCGCGAGTTGACCAGGCCCGCTGGCATCATCGTTGCAACTGATGACTATCTGCCTGACTACTCCGACCTTCCTGAGCATGAACGGGACGACCCAAAGCACGCGGATCTTGACGCGCTCGCAACCCATCTCGCACAGTTACGACTTGGCATGACGGTCGAATCCCCGGTCTGGTGTTTCAAAGAACATCGACGCGTGGCCACGCGGCGGATTGAGCCAGCGATGTTGATTGTCTGCGAGGGGATTCATGCGTTCGATCCACGGGTCCGACAGATGCTTGATGTGGCGGTCTACGTCGAGGCACCCGCCGATCAACGCTGGCGGCGGTGGGAGGCTATCGAAAGGGCGGGCGAGCGGGGATGGGGGATCGAGCGGGCCAGGCAGTTTTTCGAGGGGGTTGCGGAGCCGACATTCGCGCACGTTTCGGAGCGATGGCGAGCGAGCGCGGATGTGGTCGTTGTCAATCCCGGTTAAGTGCCCGCGTCTACACTGGCCGAGTGATTCAAGCAGTTTGTGTCGTGTTGAGTGTGCTCGCGTTCTGCTCGGTACTTGTCGTGTGGAGCTGAGCGCTGGCTGCTTGGCAGTTTGATGTGGTCCAAAGCAAGGACAACCAGACAATGCTCATCGCCGGACATCTTCTCGTGCATGATGGATCAACCAGCCGGCTCGAGAGAGGCTGGCTGCTGGCGCGCGATAGGCTGATTGTGCAGATGGGGGCGGGCGAAGCACCGGCAGCAGCGGATCTGGGTGGAGATGACTTCATCATCATGCCAGGGTTTGTCGATGCGCATGTACACCTGCCGCAGTACGACGCGATTGGTATCGCGGGTCTCGAACTGCTTGAGTGGCTCGAGTGTGTGATCTTCCCGGCCGAGGCGTTGTGGGCGGATACGGACTACGCCGCAGCGATGGCCCAGCGGGCGGTGCGCGGACTGATTTCGTTTGGCACGACGGCGATGGCGGCGTATGCCAGCGTGCACCCAGCCGGTGCGCGGGCAGCAATGGAGGCCGCAGCGGCCTTGGGAGTGCGCGGGGTGCTGGGGCCTTCGCTGATGGACCGCAACGCACCCCCCGAGTTGTGCCTGCCGCGCGAGGTGCAACTGGCCGAACTGGCGCGGTTCGAGCGCGTCGGGCGGCTCGAACCGGCGGTGACGCCTCGGTTCGCGGTGGCGTGCACGCCCGAACTGATGCGTGACGCGGCCCAACTTGCAGCCCGGCGAGGGTGGACGATCCAGACTCATCTGGCCGAGACCCACGCCGAGGTGGCGCTGGTCGAGTCGCTGTTCCCGGGGCGTTCGTATACGCAGGTCTACGACGACGTGGGCCTGCTCACCCCGCGGACGATCCTGGCACACACGATTCACCTTGCGCCTGCCGATGCAGCGCTCATCGAGTCCCGCGGTTCATGCGCAGCCCACTGCCCGACCGCGAATCGGTTTCTCGAAGCCGGCATTATGGATCGCGCGGGGCTGGCAACGGCCGGCATTCCGGTCGCGCTCGGGAGCGATATCGCGGGCGGCCCGGACCGGAGCATGGTGCGCGTGGCCCGGGCGATGATCGAGTCGGCCCGTGCGCGTGGCGATGAGGCACCGACGGCTGCGCAGGCGTTTCATGCGATCACTGCGGGCAGCGCTGCGGCGCTGGGATGGCATGGTTGCGGAACACTCACGACCGGGGTCGACGCGGATGTGGTTGTGGTCCGTCCAGATCGCGCGTGGTTGACGAGTCCCGACCCGCTGGGCACGCTGCTTTACAGTTGGGATGATCGATGGATCCGTTCTGTGCTGGTAGCGGGTAGGGTCATGTTCACAGCGTGAAGCGCTTGCGCAGCGGGGCCGGTTCTGCTCATTCAACTGGGCATGCCGGCTGCGCGGGCCTGACGGCTGATCGCGATGAGTTGCTTCATCGCCGTGCGCAGGTCCATGGCGCTGTGCCCGCGACCGAAGGCATCGTGCAGGGCCGAGTACACCGCGAAGAGTTCGTCGTACACGCGCGTTGCGGCGGGGTTGGGTACCAGCACGCGGCTGGGCGGGCGTGTCATGGCGGCGATGGCGGCAGGCATGTCGGGGTGAGCACCCGCGGCGACGGCGGCGCAGATCGCTCCGCCCAGCGCACAGGCCTGTGAAGACTCGGCCACATGCATCGGGCGTCCGATGGCGTCGGCGTAGATCTGCATGGCCAGCGGGTTCTTCTCGGCGATGCCGCCGCAGACGATGATGGTGTCGAGCGCTGTGCCCTGCTCGGCCAGACGGTCGATGATGGTGCGCGCGCCAAAGGCGGTGGCCTCGATCAGGGCACGGTAGATCTCGGCCGCGGTGGTGTGCAGGGTCTGGCCGATCAGCACTCCGCTCAAAAGCGGATCGACCAGCACGCACCGATTCCCGTTGTTCCAGTCGAGGGCGACCAGCCCGCTTGCGCCGGGGGCCAGACGTGCAGCCTCGCGCGTGAGCTCCTCATGCGTCCGGGCGATCGCAGCAGCGTCGCTCCCGCTGCGCGCGACGTGGCGCACGAACCAGTCGAAGAGATCACCAACCGCGCTCTGTCCAGCTTCGATCCCGAGGCAGCCGGGCACAACCGACCCATCGACAACGCCGCACACGCCAGGAATGTCGAGCGACGATCCCGCTTCGGCGATGAGGATGTCGCAGGTGCTTGTGCCCATGATCTTGACCATGCTGCCCGCGCGCACGCCCGAGCCGATTGCTCCCAGGTGTGCGTCGATACCTCCAGCCGCAATGACGACGCGCGGCGAAAGCCCGCAACGGGCCGCGAGTGGGGCGGTCAGCGTGCCAATAGGCGTTGTGCTCGTCACCGCCGGCACCGCGCACGACTCACGCACGCCCGCGAGGGCCGGGTGCAGGCGTTCGAGCACGGCAACGGGCGGATAGCCGCCCAGATCCGCCGCGTAGAGCGCCTTGTGTCCGGCGGCGCACACGTTGCGGGGCATCGTGGCCGCGTCGCTCAGACCCGCGAGCACCGCCGGGATGTAGTCGCTCTGTTCGACCCAGGTTGCAGCCGCGCGCGCCACGCGCTGGTTCGTGCGCGCGACACGCAGGATCTTGGACCAGAACCACTCGCTCGAGTACGTCATGCCGCAGCGGGCCAGATGAGCGGGGGCGCTTCGCGTCAGTTCGGCGGTGATCTGGACCGCCTCGGCATGGGCGGTGTGATCCTTCCACAGGTGTGCCAGCGCGTCAGGATCGCCCGCAAAAGCCGCGTCCAGCGCCAGCGGCCGCAGGGCAGCGTCCACCGGGATCGGGGTCGAGGCGGTGGCATCGACGCCGATGCCCACGATGCTGGCGATGTCGATCGAGGCCGCGGCCTTGCACGCGACCTGCCCGAGCAGAGCGTCGATCGCGGCCAGATAGTCGCCCGGGTGCTGGCGCGCCAGGTTCGCATCGGTTGCGCTGGTGATGACTCCTGCCGTGCCGCTCGGGTAGTCGAAGGTGGCCGACGCGATGATCGCGCCATCGCTGATGCGGGCCACGATGGCCCGGGCGCTGGAAGTGCCAAAGTCCAGCCCGATCACGCAAGGCCCGCTCACTTACGGCTCCTCGGCGCTGGGGCGCTCGACCCATTGCTCATCCGTGTGCCTGACGATCAGCCCGGTCTGCATGTAGATCACCTGTTCGGCGATGTTGGTGCAGTGGTCTGCGATGAACATGCAGTGGCTGACGAGTTCCTGCAAGTTGAAGGCGGCATCGACGCTCATGGCCCCTGCGGCCACGCGCTGTTCGGCCGTGCGCAGGATCCGGGCCTTGAAACCCTCGACCACATGCTCGCTGGCCAGCACCACCCGCGCCACATCCGCGTCCTGGCGTGCAAAGGCCCGCATCGCGTCGCGCATGAGTCCGACCACGCTGTTGGTCATCACGCGCGTCGTCGCGGGCAGGTCGCGCTGGCCCGCATCGGCGACCGCCGCCAATGCGGCAATTTCGCCCCCGGCGTCGGCGATCCGCTCGACTTCGTTGTTGACTTTGACCACGGTCAGCAGCTGGCGGATCGTCGCGGGCGCGACGGTGATGCAGGTTGCCGCGGCCGCGGTGAGCAGTTCGACGGCGTGCTGCTCAATCTCGACATCGATCCGGTCGATCTCGTCATCGGCGGTCATGGCCGCTCTGGCGGCCTGTGCATCACAGGCGTAAAACGCCACCAGCGCGTCTTCGACCAGCCCCAGCGCCAACTGGCCCATCGCGCTCAGACGCCGGTGCAGCGTTTCGATGCCGTCCGCAAACTCTTCCCTGGTCAGATCGGGAGCCATATCTGCAAAGGATACACGCCCTGCATCGCCCGTGCGGGCAGTTCGGCTCGGCGACCGCGCTATCCTTGCGTGAACCGACGAAACCAGCACACTTTGCTCAGGAGAAACCCCGATGTTCGACATCGACCTTGTCTTCGCCCGCCAGATTCTCGACAGCCGGGGCAACCCCACTGTCGAAGTTGAAGTTGCTCTCGATGGAGGCGTCATCGCCCGCGCGGCCGTGCCCAGCGGCGCCAGCACCGGCGAGCACGAGGCTGTCGAACTCCGCGATGGCGGCGAAGCTTGGATGGGAAAAGGCGTCACGCAGGCGGTCGACAACGTGATCGAACGCATTGCTCCGGCGATCGAGGGTCTTGATGCCCGCGATCAGGAAGGGATCGACGCGGCGATGCTCGAACTCGACGCGACGACCAACAAAAGCAGCCTCGGGGCAAACGCTATTCTCGGCGTCTCAATGGCGGTGGCAAAGGCCGCGGCCGAGGCATCGGGCCTTCCGCTCTACCGCTATCTGGGCGGCACCAGCGCCCGCACGCTCCCCGTGCCGATGATGAACATCCTCAACGGCGGCGCGCACGCCGACAACACCGTCGATTTTCAGGAGTTCATGATTCAGCCGATCGGCTTCGAGACCTTCGGCGAAGGGATGCGGGCGGGCGTCGAGATCTACCACACGCTCAAAACAGTGCTCAAGAAACGCAAACTCTCGACGGCCGTCGGTGACGAGGGCGGCTTTGCCCCCAACCTGGCCACCAATGAGGACGCACTTCGGATCATCGAAGAAGCGGTCGCCAAGGCCGGCTACAAGTGGGGCGAGGAGATCTTCGTGGCGCTCGACCCGGCCATGAGCGAATGCTACAACCACGCGGCCGAGGCGGGCAAGAGCGGCTACAAAATGTTCAAGTCTTCCGGAGAGATCCTGTCCACCGACGACATCATCAGCCTGTGGGCCGACTGGTGCGACAAGTATCCGATCGCGTCAATCGAGGACGGCCTGGCCGAGAACGACTGGGAAGGATGGGCCAAACTCACCGCGCGGCTCGGCGACCGGATTCAGCTCGTCGGCGATGATCTGTTCGTGACCAACCGCATGTTCGTCGAGCGCGGCGTGGTTGAAGCGTGTGCCAACGCGGTTCTTGTCAAGGTCAACCAGATCGGCACGCTGAGCGAGACCTTCGAGACGGTGAACTTCGCCACCCGCCACGGCTACGCGTGTGTGCTCAGCCACCGCTCGGGCGAGACCGAGGACAGCACCATCGCCGATATCGCGGTGGCGACCAACTGCGGGCAAATTAAGACGGGTGCTCCGTGCCGCAGCGACCGGAATGCCAAGTACAACCAGCTGATCCGCATCGCCGAGGAGTTGGGCGAGAGTGCGGTGTACGGGGTCTGAGCCGGGTCGGGCGGTGCGGCATTGACCACCAGTTCTTCGTGAGCGCAGCTGGCCTCCGGCGGGTACCGAACTGTCGGACAAAATGCGCACCGTGCAGGTTGGGGCACTTGCCGCAATATCTTGGTCGCAAGGCACTTGCCCGCGGCCGCCTCGCCTTAGGGGCAGCCCTCGCTGAAGGCTGCAAGGAATGCCTGCACGTCAAAGAAGTTGAAGAACCCGTCAGCCGTGAAATCGGCCCGGGCATCTTGAGCCGCAAACAGGCTCAGGAACAACTGCACATCAAAGAAGTCGAGCACTCCGTCGGCGTTGAGGTCCGCCGGACACTCGGGCGGCGGGGGCGGCGGACCGCCAGGCCCAAAGCGGAAGGCTCGCCACTGGCCTTGCGCGTTCTGAGCGTTGCCCACGATGTACTGGCCGTTCGTCGAGATGCCCGTGGCCTCGGCCTCGTTGCCGCCCAGCGTCCCGATGTCCACCATGCCCGCGATCGCGTCCCAGCGGAAAGCCCGCTTGCGGTTCTGGCTGTCGCGCGACCAGCCGACGATCACGGATCCATCGGCCGAGATGCCCGTCGCGGCCGAACTGGTCCCGCCCAGCGTGCCCAGCGCGAGCATTCCATGCTCGGCCGTCCAGCGAAAGGCGAGCAGGTTCTGGTTCGCATCGCCCGCCATGCCCGCGACCACCGTGCCGTCGGCACTCACAGCCTGTGCCGAGCCGATCTGCCCGCCGAAACTGGGCAGGATCGTGACTCCGGTCGGTTGCGACCAGACAAAGGGGCGGTATGAACTGGCACCCGTGCGGATGATGCCGACAACCACCGACCCGTCGGCGTTGACGCCGTAGCCCTCGCTGTCGGCATTGCCGGTGAGATTCTCAGGAAGTCCGTTGCCAACCCAGCGGGCCGCCTTCCGCCAGCCGCCGGGCACTTCGGCCCAGCCGACCGTCACCAGCCCATCGTCACTGACGGCAAACGCCTCGGACCGGACCCCGTCCAGCGGAGCCAGTTCGACCATCGGGCCTGGAGCAACCCATCGAAACGCCCGCCAGCGGTTGTCTGCGTTGTACGACTGCCCGACCACCACATCGCCCAGTGCCGACACCCCGCGCCCGAAGGAACTCACTCCGCCAAGGGTGCCCAGATTCTCGATTGTGCCCGGCGCCGTCCAGCGCACAGCCCGCCACTGGTTCTGCTCGGTGTACTGCTGGCCAACGACGATGCCGCCCAGAATCGAAGCGTCCGAGGCCGAGTGCAGACCCAGGTCGAGCATCAGGGCCCGCTCATCCTGCGCCGCGACTGCGGGCACAAGCAGCCCGAACGTCGACGCCGCAATGACCCAGGCGACGCTTCGCCGCTTGCCACACTGCACCATGAGCATCTTTCCCTACCCCCCGGCGACGGACGCCGCTGCGGGTCAATTTGCCGACTTCGCTGCGACCGCGGGAGGCAGCATAGAGGCCTCAAGTTCGCATTGCAAGGGAATTTACGCTGTCGTTCCGGGTATTTACGTCGGCGGGAGATGGGAAAAATGGGTGGAATTTTGTAGAGAATCAACCGAATTAGCGAAACTCGTAGGGAGAATTGCTGGTAGACTCCATACGATGGACCCGCCCGATCACACGGCTGACACTTTACCCTCACCCGCTGGGTTTATGACCGACGCGGCCGCGGCAGTCCGGAGCCTAGCTGAACAGTTACACACCATCGCGGTGGCGCAGTTCGCCTTGGAACGAGCAGGCCACACCCTGCAACCAACAGCCCTGGTGTCCGAAGCCTGGCTGCGACTGATGCGTACTCCGGGAGCCGAGTATCGCACCGAGGCCGAGTTTCGGTCTCTGGCGGCGACGGTGGTGCGGAACATATTGGTGGATCACGCCCGCTCGCGACGTGCGACTCGACGAGGCGGAGGGATGGTGCGCGTGCCGGCGGAACTCGATGAGATTCCCCAGTTCGATTCCCCGAGAGAAATCGAAGCCCTGCACGAGGCACTTGAGCGACTCGCGGCCAGGAAGCCGGACCTGGCCCGCATCGTGGAACTCAAGTTTTTCGGCGGCCTGAGCGCGGCCCAGATCGCAGTGCAGATGGGCATGACCGAGCGGAACGTGCGCAAGGACTGGACGCTGGCGCGCGTGCTGTTGCGGCGACTGATGGGCGCGGCGGGCGTCGGACCCGACGAGACACACACCCAGAGCGCATAGCAGGAGACGGATCAGGCGATGCGGCCACAGGCAGACGACAGGTTGGGCCAGCCCCACGCGACCGAGGAGAGCGGCGATGCCGTGGCCGCGAATAGTCCCGAAATCGAAGAACTCGTGTGCACCGATCGCGTCTGCACCATCTTCGGGCAGGTCTTCGAAGCCCCGCCCGCCGATCGCGCCCGGCTGCTCGACGAACTGTCCTGCGGCGACGCGGTGCTCCAGGCCCAGGTCAAGAGCCTGCTCGACGAAGCCGAAGTGATCGACCGCGAGGGGTTTCTCGATGCGCGCACGGGAACATGGGTCAGCAGAGTTTTGTCTGGCGATGAGCCCGAGCCAAATCCGCCTATGCCCGAGGTCATCGGGCAGTACGCGATCACGGGCGTGCTGGGACAAGGAGGCACGGGCATCGTCTATCGCGGGCGCTCACCCGCTCCGCTCGAGCGCGACGTGGCGATCAAGGTGATGCGATCTGCCGGTTCGCCGCGCGACGCCCGGCGTTTCATGCGCGAGGTGAGCGTGATGGCGTCGATGAGTCACCCCGCGGTGGCACAGGTGTACGACAGCGGACGACTGAGCGACGGGAGATGGTGGGCCGCCTGCGCTCTGGTCGAGGGCAAGCTCATCACGACGGCGGCACTCGAAGGCAGGCTCGACTGGAGCCGGCGCGTGGATCTCGTGCGGCAGGCGGCCGAAGGCGTGCATCACGCCCATCAGCGAGGAATCATACATCGCGACCTCAAGCCCTCGAACATCCTGGTGTCGAGTGACGATCACGGCCGGTCGCGGGCCACCGTCATCGACTTCGGCGTGGCCAGACTGGTCGGGGCGGGCAGCGCCAGGAGCGAACTGACCGAAGCGGGACTGGTGGTCGGGACGCTGGGGTACATGTCGCCCGAACAGATCGACGATCAGGATGTAGACGCGCGCTCGGACGTGTATGCACTGGGGCTGGTGCTCTCTGAAGTACTGACCGGCGCCCCCGCGCGGGCCCGCACGAGTCTGCGCCAGATGGCCAAGGCGGCAGCAGCGCCGGTGGACGTGCGACTCAGAGCCTGCGGCGGACGCGAGCACGATCTCGAAGCCATCATGGCACGCGCGACAGACCCGGATCCGGCCCGCCGCTATGCCTCGGCCCAGCACATGGCCGACGATCTCGAACGCGTCCTGACCGGCATGCCGGTGACGGCACGCAAGAACAACGCAGCCTATCACGCGCAGTTGCTGGCCCGGCGCCATCCGATGGCGTCGTTGGTGTCGCTGGCGTGCGCCGCATTGCTGGTGATACTGGTGATCAACATCGTGGCCTCGCGGAGCCGACTGGCGCGCGAGGTGCAGGACCAGCGCGAACTGATCGCCTCGCTCATCGTCGAGACGCTCGACCGCCTGAGCGTGCTCAGCGGGACAGCCGAATCGAGGGCAGCCATGGTCGAACTGCTCATGGAACGCGTCCAGAGGCTGCTGCCAGCGGATCCGGACAACCATGATCTGCAGGCCGCTCTGGCACGCTTGCTGCGCGAGCGCGGAGACTTGCGCTACCTCGACGGTGATCTGGCAGATGCGATGGGCGAGTTTGGTCGCTCGATGGCGCTCTACGAGGCTCTCCACCGCCGTGACCCGCGCAACATCGAACTCGGGCGACGCTACGCCGAATCGGTGGTACGCATGGGCGACATGCAGCGGGTGCTGTTTGAAGGCCAGGAGTATCTGGCGACCTACGACGCGGCGATGCTCATTCAGAGGCAACTGCTGGAGATGGATCCATCGCACATAGGAGTGCGCGATGATCTGTGCTGGAGTTACGAACGGCTCAGGCTGCGGTACGAACAGCCCGAGCACTGGGCCGAGATGGAAGCCTGGCTCATCGAGCGACTCCATCTGGCCGAGGCATTGTTCAACGATTCACCCGGTCGGATTCTGAGCAAGTACAATCTTTCGTCGGCACACTACCGTTTGGCCAACCACTACCGACAGACCAGGGACTTTGCGGCATGCGCGATGCATACCAGAGCAGCAATGGAGTTGGCCGACCAACTCGTTCATCTGCAGCCCGATCGCTCGGCCTTCGTCGAGCATCTGGTGCTTGTCGGGCGCAATCAACTCCGGCTTGACACGACTGCCAACCGGACTGATCAGGCCAGGTTCCAGCTTGACGACATGCTTGAACGAACGCGCCAGCACAGTCGTCTTCAGCCTGGAAACGCCTTTGCCGAAGGCCTGCTCGCCTTCACGCTGAGCCTTGGTGCGGATATGGCACTGCAGTGGGGCGATACATCGCGTGCTCATTTGTTGGCCAGCGAGTGTCTGGAGGTGCTGGCGGGGCTAGACGCGAGAGGAATCAATACGGTCGAGAATGCCGTGTCGGCGCGGTCGATGATTCGCAAAACGCTGACTCACCTCGCCGAAGCGAGTAAGAACTAGTCGCGTGGGAGTAATGCAGGTTCGATACGACGTGCGGTACCCGCCGGGCCGCGCCAGCCGAGCGTGAAGCTTCAAGTCACAAAGCCGCTCCGCCGTCACTGGGGGGCGACGGAGCAGTGGGGTGGCCAGTTGCATGTATCAGGGGCAACCGGCGTTGAACATGTCCAGGAAGCGGGCGACATCAAAGAAGTCGAACAGGCCGTCGCCGTTGGTGTCGGCTGCGGGCAGCTGGGCCGAGAAGAGATTGAGAAACAACGCGACATCGAAGAAGTTCAGATCGCCCGAGATGTCGTAATCGGCCGGACACGAGACAAGACCCTGCGCGGGCGCGATGCCGCGCACCGGAACCATGAGATCAAACGTGCGAAGGATCTGGCCGGTGCCTGCGTGCATCTCGTGGACGAGCCCGTCACTGCCGCCGACGTACAGCAGCCCGCGATGAGCCAGGATCGCTGCAGCGTCGTTGGGCACAGGGAACGTCGCAGTGTAACTGACCCCGCCGACGAACTTGTCAAAGGTGTAGACGGTGCCGGCGTCCTCGCTGAAGAACGTCGTGCCCGCCAGATACATGCGCTGGGGCCCGAAGGCCATGGCGTTGATCATCGAACCGCACGCGGCAAAGAACTGGAAGTCGTTCATGCCCACCGGCGACCGCAGGGCCAGCGAGTTTTGTCCACCGACGAACAGGCCCCCGGCGTCGATGCCGATCGCGCTGATGTCGCCGGTCGGGACAGATCGCGTCTCGATGACAGAGTGATCGGCCGGGTCGATCGTGATGATCGTGCTGCCCGTGTTGGCGATGAGCAGTTGTGCGCCGGTCCACGCCATGGCGTGCGCCTGGCCCGGAATCGTGAACGTGCCGGTGACCTGGTTGGTCGCCAGATCAAAGACATACACGTCGTCGAGCAGCCCGCCGAGATAGAGGGTGCCGTCGGCCACCGCCATCGACTGCACCGCGCCGGTGCAGACGCCGCGATGCCCGACAACACCGGTGTCCAGATCGATGGTTTGAACAAGTCCTGACAGGCCGGTGACAATGAGTTCTTCGGCCGATGCCCCGGTGGCCAGACCGCTGATCGCGAGCAGGCCGAGTGTAATGCGCTTCATGAAACGTCTCCTGTGGATGATGCTGCTTGAAGTCGCCGCGAAGCACGTTGCTCGCTCGACACCAACATCTTCGCCTGTGAACAGGAATCACAGGCACCACTCTTTGGTGGGGTCGCTGTGGCACGCTGGCTGGGGGGAGCGACGCGATCAGAGATGTTCGGTGTTCAGCGCGGGCCGGGCGCGGCCGATGAAACGGCTGAGCAGTTCGCCACGACTCGATACACCAAAGTGCCGGTGCAGGGCCAGCACATGGTCATGGACGGTCGCGCGACTCAGATCGAGCTCGTAGGCGATCTGTTTCTCGGCGTCGCCGCGCAGCAACCGGGACAGAACCTGCCTTTGGCGCTGGGTGAGTGTGGCAAGTCGCGGCTCATCGGCTCTGGCAAGAAAGGATCCGAACGCACGCCCGACCTCGTCATGCACCAGCCCGATGATGGCGCGGTCGCGCGGCGTGAACCCGACATCGCCGACCTCGCGGTGGATCCAGATCGAGACGGACCTTCCGGGAATGTCGGTCGCGCGCACGCTCATGACATAGTCGTCGATGCCGCACGCCCGATGGACCTCGTTGAAGGTCCGCGAGCGATACCACGACGTGCGGCCCCAGATCTCGTCACGCGAGAGTGTCAGCCCCTGGCCGGTGAACCGGTTGATATACGGATACTCGGGCGTGTGTTCAACGGGCACGGACTGCGAGTACTCACGCCATCGGGATTCGGACTGCTGGTCTGCCCAGCCGATGCGGTGCGTCGCAAGCGAGCGCATGGGACCATCGGCCGCTGGCCCGAGATTCACCAGTTCGGCCATGATGATCACACGCGCCCCGACCAGCGTCCGCAGACTTTCGATGAGTCGAACGCGCCAACCGTCGGTGTCTGCTCCAAGCTCGCGGCACTCGTCGACGATGCGGTGGCAGTGATGCGTGTCATGACTGGAGAGATGATCGAGCAAGCGCAACGGGCCTCCGCCACTGAGTATATCAGGCGTGTCAAGAGGCTCGGCCGATGCAATCGCGAGCCGCTGGGTAGCGATGCGTCAGAATGAATACGGATCGCGGATCTGCGGCCGCCTTCGAGGCGTTTCGGGTGTTGGCTGGCCGATGGCTTCGCGGGCAGTGGCAGCCAGAACCTGATGCAGTTTTTCGTGGAATGGCAGAGCATCGAGGCGTTCGAGGCAGTCATCGACGCGCCACGCCGGTGGCTCGCCGGTGTCGATCGCAGCGATGGCACTGTCGCCGAGCGTTTCGTACGTCGATTCAAACCACGCAACCGGGATCGGGCCGCTGAACTCGTCCTTTGACATCCGACTCTCGACGCGTTCGAGCGGCACGGGCGGCAGTACCTTGCAGCGGCAACTGATCTCACTGACCGCAACGATGGGCCACAAACCATCTCGAGTCAGCGGTTCGCGGGCCAGAGCCACGACCGCCACGCCGCGTCGCAATCCCGCCTCGCCGAGCGTGCGGGCATCCAGACCAATCAGCGGCGGCTGGACCAGATAGAACCCCGGCGCGATCGGATCGGGCACATCGGCCGGTGCCGTGACCAGACGCACAGGCCCGGCCTCGGCTGCGAGCAGGCGCAGTTGCCGCCGCGCTTCCTGAAGCGGCAGCGCGATGCGGGCGATGCGTTCAAAATCGTCGGCACGCCGCGCCTTGACCAGTGCCCGGGCCGCCAGCGACTCGGCCTCGACGTACCGAGTCTCGGCCAGAGCCTGCGAGGCTCTTTCCATCAGCACATCAATCGGATTGGTTCGTGTCACGTCGGCCATCAAACTACGTCGCTTACGCGCCGATCTGTCCCGCCTGATCGGCCAGCGCCTGAAGGAAGCGTTCCCACTGATTGGCCTCGAGGTTCATATCGATCTCCAGCACCTCGGCCAGGGCTGAAAAATCCTGAATCTGGAGCGCCCGTTTGATCTCGGTCAAGTTGTCGCTCAGCGTGTCGATGTGGGCTGGACCCGTGCGAACAGCACCGTCAGCCGCTTCGACCCGCACGCTCTCGGGATCGATCGCCCCGAGCGTCGCGCTCTTGTCCACCACGTCGCGCACGATCGCCCACGATGTCAGGGCCCGCTGGAGCGGTCCGAACGCCTCTTCGATATGCCCCGACTGGAACAGACGCACCGCTTCGGCCTGATCCGTCCGCACCTGTCCCAGCAGATCCGCCGCGTCGAGCAGCGTTGTCTGAATGAACGGCCCGGGAAGGGTCGAGAGCAGCCGCAGTTCGCCGATGCCCGCGTCATGATCCGGCGGTTCATCGAGCATCGCAGCCGGCAGCGGCGAGCCATCGGCATGCACTTCGATAATCAGCCGCCCCTGCTTTTCCGCAGCCCCCCGCCCCAGTTCGAGCGCTTCGGCCACCGATCGGGCTTCCATCTCCAGCAGCGTGTCGTCGAGTCGAATCTTCATCCCACCAGTCTACACGATCCGGCCGGGGTTGCGCAGCCCCTCGGCCGCTCATCATGATGATTTCACACCGCCCCCGACCGCAGGCTCTATATCCGCCGGCTTTATTGGCCGCCGCGGGCCAGCCTCCGCTTGTGCTTGTGGATCAGCCGCAGGTTGCGGGCATATATGACAATTCCCGTGCTTTGCCCGATCACGCCGACGATATCCACACGCCAGACGAAATACGTAAACAGGCTCATCCCCCCAATCAGACTGAACCACCAGAAGATCTCGGGCACCTGACTCTGGCCGCTCCTTTCGCTGACAACCCACTGCACAAACATGCGGCCAAAGAACGCCGCCTGCCCAATCAGCCCGATCGCAATCCAGGCGAAGTTCGTCCAACTCGTGATGTTGAAGAATCCAAGCAGCGTTCGTTCGAGCCCGGGCTTCTGGTTGAGTACCTCGGCCTGTGCGTCGAGCACATTGAGCAGGTCAACCGCTGTCAGGCTCTCGTGCACAAGGTGCGGCGGCCCGACGATGCGATAGCGGACCGGCTGGCTCCCGACTTCAACCGCCACGCGCACGCGCTCGCCGCCGATACGGACTTCATAGTCGAAGGCTTCACGCGTCAGGGTCGGCTGCAACACGAGCCACACGCCGACCGCGATCAGCGCCACCATTGCGACCACCGGACCCGGCTTCATGGGCGAGCCTCCGCAGCCGCGAGTTCGACCGCCTCGACCGGCGTGCGCCGCGAGCGCATGTAGCGCACGGCGAAACAATCGACCAGTCCCGGGATCGCTCGCTTGAGAATCCCCGCCTTGCCGTACTTCGTTTCGCCTGCCGAGCGCTGGCGATGGACGACCGGCATCTCGACGACGCGATAGCCAAGGTCGCGCGCCGTGACGGGGATGAACCGGTGCATGCCGCGCAGGTTCAGCGGGAGAGCACGTGCGACTTCGCGTTTCATCACTCGCAGCGAACACCCCGTATCGCGCACGCGATCACCGAGAATCAACCGCCGGAACACCCGCCCAACCGCGCTGGTGCGCCGCCGCATCCAGTTGTCGCGCCGCGAGCGGCTTCGGTCGCCCTGCACCACATCGGCCCCCGAGCGTTCGAGCAGGTCGAGCATCGCCGGCAGGTCGGCCGGATCATTCTGCAGGTCGGCGTCCATGGTCGCGATGAGCCGCCCGCGCGCGACAGCGAACCCGGCCGCAAACGCCGCGCTCTGCCCGCAGCCTCTGCCCGGCGGGGTGTTGCTCATGGCGATGACCCGCACCCAGTCGCGGCCGCTCGCAGCGTCGAGCGCTCGAGCCCGCGTGGCGTCGGTCGAGCCATCATCGACGATGATCAGTTCAAACAGAATACCCGCATGGGCGAAGGTACGTTCGATCTCGCCGACGAGCGCAGCGACATTGCCCTCCTCGTTGTGGGCCGGAGTGACGACGGACAGATCGATTGCCGGCAATGAGACATCCTGCACGTCAGGAGGGTAGGGAGGACGTGCGCATGAGAAATGGCGCAGACCCGCGGGGGTTTGCGCCAATGGTGAGTCAGAACTGAAAGCAGGATTCAGCGACGGCGGCGCAGCCCCGTGATTGCCCCGAGGCCCAGCAGTGCGACCGCACCGGGCGCGGGCACAGCATCAAACGCAACTTCCGCCAGGCCCGTGTACTGCGTCGAGCCGTTGTTGGCCAGGATCGTGATCTTGACGCTGCTGATGTTGTGCGTCAGGCCGAAATCAAAGGTCTGGGCCACATGCACATGAGGCAGCGCCGACACATTGAGCAGCGAACCGATGAGGTTGCTGTCGGCGTCGAAGAGTTCGAGGTTGAATCGTGTGATGGCGTAGCCCGGGTCGGCCGCGACGCCGTTGGACAGGTGGTTCCACATATGGAACCGGGCCAGCGACTGAGGATCATTGAAGGAAAACGTCGCCCAGGCGTTGCCCGCCTGAAGAGCGCCCGATGCGGTGGTCCAGTGGTTGAAAGTAGTGTATGTAGCATGGACGCTGTCGAGGCCAAACCCGGCGGGCAGGCCGCTGCCGTTGATGGCGTTGGTCACAAGATACTGGTTGTTGAACTCACTGCCGGCGACGGCCGAGTCGGGCTGGATGAGCTGCGCGTGGGCGAAGCCGGAAGCGAGAGTAACAGCGGCAATCATTGCAGTGTATCGCATGGTCAAGATCCTCAGTTTGTTCCAGAATACTCGTCTTGTTTCGGCCGAGCCAAGCCGCGCTCCCAGGAGCAGGACACACATGGACTCAATCGACCCGACAACGCATTGGGCCGACATGACTGGCAGCATCCGGCGAGCCGCCAGGTGGTGCGGGCAACCGGACTCGTTCAACGTTCCACGTCGAGCGTGGGGGCAGGGCAGGATGCCATTCGTGATCTCACCCCATCGTGCTATCACCCCAGGCGGCCGTGCCAGCGCGCAAAGCAGGACGAACTACTCTTCAAGTTACCTGCTGTTGTGCGAACTGCAAGGCAGAGAGGAAAATTA
Organism: Phycisphaeraceae bacterium; assembly: GCA_019636795.1. NCBI lineage: Bacteria > Pseudomonadati > Planctomycetota > Phycisphaerae > Phycisphaerales > Phycisphaeraceae > Phycisphaeraceae bacterium. The sequence continues at coordinate 132,998 of JAHBWW010000004.1, forward strand.
TTTTGGCTCGTGGAGGCTGGCCCGATGCTGCCGGCGCATGAAAGTGGGGTTGATCCCGGAGGATCAACCCCATGCTGTGGCGTGATATGAACGCTGCGCGACGTGCGCTGCGTTTCGAGGGCTTTACGCTGCGAGCGTGAGGCCGCTGTTACCGTCTTCGGTCTCCTGCTGGTTGCCGGTGCCGAAGAAGATGGTGCTGACGTCGCTGGGCACGCTCGACCCGCCGGCCCGGCTGGCGATGACGCGGTAGGTCGCGCTCTCGAGGCCCACGGGCAGGGCGGTATCGATGAATCGCTGCACTTCGCTGGTGCCGATGAGTGTCCAGCCGCTGACGGGCTGAGTGGGGGCGGTGGTGCGGCGTGCGATGTTGAATGAAGTTCCGCCCTTGCGGGTGCACTTCCAGGTCAGCACCACCTGGCCCGCGGTGTTGAGGCGCGAGTTCAGATCGGTGGGCGTCGGCGGCGGGCCGAGCGGCGAGGGGTCGGCGGGCGGAGGGACCGAGGCCTGGGCGTAGATGGATGGGTCGTTGTTGATTTCGGCTCCGGCCTTGATGAGTGTGATCATGTCACCGCCAAAGGCACGAAGCAGATCGGCGTGCTGATGGAAGAGTAATGTTGCATCCTTCGATGCTATGCGTGCTGCAATTGCGGCAGTCTGGGCATTCTGAGCTTCATTGAGCAATGTTGCAAGCTGTGTCACCTGGGCCATGGTTAAGTTGATCGCCGTTGGACTTGAAGCCCACGAGGCGATACGGGCGGCGAACCACGCAATCATTTGTTCGCGCGACTGAGGCAGGACTGTTGCCATAATAAAGCTCCTTCTGCGGCTCAGCGCAGAGTTGTCTTCGACAGGGCGCTGCGGCTGATGCCACATTCAAGACGCCCTGCCAATGTTGGAAGTGTGATCGACGCATGCGGTCGGTGAATGAAATGGAATCTTCAAATTGTTGAAGTTTTTTTCATCGCCCCTGCTCAAAGGCATAGAGAAGGAGGATCGCGGCCCATGACAAACCCGCAATGTGGGGGGAATCCTGTCGAAGTGGCACAACCGGGCGGGCTCATTCATAACGGAGCCATCGCTCCGCTGTCAGGTTCGTGACGTGCGAGTCCTGCCGACTCACCCATTGTTGAGGCTGATGAGCGCCATCAGACCCAGGACCGTGGCGATGCCGGAGAGAAACCCGAGCAGCCACCAGATGGGGCGTCCGAGCCGTAGGGGGAGCGGTGTGGTGAGTCGTCGTCGCATGGTGGGCTGCGAGTGTAACAGATGTGGACGAGGCTCGAAAAAGCCGGAGCGAGGGTGAGTGAGTGTGTCTGTGGTTGAGCGAGCGTTTCTGAGGCATGAGCCTATTTCACATAGGGTCGGATAGCGCATCGTGCCCCTGTGGATGGCCCGCAACGAAGGGTCGGAGCGCAGCGACGGGCCTTCGTTGCGGGTTGCTCGCGGGCTGCGATCGATTACACTGCCTTTTCCTCTCGCGCCCTACCTCACTATGTTGCGGGTTGCTCGCGGGCTGCGATCGATTACACTTGCGGCCGCGATGGCCGCCGCGATCGAGCCGTTGCGGGTTGCTCGCGGGCTGCGATCGATTACACTGACCGCGGGCACGGGCCGCGTGCGCAGGCCGTTGCGGGTTGCTCGCGGGCTGCGATCGATTACACTAGCCATGGCGTGCTTATCATCGGCGCCTTTGTTGCGGGTTGCTCGCGGGCTGCGATCGATTACACTACGACGCGCAGCGTGTACGTGACATCGATCGTTGCGGGTTGCTCGCGGGCTGCGATCGATTACACTGACCGCGGGCACGGGCCGCGTGCGCAGGCCGTTGCGGGTTGCTCGCGGGCTGCGATCGATTACACTGCGGCCGCGATCGAGAGAGGAATCGTTCAGTTGCGGGTTGCTCGCGGGCTGCGATCGATTACACTGATTGAACCCGCTGTTGCCGTTCCATGCCCGTTGCGGGTTGCTCGCGGGCTGCGATCGATTACACTGCCTTTTCCTCTCGCGCCCTACCTCTCCATGTTGCGGGTTGCTCGCGGGCTGCGATCGATTACACTTGCCTCACGCAGGCGTGTGCGATTCTGCAGTTGCGGGTTGCTCGCGGGCTGCGATCGATTACACTGCGCGCGAACGTGATCACCGGCGTGCGGCTGTTGCGGGTTGCTCGCGGGCTGCGATCGATTACACTGGCCTTGCGGAGATTCACCTGTCGGTCATAGTTGCGGGTTGCTCGCGGGCTGCGATCGATTACACTGTTCGAGCGCAGCGGCGCGCCGTTGCTCATGTTGCGGGTTGCTCGCGGGCTGCGATCGATTACACTGGCCGAACTGTGGTATCTTCTTTGCCACTTGTTGCGGGTTGCTCGCGGGCTGCGATCGATTACACTGCTGAGTTCCGGCGCCAACGTCGATTATCTGTTGCGGGTTGCTCGCGGGCTGCGATCGATTACACTGTCTGATCACACCCTGCCCTCCCCTTCCCCGTTGCGGGTTGCTCGCGGGCTGCGATCGATTACACTCCATGCCGACGACAGGCGCGACGAACTGCCGTTGCGGGTTGCTCGCGGGCTGCGATCGATTACACTGGAACGCGGCCGGCCAAGTGTGCGCCGTTTGTTGCGGGTTGCTCGCGGGCTGCGATCGATTACACTTGACACCATGCGGGCCACGATGATCGGCTGTTGCGGGTTGCTCGCGGGCTGCGATCGATTACACTTGCTCTTCGATCGTGCGGCGGATCTTCGCTGTTGCGGGTTGCTCGCGGGCTGCGATCGATTACACTCTCGTTCGTCGTACCATGCGTGAGGTGCTGTTGCGGGTTGCTCGCGGGCTGCGATCGATTACACTGAGGCGCGGCGGTTCCTTGCAATCCTGCCCGTTGCGGGTTGCTCGCGGGCTGCGATCGATTACACTGCAGCACGCGGCCGCGAACCTGATGCGAGCGTTGCGGGTTGCTCGCGGGCTGCGATCGATTACACTGTCCGAGGCGATACAGCCACACATCATTCCGTTGCGGGTTGCTCGCGGGCTGCGATCGATTACACTATACGCCGAAAACATGCGTTGTGCGTTGTGTTGCGGGTTGCTCGCGGGCTGCGATCGATTACACTGCTGCGGTTCGTCAAGACCGACGCGAGCAAGTTGCGGGTTGCTCGCGGGCTGCGATCGATTACACTCCTGCCCCGCGTCGGGCGTCGCGTCCGCGTGTTGCGGGTTGCTCGCGGGCTGCGATCGATTACACTGCAGTCAGTGTGGGCTACACCACGCGCGAGTTGCGGGTTGCTCGCGGGCTGCGATCGATTACACTCGACGACGCGATTGCGTCCGCGTGGCACTGTTGCGGGTTGCTCGCGGGCTGCGATCGATTACACTTATGAGCACCACGAGCACCACGAGCACCATGTTGCGGGTTGCTCGCGGGCTGCGATCGATTACACTCTGGGCTTGGTCTCTGTGTTGGTGTTCCATGTTGCGGGTTGCTCGCGGGCTGCGATCGATTACACTGAGACGCGTGATGAGCGTGATGAGCGCGACGTTGCGGGTTGCTCGCGGGCTGCGATCGATTACACTACCCGCGCCGCGCTCCGCGCTTGACCGACTGTTGCGGGTTGCTCGCGGGCTGCGATCGATTACACTGCGAATGCCGCGCTCACGCGCCCGCCGCACGTTGCGGGTTGCTCGCGGGCTGCGATCGATTACACTAGCGCGGCCAGCGCGCCCTCATCGCCCCGGGGTTGCGGGTTGCTCGCGGGCTGCGATCGATTACACTCATCACGTCTTTGACACAACTGGCGTCGTGGTTGCGGGTTGCTCGCGGGCTGCGATCGATTACACTCGTGCCGTCGGCCTTGTTGGGCAGCAGGATGTTGCGGGTTGCTCGCGGGCTGCGATCGATTACACTCTTCGCAGCCGACTGGCTCGAAGGACTCATGTTGCGGGTTGCTCGCGGGCTGCGATCGATTACACTGCCAACGCGCGTGCGATCTGATGGGCGTCGGTTGCGGGTTGCTCGCGGGCTGCGATCGATTACACTTCCAGCCACGCGCTGGGTCGCGACCTCATCGTTGCGGGTTGCTCGCGGGCTGCGATCGATTACACTTGGGCAATCCAGACCCAATCAAGCCACCCCGTTGCGGGTTGCTCGCGGGCTGCGATCGATTACACTTGGTCGCGGGCCCGATCTCGATCTCGGTCAGTTGCGGGTTGCTCGCGGGCTGCGATCGATTACACTGATTCGACGCTGAACGAGCGAACGATCGCAGTTGCGGGTTGCTCGCGGGCTGCGATCGATTACACTAGACCCGCCGCAAATATCGCCCTGACAGGCACTTGCACGCGAGTCGCCGTCAGAAAAGTTCCAGTTGAGCCGGGGCCGGCTCTGGTTTCTGTCGCTTTTTTCCCCAAAATACTCGCATCCTCTCGAACTGCTTGTCCGTGATCGTGATGACCCGCACTTCCCCATCGGGCGGCACCGCTGCCTCGACCCGTTTCATGTGGACTTCCGCGTTTTCGCGGCTGGCTGCATGACGAATGTACACGCTGAACTGCATCATGGCAAACCCATTCTTGAGCAAGGCTTTGCGAAACTGCGCATACTCCTTGCGAGCCTTCTTCGAGTCCACCGGCAGGTCAAACATTGCCACTACCCACATGAATCGGTACCCGCTCAGGTGCATGGCCGGTCATCCTCGACTTCCGGCGGTTTCTGCCCGGTCTGGCTTCGACGGCGGGACTCGTGCCACCCTTCCGGGCGTTCTTCGTTGGTGCCGATGAGTGTGGATAACTCCGGATCATCATCGAATTCCGTCAGCCTTTCATCGCCTGTCTGGCCGTACCACGGCACGGGCACCTCGAGCGCATCCTGCTCGCCCAGCAGCACGCGGACGAACGACGCGATATATCGACCGATGGCAACCTGTGCCGGCCCGAAGCCGTCGCCGACGCGGACCGGGGCCGAGAGTTGCAACAGCAGTTCGGCCTTGGTGGGCTGATCGAGCCCGAGCGCGCCGCGCTGGGCCAGCGCCCGCACCTTCCAGTCGATCATCGGCCGCAGAGGTTCGACAAGGTCGTCGGCCAGGCAGAACGGGTTGTCGCGGCGTCGGTGCTTGATGCCCAGAGCGGGCAGGAGTCCGGCGGCGATGATGGCTCGCGCGACGGCCGCCCGCAGCACCGCGTAGCCGTAATCGAGCAGGTTGTTGGGCGGGGCCGCGTCGCGGTCGCCGGGCCTGCGGCGGAAGGGCTGGCCCACGCGCTCGATACCCGCAAACAAGGCGGGCCAGTAGCGCTGGGCAGCGGTGGCTTCGGCGTTGTCGGGGTCGCCGCTGCGTACGCGGGCGGCCAGGGCCCGCAGCCGCGACTGCGACGCCGGATCGTGCGACAGATTCTCGGCCTGAGCCTTGATTTTGGCGGTGACGATGGCCTGCCACAGGCGCTTGAGGCACGGCTTGCTTGCGCTCAACTGGGCGTCGAGCCGATCGAGCAGTTGCGTGTTGGTGCTCAGCGGCAGGTACAAGCCGCAGGGCTGATGATCGCGGCCGCACACAACCAGGGCTGAGCCGTGCTCGGCGAGTTTGACCAGCGCTGCGTGCGAATAGGTCGTGTCGCGTTCATCGACGACCAGCACGCCCAGATCCTCGATCGGGATCGAGCCCGCGAGGTTGGCCGGGCGTGCGGGCAGTCGCTGCGGCTCGCGCTCGCAGCGCAGGATGAGCAGTTGCTCATCGCGCGTAGCGAGGTGGGCGGGCTCACGGCTGATCTCGACGGTGCGGCGGATCACCGGTCCTCCAGACGGGCAGGACGGCTCACCACAGGAGAACAAAGCGCACTGCCGCAAAGCTAGCGAAAAATATGGAACTCAATCACGTTCGAGCACGGTGACCGTGCCCAGCGGGCTGATGCGAACCTTGACCGCGTGCGGATGACCGGGCGGGGCCAGGGATTTGAGGACGTTTGGTGAGACTTCAAACTGTTCTCTGACAGAGTCGCTGACCTTTCTGCCCTCTGAGTCCTTTCTGCCGGTGGCGGCTCTCGCATCCCAGTGTGGCACCAGAATGATTCTGCTCGTGCCGAAAATCATGGCAACCACGAAGTATCCTGGAATTCCTGAGGTTTTGTCTGCCATGTACAGCGTTTCACCCTCACTCAGGCTCATCAGGAACGCGCCGCCCTTCTTGTCGTTGTCGCGACGATCGACGATCGGGTGGGCCTGCTCAATTTGACGGATAATGGGTCGCCAGCGATTCTTTTCGGCAGCAGGCAAATCGCGATAAACCTTTGGCTTGGGCACACCCGCCGCGCGAAAGGCTCCCAAACGAGCGAGATTGCGCTGCGCTGCTTCAAAGGCTGACACAATTTCGCCAGTCCACACCGCCTGCCCCGTCTTGTCGGGTGCGACGCGGATCTCAACATGATGGTTGTTGCCACCAAGATATGCACGCTTTGATGCGGGGTCGTCATCGCGAATCATGCGACCAGTAGAGTAATCCATCTTCTTACGGTCAATGAGCACCGGGTCGGACATGGTGCGCAACAGGACGACGGACTTGATGGGCACGCCCGATGCGTGGCGAATCTTGCCCGCCTCGACCAGCTTTTTGAGTTCGTTAGCCTTGAAGTTGTCGGGATCGAGGCCGTTCTCATAAAGGCACAGGCGCAAGCGGCGACGCAGATCAGCATCGCGCACGATTCCGCTGATCTCAGGCGGGGGGTCAATCGTTGCTGGCGTATATGCGGGGGACTTGATCAACTCGCGAGCCCATTTGCGGGCAGCTTTCGCTTCAATGCCCTTTTCCTTGATGCGGCGGTCGGCTAACCGATCGATGGCCTCCTTGGAATTTTCCAAGCGAGGGAGCCGCAAATGGTTTGGTGTCAGTGCCAACACACTTTTCTTGGCCGTGTACAAATTGGTCAGGTTTCCTTCTCGATCCAGGACCGGCCCATGGAGCGTCTTCTGATGCAGCGCCCCGATGAGTTTGCGCTTTACTGGCCGGTGGCACACCGGCACGATCGAGCCGCGCTCGCCATAGACCGATTCCTCGACAGCCGCGCGGAACGCGTCGCGCGACGTGAACGGAGCGGGCACTGGCAGCGGGTTGGCCCGACGGTAGTTGGCCATCTGTTCTTCGTCGGCCGTGTTGATGCCGTCGATGTCGGCCTGCTTTTCTCGAGCGTCCCACGCCCGCTGGATCTCGGGCGTGCACAGCGCAATGACGATCGCATCGATCGCGTGGTGGCGGTGATCGCCGCGATCCTTCTCCTGGCGGATGTGCTTTTCCGTGTCGCTCAGATCATGGGACCGCTTGTCGTGCGGATCGAAAAACAGGCCCCATTCGCGGCGAAGCCGGCTTGTCCACAGGCCATCGGTCGCGTAGATGCGGCGCGTGCCGCCGCGTTCGGGCAGGCCGGTGCCGTCATAGAGCGCGTCAGCCAGATACGCCATGACCTGCCGCGCGGCGTACTTGGTCGCGGCCTCCTGCCGGTTGGTCATGTCCTGAATGTCTTTGATGTCCTTCTTGAACTGCTCGAGTTTGGCGCGGTCCTCGCGCTCGATGAAGTACGCGCTCCACAGCGGCTCACCGGTGGCGCTCTTGAGCTCCGACGGCTTAGGCCGCGCGCGATCCACATAGATCCCTTCAACGAAGCGCAGACCTTCATCAAAACCGCCGGGCAACTTCTCGTTGAAATACTGCCGCGGCGTGCGGCGACCCATCTCCCGATTGCACTTGGTGTGCGACAGGACGATGTTCGACAGGCCGTTGTGTCCGCCACTGGCGCGGGGGATGATGTGCGCGACTTCGCAGCCTTCTCCGTTTGCCGCGTTTCTGGTCGTCAATCCGCCCTGCCCGCACAACGGGCAGACACCGCCCTGCTGCACGCACAGGATGACGCGATCGACGGCGGCCCGCTGCTGCGTGCTCGTCACGCCCGGAGCATCAAGTTTGAAGTCCCGCACAATCTCGTTGCGGATGCGGTTGCGCAGCCGGTTCTTGAAGAGCAGTTTGTCCGCGTCTTTCGCGCCCATCTTCGCTTCGCGCGCCAGTTCGATGGTGATGGTGTCGGGCTTGCGGCCGAACGCGGTCATGTACTCAACAAGGTGCCGCCGCACTTCGTGGATCGCCTTGCGCACGACCGGGTTCGAGATGAGCGGCGCGGGCGGCGGCTCGGCGAGGGGGTGGCCATCGGGGCCGATGACCGCCGAGCCGTCGGGCTTGCGCAGGGTGTGCTTGCCCATGTAATAGCGGTCACGAGCGGTCGCGCCCTTGGCCCCGGTCGCGTAGCGGCGGCGGGTCAGGTCATCGAGTTTCCGCCCGCTCTGCACGTCAAGAGAATCGTCATCGGCCGCGATCACTTTGCGGACCTCGATCTGGGTGATCCAACGCGCTGTCCCTGCTTCATCGGTCCACGCCTGCTCCATCACACTCAGGATGTTGCGCACCGCGCGGCGGCTCATGTTCAGGCGCCTGGCATCGGGTCGCGGGCGCGTCTTCCACGCTTCGATGAGTCGATCAGCACGCTCTTCGTCGAGGCCGCCCCATGACATGACTCCTGCCTTGAGTTTCTTCGCGTCGTCTGGTTCATCGGGATCGAAGCGCAGGATCGCGCGATTGAAGCCATCCTTCATGCGCTCGCTCATCGCGTCCCACGCTTCAGCCCCGATCGCCCCGTGCACGATCTCGCGGCTGAACCAGTCGGTGTTGATCGTGCGGTCATCGTCGCTTTCGATGTTGAAGCGGTAGTGCGAGGTTTTGCTTGCGCGTCCCCAGCCTTCGGCGCTGGTTCCCATCAGGTTGCGCAGGTCCGTCACGCTGACCGTGCGTTTGGGTCGCTCGGGCGTGATCTTAACTTCACCCGTCTTGCGGTCCTTCTTTTCTGACGCCGCAATCATGCCCAGAGGCCCACTCAGGTACGCGATGATCTTTTCGCGCTCGTCGGGCGTGAGCGGGCGTGCGGATTGGCCGCGTTCGATGATGCGCAGGTTGTTGACCGTCTCGATGACCAGAAAGCGGCTGGCGTAGCGGTCGGCGTGCGCGATGCAGCGCTCTTCGGGGTGCAGCACGCAGCGGCCCAGCGTGCCCAGATCCCACGTCGCGCGGCGCTGGCCGAAGAGCAGACCCTTGTGTTTCCACACACTGTCGCCCTGTTCGTTGTCGAGCAGTTCACAGAGTGTGCCGGTGAGCAGTGGGGCGAGCGCACCGCCGAACTTTTTCTGTGCAGTCCAGAGATGTTTGAACTCATCGCGGATCATCGGGCGATCGGCGCAGCGCTCGTAACTGCCCGCCTTGTTGCGTACAGGGTTGCAATACTCGCGTGGGCCGCCTTTGGCGCCGGTAGTTCGCCCGTTGCTTGCTTGAATCGGCGTTCGACGCTCATCGCGCAGCATCGCGATGAACTCGCCAAAAGTCCGGACCTTGCGCACAATCATCTCGGCCCGCACGGCACCGATGGCAGCCTTGACTTTGCCGTCTTCGCTCTCGCTCGCTTCCTCGCCGTCTTCCGGGTCCGCGATGGACAGGCCGAGGGCACCGCGTCGCTGCGCCAGATGCAGCAGTACGCGTCCGAACTCATATGGCGAGAGAGCCTCGCTCAAGCCGCGGCGGCGCAAGTCCCACGGGTCGGTGGTTTCAAGGAGTTTCTTGAACTCTTCTTTCGTGGGCGGCAGCAGATCCGCGTCGATCAGGGCCAGACGCAGTTCGCGTTTGCGCTGGGCGCGGCGGGCGAGCGTGATGCGCGTGCGGCGTGCATTGCGGCGATTGGCGTTCTTCGGGTCGCCGCGCTTGTCGTCGGTCTCATCAACCCCGGCGGGGAAGATGGAGATGCCGCGCGTGATGGTGCCGGTCTTCGCGTCGATCCACGCGGACCCGACGGAGTTGGACCCGATGTCGAGGCCGAGGACGGTTGTTTGTTGGGGCATGCGGTGTCTCCTTGACGATCAGTTCCCTGACAATCACATTCTTGACAGGCAATGTATAGGCCGTTATACTTCCGTCAGTGTAATCGATCGCGGCCCGCGGTTTCACGCAACAAGAGAAATCGCAGGCACCGCCCCCTGGTCAAACAGGGTGCGACCGCCGCAGCCCGAGTCACCCTCGGCCTTCGGCTTTTTTTATGGGCCTGATCGATCCTTCGATGGCTCGAAAGCCTCGAAGCGGTGCAGACACCCCGCCGCGACTCCGCTTACAGATTGCGGGCGACCCAGGCAGCCACATCCGCAGAAAAACCGCCTTCCTGCCCGCTGCCTTCACCAGTGCCTAGTGCCTAGTGCCCCGTACCTAGTGCCTGATTCCCGGTGCCTGTTGGCACCAACTTCACCAGCACCTCGGCTTCACCCACTCTCCGCTCCACCAACACCGCGGCTTCCTCTTGCTTCTTCGCTTTTTACGCCGCCTTTCCCTGCCGTGTGCGTTTCCCGGCGGCTTGTCCTTCGTGCGTGTCCAGCGTGAGCACGTCGCTGACTTCGCCCTGGTCTGTGCCGCGGGAGGCTTGGATGGTGTACTGCGGGCTGGCAGCGTTGCCGAGCACGTCTGCAGTGGGGTCTGCGGTGGGGGCGGTGGGGACGGTGGCGTCGGTGAAGGTTGCGACGCGTGACTGGTGCGTGGTGCCGGCCACCGTGCCGATGATGGCGAACTCACGCTGGCCGGGGAGCCTTCGCGACACCGTGAAGGTCACGCCCGCGCCGGCGGCCGCGTTGACGCAGCGCCACGAAAGAGTCACGCTCCCGTCGTCGTGGCGGGCGAGTGTGCACTCGCGCGGCTTGCCGGGGAGTCGCGCGGCCGAGTACGGCGCGTCCTTTGAGAGTTCGGCGGGATTGACGGGCGCGGCCGCGCTGGGCAGTTCGCCCGCGCGCGGGAAGTTCACCCGTGCCTCTTGGCCCCAGGCCTCGCGGGCGGCGTCGTCGTACGCCAGCGCCGCATCTTCTTCGTCATCGAAATGGCCCAGCACGCGGTGCACATCGTCCACGCGGATATTCGCCGCCCACGCTTCGTCGCGCGTGGTCCAAAAGACGCCCTTGAAGCGCGAGGTGGTCGGCCGCCCCGAGCGGTGCAGGAGTTTGAACGCGGCGCGGGTGCCCTTGGCGAACGTGCTCAACACGAGGTTGGCGCGGCGGCAGTCGAGAGAGTTGCCGTTGGCGTGGACGACGTGCTCGCCGGGCCTGTCACTGGTCAGGCCCATGATCAGACGGTTGAGTTGCACGCGTTCGATGTCGCGCGGGCCGACGAGGAAGACCACGCCCTTGCCGGCCCTGTCGCCTTTACGCATGGCGAAGTTCCACTTCCTGCCCTGCACGTGGTGGAGGTCCGCCTCGTCGATGAGCGCCTCGAGGTATCCATCGAGTGTGCGCAGCGGCACGCGCCATACGCCCGCCCGCGCGGGGTGCGGATCGGGGTAGGGCTGGCCCACCTTGTCGAGTTCATCGCGCAGGCGCGTGATGTCGGCGGCGGCGTAGAAGATTGGGTTGCCGGTCGTGTCCTTGACGCGGTAGCGGGGGATGGAGATGTGCCCGGCTTTTTCCCAGCCACAGAGGGTGGTCGTGCTGATGAGCAGAATCTCGGCGGCTTCGTGACGCGAAAGCATGGGCACGCCCGGCGGGGGCGCGGGCAGCCCGCGCGGCACGCGGTACGCGTTCATCTCGCGCACGGGCTTGCCCTCGGGATCGAGGTACGTCGGCGCGGGGATGTTCCCGTCGGGGAAGTTGAGCAGGGCCGCATCGCCGTACATCTCTCGCGCGGCGGCGTCGTAGGCCGCGGCGGCTTGCGCTTCGTCGCGGAATCGGCCGACGACGCGGTGGGTCTCGCGCGAGCCAATCTGCACCTTCCAGAGGCACCGCTGCGTATCCCATCCGACGCCCTTGTAGGCCGATGCGGCTTCGCTCCCGCCGCGACCCTTCGTTTTGGGGCGGCGGCGGATCACTTCGGATCGGGTTGTGATGACGAGGTTGGCGCGGCGGCAGTCGAGCGGGTCGCTGTTGATGAAGTCCACGATCTGATCCCGGCATTCCGGGGCGTCCACGCCCATGATGACGCGCTTGAGGGGGACCATGCGCTCCGTGACCGTCGAGAGGATCACGTCCAGGTCTTTGCCGCCTTTGCTGTATGAGACGTTCCAGTGCTTGCCTTCGACCTTGGGCAGATCCTCGGCATCGATGAGGGCGACGAGCCGGTACTTGTCGCTGCGGATCGGCACGCGGTAGACGCCGGGGCGCTGCGGATCGGGATGGGGCTCTTCGAGTTTTCGCAGCTCCTCACGCAGGCGCGTCAGGTCCTCGACAGCGTACAGGACCGTGAGCCCGGGTCCCGCCGGCGCGCGGTAGCGGGGGATCGTGACGCGCCCGTCGCGCTCCCAGATCCCGAAAGTCCCGAGGCTCACGCCCATGAACGCGGCGGCCTCGGGCCGCGACAAGACGGCCACGCCCGGGGGCGGCGGCGGGAGTTTGCCGGGCGATCGGCGCGGGCGTTTGGGCGAGTCGGGTGTGGGCGATTCTGAGGTGCGTTTGGTTCTCATGACACAGTGCCTTTGGGTTTGCGGGTCCATCGTGCGTGTCGGCCATCGGCCTGCCAGAGATCACACGGCCACTGTGGCCGCGTTCGTTGCGCTCCACGGCCCGCGCGCTCCGCTGGTGCTCACCCGGCGCGCGAGGTCATGGACCTGCATGCCGCCGGTATCGTCGTGATGGAGCGATCAGCACCAGAATTCGCGTGCGTGTTCGTCGGCAACATCCCATGATTGGGCGTGGTGCGTCTCGGCCTGCTTGGTGCCCGCTTGGTGCCCGCGATTAAATGCACGAACCCGTGCCACCGTTCGCCGGTTCCTCCGGCGAGCGGTGCGGATGATCTGGGATCATCGGGCTTCGCTCTCATCGGGGGCGTGTCTCGCATGGCTGCATGCACAGGCTCTCAGGTGCGATCAGCGGCATCGGGCGAGAGTGGAATCCAGGCCGACCCTTTACTCATCTGCCGCTGGTATCACCGGTGAACTGCGGCCGTTGGTGAGCGGTCTAGATCTCGGCGTTCGAGCAGAAGTCGATTGCGAGGAGCGGCGACTTCATCAAAGTAGAAGGCCAGCGTGCCGGGGATGCAACACAGGATCGAGGCGAACGCACACTTCTCAGCAGCATCCACGGCTGCTCGCAGCGTGAGTTCGCGGCCGTCCAGTTCCGGGTTGTCCGAGATGAGGCGACACGTCACTGGCGCGCCCGCCTTATTGAGCAGATCGAAGACATCGGCAGAGGATGGCAGTGAACGGCAATAGCGACGGTCCCAGTCGGTGAAGTGGTTCAAGTCATCCAAAGCCTGGCGGCGTCGTGTGCGACTGCCGAGCAGCGCAATGTAGCGATCACGCTTCGCCGGTACGACAAAACTGCGGATGGTGGCTTCCTCATCGGGATGGAGCGTCATAGGAACCCTCACGACTCGCATCGCGGATCAACGGTTGTTCGGCATCGCATTGTTCTCCCGCGCTTGTGATGTAGCGGCGCCATTCGTCTGACTCCGCCATGGACTTGAGTTCGGCGGCGCGCTTGGCAAGAAATCTCTTCATGTAGCCGGTCAAGAACATACATTCTGCAATTCGGCCGAGCATTCCATATGGAGCGCGAAAGTGAAACTCATCCTTCATCACCGTTCCTACACGGGACTCGGCAAACCGATGGAAATGCTTCATTGAGGCGAAGGTGCCGCGTATCATCTCGTCTGCGAACAGATGGGGTCGAACGAAGGCCGTGATCTGGACGGAGAGTTTCTGCCTGATGCAAAAATGAGTCGCTTCCCATGTGACGGTCTCACCGAGTTCGATGAGGCCCGATGTGCGTCCAGCGACGGGCCTCTCGCGAGATCCTGTCGTGCTGGCCATGTGAGCGTCGATGCTCCGAGCGAGATCGAACACGCGTTCAATGGGTGCAGCGATCTGAGTTTCGAGTTCGATCAGGGGCATTTCAGTTGTCGGAGAACAGCTGATTGAATGGAATCTCGTGCAGCCATGGTAGTCGGGCATGCCATGCGTGAAACAGTGTAGCGCTGTACACAACAAGAACAGGCTGGTGGCATCGATCGCGCAGACATCCTCTGCCGTGCCACCGTTGGCCGGTTCCTCCGGCGAGCGGTGCGGATGATCTGGGATCATCGGGCATCGCTGCCAACCCATTGCCATCGCTCTCATCGGGGGCGTGTCTCGCAGGGCTGCATGCACAGGCTCTCGGTGCGATCAGCGGCATCGGGCGTGATGGAGCGATCGAAACGACGCGGGCATGGTGTGGCCACAGATCCCGCGCAGCCCGGAAGCGTGCCGCCCGCGTATCCAAGTCGCCCCCGCTCGCTCCGAGTGAAAAAGGGGAAACGCTCACCACGCTCATCCTGCGCTGCAAGGTGCCTTGAGCGGGGGTGCCGGGGGCGGCAGCCCCGGCAGTGTTGTCACGCGACACTCCTCGTACACTTACCCAATCTGTACTCAGGGGCCAACACATGACCGACGTGAAAATCGAGTGCCCACACTGCCACAAGTCTTTCAAGCTCAATGAGACGTTGGCCGCGCCGCTCGTAGAGGAGACTCGCCGCAAACTCGAAAAGGAGTTTGAGAGCAAGGAAGAGGACTTGGACGCCAAGCGCAAGGCGTTTGCTGACGAGCAGACGGCCGCCGAGAAGGTACGCAAGGACATTGAGAAGGAAAGAGCGGCGCTGGCAATGGAGCGGGAGAAGATCGACGAGCAGGTTGCCGAACAAGTCGCTGAGCAGCGAGCCACGATCGAGCGCGACGCCGCAAAGAAGGCCAAGCAGAAGTACGATGAGAAAATTGCCGAGCGTGATGCGGAAAAGGAAGAACTCGAAGAGGCGATGAAGGAGAAGGACATGAAACTCGCCGAGGCTCAGCAAGCGCAGAAGGATGCCATCCGCAAGCAGCGAGAACTCGACGAGAAGATACGCGAACTGGACCTTGCCGCGGAGAAGAAAGCCGCGGAACTGGTCGCGCCCCAACTGGAAAAGGCCAAGAAGGATGCCGAGGAGGCCGCCCGGCTGCGCATCGCCGAGAAGGACAAGGTCATCGAAGCCCAGAAGGAGCAACTTGCTGAGGCTCAGCGAAAACTCGAACAAGGCTCTCAGCAGTTGCAGGGCGAGATTCAGGAACTCGATCTTGAAAAGCGGCTCGCTGACGCATTCCGTCGCGACACCTTTGAGGAGGTGGCGAAGGGGCAGCGTGGGGCGGACATGCTGCATCGCGTGCTCAGCGAAACAGGCCAAGCCTGCGGCTCGATCCTCTGGGAGTCCAAACGTACCAAGAACTGGGACGGCAAGTGGCTGGACAAACTGAAACAGGACCAACGGGCGGCTAAGGCCGACCTCGCCGTGATCGTGACACAGACGATGCCCCCGGGTTTGGACACCTTCGCCGAGATCGAGGGGGTGTGGGTCACGACGCCCGCGCTTACGATCGCGCTCGCGGCGGCGTTGCGGCACGCGCTCACCGAAGCGGCGCTGGCTCGGCGGGCGACCGAAGGCCAGCAGGACAAGATGGCGATCCTCTACCAATACCTGACCGGCCCGCAGTTCCGGCAGCGCGTCGAAGCGATCAAGGAAGCCTTCACGGCGATGCAGGCCGACCTTATCACCGAGCGCACGGTCTACGAGCGGCACTGGGCAAAGCGGCAGAAGCAGATCGACCGCGTAATGGCATCGACCGTTGGCATGTGGGGCGAATTGCAGGCGATCGCGGGGGCATCGCTGCAGCAGATTGAGGGATTGGAGATGAAGGCGCTTGAAACAAGCACTCAGGAAGGGGAGCAGTAAGTCATGCAAACACTCTCAAAAGTCTCGATCTATAACTTCAAGTCCTGCAGGAATCTCGAAGATGTCGAGTTCGCCGACTTCACTCCGCTCGTCGGCTACAACAACGCAGGCAAGTCGAATGTGCTCGCGGCCCTTCAATGGGTGCTGAAAAAATCCGTTCTGCCGGAATCCGCCTTCTTTGACCCGGCGTCGGCTGTTCGGGTCGAAGCCCGCATCACCGGCCTGACCCAGAAGATCATCGACAACCTGGGCACGACCCACAAACCGAAGATCGAACCCTTCGTCAAAGACGGCGTCGTCGAGATTCAGCGTGAACAGCCCAGGCCCGGTGGATCAGCCAGCGACATCAAGCTCAAAGTCAGAGATCTGTCGAAGCCCGCTGGCGATGCTGCCGCTTGGAAGGAGAATCCGTCCGGCATCGACAACGCGATTTCCGCTCTCTTTCCGGAGCCGATCTCAATCGCTGCGATGGACGATGCCGGAAAGGACATCGGCAAGTTTGAGACAGGCTCAACAATCGGCAAACTCATCGCCAAGTTGATGACCGCGATGAAGGAGACTCAGGGCAAGGAAATCGCGAGGCGATTGGACGAATTGCGAAAGTTGCTCGATGCCGAGGGTGACGAGCGTGCGATTGAACTTGAGAATTTTGACAGGAAGGCCAATGGAATCGTAGCGGAGTTTTTTCCAGGCGTCGAAGTAAGAGTCCACGTTCCTGCCCCGGAACTCACCACCATGTTCAAGGCTGGCACGATTAAGGTCTATGAGACGAATGGAGCCGGTCCGGTTGATCCGAACGGACGCGATGTGTCATCGCTTGGGCACGGCGCTCAGCGCGCCATTCAGATGGCGCTGATCCGACAACTCGCGGAGTCAGCGGAAGCCAGCAAGGGCGGTCGGACGCTTCTTCTGATCGATGAACCCGAACTCTACATGCACCCGCAGGCCGTTGCAAAGGTGCGCAGCGCGCTTCGCAAACTCTCGTCCGGGCCCTATCAGGTCATCTTCACGACTCATTCTCCGCTCATGATCGGGCGGGACGAGATCGGTGCGGTTCTGGTACTGTGTAAGAACGACGCGAACGGCACGACGAAGCGCAAGCGTCTCGCGCAGGCCATTGCGGCATTGGAGAAAGAAGCACAGGCGCAGCTGGACGAACTCTTCAGCGTCGAGGGCGCGGGCCAAGTTCTCTTCTCTGACCGTGTTATTCTCGCAGAAGGAAAGACGGAGCGGGAGTTGGTTCCCGATCTGTTTGAAGCCCTGTACGGTGCTCCGCCTGCCGACCACCGCATAGGTTTCGTTGCGTTGGATGGCTCCGGCAACACAGCCAAATGCCTGAAAGTCCTGGGTCAGATGGGCATCCCGACGCGAGCGGTCGTGGACTTGGACTATGCGTTTAGAGGAGCCGTGTCGTCGAAGGTGCTCGACGTGAACGATGAGGACATTGCGGCATGCAAGGCACTGTGTCCGGCGATCGCAGATGCGATGGGCGTTGCTTTGGGAGACGACGGTTTCTTCAGCAAGCACAAGCGGAGGGAGTGCTTTGAGATACTTGCTGCGGACGTAACTGCAGAGAAGTACATCTCGTCGTTGCACACCAAGCTCAAAGACAAAGACATCTGGCTATGGACGAAAGGCGCGATCGAGCCGCATGTGGGCCTTACGTCGAAAGACTACAAGGCTTGGCACGCGATGCGAAAGGCTCTGCAACAGAAGAAGCTTGGTGCCGTCGCCGATTCTACAGGGGTGGAAGCATGCCTGCGGTGGCTGGCCGGTGAGTAATACCTGTAGTATTTTGCAATTCGATCGCTGCGCATTCTGATCGCTTCCTCTGCCCCACCGGAGTAGGATCAAGTGAACTCGACCGATTTCATGGGTTGCGCTGCGATCTAACCGTGGCTACAACCCCGCGCCCTGTCGGGGCGACGACGTCACACATCGGCGGCGGGTGCGCGGCCCGCACTGTTTGTCACCGCAGTGTCTGCTGGCCAGCATTGGCCAGAGGCTTGATCGGGCCAGCACTGGTCATTGGACTGACCATAAAACTGGCCATAAAACTGGCCTCAGGTCGGGCATGTGCCCCGGTCCGCGATAAAAACGCCGCGTGCGAGCGATGCGGGCGGGGCCGGAGCGGTTGCGGGGCCGAGAACAGCGGTTTTGTCTTCGAGAAGAGGCCTTTTGTCTTTCAGAAGATCGCTCTTCGGTTCCAGAAGAGCGACATTCTGTTATAGAAGAGCGACATTCTGTTCCAGAAGATCGCTCTTCTGCTTCACAAAAGGCCTCTTCTGCTTTGCAAGAGCGACATTCTGCTTGGGAAGATCGCTCTTCGGCTCTACAAAAGCGATCTTCGGCTCTACAAAAGGCCTCTTCTGCTTTACAAAAGCGATCGTCTCTCCCGTGAGTGTTCTGTTCGGCTCAGCCGCTCAGCCACTCCTTGGCCAGGCTCCATACCGCGACGATGACATTCATCACGCCTTCGCCGGCGATCAGGCCCGACGCGACCGCAAACACCAGCGCCTTGCACTGCACCGGCCTCAGTTTGCGCCACACCACCAGCACCATCGACCCCAGGAACATCATGACCGGGTACGCCGGCGGGACGATGAACGCGATGCCCATCGCCAGCGCGCTGGGCGTGTACGGAGCCGCCTTCGGGAAGATCTTGCGCACGATCGGCACCAGCGCGCCGAAGATCAGCCCGATCACGATCGCTGTCGGTGCATACGGCGGGAGCGAACCAAAGCCCGTCGCCAGCACCTCGGCCACGCCGCGCCACGCATGCGCCGCCGGGGCCGGATACTCGCCGCCCGCCTCGCCGATCGTGTAGACCTTCGAGAACACCCAGTACACCGGCACGACGATCAGAATCCCCGCGGTGATGCCGATGCACTGAGCGATGATCTGCTTGCGCGGCGACGCGCCGAGCATGCGCCCCGTCTTGAGATCGTGCATCATGTCGCCGGCCTGCGATGCGCCCGAGCCCGTCACCGCCGCCGCCATCAGGTTCGTCGGGATCTGCCCCGGCGCAACGCCCGCAAACGCCAGCTGCGTCACCTTGCCCATGCCCCCGACCGGGTTGATGTCCGTCTCGCCCGTCGAACGCACCGCGATCGCGGCCAGCACCGCCGAGAGCGCCACTGCGATGAGTGTCATCCAGAACGGAATGCCGAAGACAAGCTCCATCACCACCACCGCCGCGATCGTGCCCAGCGCCAGCCCGCCGATCCACCACGAGTTGGGCACGCGCTGCTCGGGCGTCTCAAACTGCGTCGACGGGTCTGCAGTGGTGGTGCGCCGGAAGGTATTGAGAATCGTGCGCCACGAAAGAGCGAGCGACATGAGCGCATCGCCGACCATGATCGCCACGCCCGGCCACAGGATCCAGCCCTGCACGCCAAAGCGCGAGTCCATGATGACCTGCCGCTCTGTCCACCCGTCATGCCCGCCGAACAGCGCGCCCAGCAGCCCGCCGCCCGACATCACGTACGGCCCGAGCAACCCCCAGCCGATGAGCGCGCCGGCCAGGATCGACAAGCCGATCCGCGGGCCGACGATCAGCCCCGCCCCCGTCATCGCCGGCGTCGCGATCGGAAAGAAACCCCACTTGATCATGATCGCAGCCATGCCGATGATGAGCGGCGTCGAGGGATCGTCGATCAGCGACTGCGCGGACTGGCCGCCGAGCAGCACCGACAGCGGGTTGTTGACGTATCCCGCGATCTGTGCATACCCATCGAACCACGCGGTCTTGAGCGCGATCACAAACAACCCCACAAGCGCAAAGATCAGCAGCACCTTGGCCTTGCGGATCGCCTCGGCTCCCTCGGCAAAGATCGACACGATCGTCTGCGCCGTCGCCGTGCCGGTCGGGAATCGCAGCTTCTCGACCACGACCATCTGATTGCGCAGCGGGACCGCGAAGAACACGCCGAGATAGCCAACCGCCAGCGACCAGAGCGTCAACTGGACATAAGACAATCGCATGGCGTTGTCGCCGTCGAGCATCGCCAGCGCCGGAATCGGCGCGAGCAGACCAGCCGCCGACGCCATCGCCCCCGCAGCCGAGCCGGTGGTCTGCGCGATATTGGTTTCGAGCACCCCGAAGCGCCGCACCTGAAACATCTGATGCAAAAACGCCCACAGCGAGAAGCCGAGAATCGCCGCGATGATCGATCCGCCGAAACTCCAGCCGATCTTGAGCCCCAGCGACACATTCATCGACCCGACCACGCCGCCGATCAGACACCCGGTCAGCACCGCCCGCAGCGTCAGTTGCCGCTCGCCCGGCTCGGGGACATAGATCTGATCGTCGTTGGTGAACCCGGCAGCCGCGCGTGCTGCCCGATCGAGCCCCGCTGCTCCGGCGGCAGAAGTCTCGGCGTTCGAGGCAGCGGATGTCGGGTCGTTGGGGTTGGTCATGGCGTTCCTCGTCAGACAGGTTCGGCCGCGAGGGTGCACACCGTTCCCCGCGAGCCGCACACTGTAACGGATGACGCCATGACACGCCACCCAATGTCAGCATCACACCAGCAGACCCCAAACATCACCCTTGCCCGGCGCGTCAGACGTACTTGGTGGACAAATGCTTCATGGTCTTGGACATGGTTCGAAGGTCGCTCGGGCTCATCGGTGAATCTTCTTTATCCTTGCACTCGCGCGTGACCTCCTGTGTCACATAGGCGATGCATTCATCCACACTGTTTTCCTCGATCTTGCCGTGCCGTACTCCCTTGTCGCACGCCCGCTTCCAGGCCGCCTGTCCCGCGCTGCGGCCCTCCTGGCAATAGGTCTCGATCACGTCGGTGAGATCGCGGCGGTTGAGTTTGACAGTCTTCGAGTGCTTGAGTTTCGGGTTGTACTTCGCAGTTGACATGCATTGGATCCTTTGAAGGAGTTTGAGTGAACAGCGGGGTTTACTCCAGCAGCCCGATCGCCTGTGGCAAGTGTACACGGTTGCGCCGCCATGTGCTGGCTGCGGAACTCTGCCCTTGCAGAACCCGGTTCGCCCATGCGACAAACCGCGGCCTCGGCCGAACTGTGTCGACCGAGATCACGGCTTGTGCACAGACGTGCACGAGATGGGAGCTTGGCTCTCCCGAAGCTCGATGTTCACCGGCGACGACGCACAGCGCATGCCGCGCCAAAGCCAAGCAGCGCGATCGAGCCGGGTGATGGCGTATTGATCGTCCACACACTGAACTCACCAAGGTTGATCACATGCTGCGCGATGCGCAAGCCGCCAATCGCATTGGGTTGCACCGCAGCCAGCACATCAGCAAATGAACCGACCAGCGTGAATCGGACTGTCAGTGTTTCGCCGGGATCAATGCCATTCATCGAGGGCGGAGGATTCGCACTGGCGCTGTACAGATTGCCGCCCCACGCACCGCCGAACAGGAACCCAGGCTGAGCCGGATTCGGTGGTGAACCGCCATCAGTGAAACTTACACCCGCCGACTGTCCGACAATCGACCCGCCTGACATCAGGCTGTTCGCCTCGAAGTACACGTTCGCAACTGTGGCCGATCCAGTCGAATCGTTATGAAATGTGAAATCAACATACGTTCCACCATCGACCAGATTGACCCAGAGATCCAGGATCGACACGTCGGCGTTGTCGGCGTTCTCATACACGATCAGATCCACGCGCACCCCAGCGCCTGCAAGAGCAGCGATTCCTACAACTGTCAAGAATCCAATCATCCGTTGCATGTTCAAACTCCTGTTGAGGCTGAGCATGAGGACTGACGGCGCTGCCTCATAGCACCGCTTCTCGCCTGATGCATCACATCGGCATCATGGCTCATATGGAAACCCTCCGCCTGCGCTTTCGCGCTGGCGGGAGTTCCTCTCGCTCGCTGTCTGTTGATGCGAGAGGCATCAGAGCGAGAGGGTGTGGTCAGAGTGCTCAGCGGCGACGACGCACAGTTGCCAGCCCGCCAAGGCCCAGCAGAGCCAAAGCGCCCGGAGCCGGCACCGCATTCGCGCGGATCATCCAGTTGCCAGGGAATCCGAAGGAATCGATGACTCCCCAGATGGTCCATGTCGAGATGTCATTCGGGTCGGAGCCCGCCATAGCCCATGACATTCCTTGTGATGCAGTCTGGTCGATTGCGCCAAGGAAGTCTCCATCAAGACTGTTAACCCAGAACCCGACCATGAACTCATCTCCTGCATTGCCCAGGAAGACGTTTGGGCCACCGACGTTGAACTTCTGGAAGTCATCGGACCGCGGTCCCTCCAGAACGGCATCTGCCTTGTAGATGTTCTGCAGGTTGGCGGGATTGCTGGGATCACCATTCACGCGGAAAACCTTGAGGATGATGTCCCGTGCATTGCCGCTTCCAAACAGTCCTGGTGCAATGCTGATGCCCGTGAGGTACTCGCGACCCGCCGTCACGGTGAACCGGTTGAGATACATGATAGCGCCGCCTCCAATAAGCCCAATCGCTTCATCCTGCGTCCCGTCATCGAGCAGGTAATCATGGCTGAAACGGGATGTTCCACCATTGACTGGCCCGATTCCGTACGCAGCGAGTTGTGCGCTGGCAGAAGGGGCGACACCGAGGAGAGCAACAACACCGAGCGAGAGAAGTTGAGTACGCATAAACACTCCAATCGTGGCCAAATTCGAATTGCATGCAGTCCTGGCCGACGCAAACCGCACACACCATCGGGCGCAATATGCCCAATGAAACCCGCTATGCGCCGCCGGGCGCAGAGCGAGGAGAGAAGAGAGGTTCGTCTGGAAACCCTCCGCCTGCGCTTTCGCGCCGGCGGGAGTTCCTCTCGCTCGCTGTCTGTTGATGCGAGAGGCATCAGAGCGAGAGGGTGTGGTCAGAGTGCTCAGCGGCGACGACGCACAGCCGCCAACCCGCCGATGCCGAGCAGGGCAAGTGATCCCGGCGCGGGGATGATCTTCAGGCCCAGTGAGATCGTGCTTCCGGCGTGAATGAATCCGTCGCGGTTAGGAAAGTTGTCGTTGAAGGTGTCCCAGAAGCGGAAACGCAGAATCCCGTTGTACAGCGTGAAGTCAAGCCCGAGCCCAACCAGATCCACCTTCGAACCGCCAGAGTTGTTGTTCTCAGTCCCTGGAGCGCTTGTGCCACTCGGTGTCAGCTCGACATAGTCAACCCCGAGGTCATCGCCGAACCGAAAGATCAGCTCGTTGAGCCACGATGGACTGTTGGCAGTATGTGTAATGTCCCAGCCGATACTGTGCACATACACGGGTGATCCCGGAGTCTTGCCGACAACTGTGGGGATGTCGTAGAGAGCAACAAAGGCATTGGCCTCGCCAGCGAAGTAGTTGAAGTCCGTTTGGAATGTGATCGTCACGTTCCATTCGTTGTTGCGGAGGTGGCTCGCAGTGGTCGACACTCCGTCGAGCGTGTTCACCGGGTTGGTCGGCGAGTAGTCGCCAGCCGGCGCCCGCAGAATTGGATTCGCCATCGCGCACGTGGCAAGCCCTGCTGCAATTGAAATCACCATGAGACTGCGTTGCATATCTGAACTCCTGATGAGGCTTGGCGAGCGTGCATCCGATGCCGCCTCATGGCATCAAGCACGACCTTCAAAGCGAACATCCCGCAATGAAGGGTCAAGGAAACCCGCTGAGCGTCGAGACTCGCCCAGCGAGAAGAGAGGAGACTGACAAGCCTGCTGAACACCGGGGGGAGTTCAGCAAGCGAGAGAAGAGAGTGGGAAACCCGCTGCACGCCGCGAAGCGCCCAGCGAGGAGAGAGGAGACTGAGAACCCCGCTGCGCACCGTCGAGCGCCCAGCGAGCAGCAAGCGAAAGAAACTCATCAGGCACGCAGACGCACAGCCTCAGTGCCAGTCAATCGAGGACTCACGCGTGTTGGATACCGAGTGTCATCCACCGAAGGCCGCGTGTGCGGGCTCAGCCAGTCGAGCAGCGAGCCGCGATGACGCTCGCTATCACCAGGGCATCCCCCAGCCAAGGCGCGACGATCAAGTTCAAGCCCGATCACTGCCCCGACATGTCGATCACGGCAATGCTCGATGGCCATCAGCAGCAGTTGTTCGTTGGTCATGGCGATCACTTGCGAATGCACGATGTCGAGTTTCATGTGAATCCCTCTCGTATCAACCTGCTTCAATGAACTGCAAACCGTGTGCCACTCCAGGGATTCCTCGATGGCGCAGAACTCGATGAGTTCAACGGAAACGGCATCAGGATTCCCAGCGACGCAGCAAAATGCTCGACCGAAGTGAAGAGGTCGATGCCTGCACTGGCAGCCTCTCGTTCAGCATGCAAAGCAGAACTCGGAAGAATGCACGCGACCCGATCAATGGTGTCGAGCCCCGCAAGCGAACGAACAAGGTGAGATAGCACGCTGCTCTGCTCAGCGAGCTCGACAGCAACGCACGATGTACCCATGAAAATGGCGGCATTCAGCCCTCGATCACGTGTGACAAACTCAATCATGGGCCAACGCTGCGACTGGCAAAGATCATGGAGCGAATCGGAACATCGACCCTCCGAAATCACAAGCCATATCGGGTTGTTGTCTGAAGGTCTCATGAAGTGAAGAGCATTGCAAGCCGCGTGCCAATGCTGCCAACGGCGAGGGATTGACTCGTTCATCATGGCAAATGCTTTTTACGGCCTCTCCATGGCACCGCATGAGCGACATCGCGTCACAAATTGACATCCACAATCGGCTATGTCACGTGCAAAGCGCGCTCAGAAGCTGGACGTGTCTCGTTCTGACGACTCGATGTCACACAAGAGCCTTCTTCATGTCACACCGCTATGACGCAATGTCACACATTGGATGCTCGATGAGCACCGCGCCTGTTCCTTAATTGCATGTGGTGGTTGCGCCGGATACGAAGAATTGCGACCGAGCCGTCTCGAGAAGGAATTCCGATCCTGCCAAATACTTCAGTGTCAGACCGCCATCGAGATCATGCGGTCTCGTTGAGCAGGCGATACAGATGACGCCTGCTGATCCCCAGCTTCCGCGCTGCTTCGGCCTTATTGCCCGCAGTCGCCTTGAGCACTCCTGCGATATGCTCTGGTCGCCGCATTGCTTCGGACATGAGCCGACCGTGACCATGTGGATGCTCTCGCCAGTGGCTGACCACCCGCGGCGGAAGAGCGTCCAGTTCAAGCCAGTCGCCACGCGACATGACCAGCGCCCGTTCTATGGCATGCCCAAGTTCGCGTACATTGCCAGGCCACGGATAATCCAGCAGCGCCATGTAGCACTCCGCCGAAGCCCGCTTGGGCTCGATACCCAGCAGTTTCGCCTTCCGCTCGATCAGTTCATCGATGAGCATCGGCACTTCGTCACGCCTTTCACGCAGTGGAGCAACGCTCAGTTCAACAACCGCCAATCGATAGTACAAGTCTTCGCGGAACGCGCCAGCTTTCACCATCGCTGGCAAATCCCGATGCGTAGCGGCTATCAGACGAAAATTTACATTCAACCGCCGTTCCGAACCGACCGGCAGCACTGTTCGCTCCTCAATGAGTGTCAGAAGCTTTGCCTGCGACTCGAGCGCAAGCTCACCAACTTCATCAAGGAAGAGTGTGCCCCCATCCGCCGCCCGCACGAGCCCCAGCCGGTCAGAACTGGCTCCAGTGAATGCACCCTTGACATGCCCGAACATCTGCGACTCGAAGAGCGAGACTGTCAAGGCAGAACAATCCGCGATGACATACGGCTCGCCCGATCGTCGGCTCAGGGCGTGAAGTTGTCGAGCCAGGAGTCCTTTGCCGGATCCCGTCTCGCCCCCAATCAATACCGTCACATCGCTCTGGGCGAGCATCTCAAGCCTTCCCATGGAAGGCGCAGTTCTACCAGCGCACGTAAGGCTCAACGATGCCATCTCTGTCTCCTCATTTCGCCGACGTGCGTAGAACCGCACGATCGAGTCCCAGCCAACTCGGTCAAGAACACCGAGCAAATTCATCTATCTGGGTGAGAGCCCAAGTGGATGATCGGGTAACCCACGATGAAGTGGATCTCCCTTATAGTACCGAAAAAAAGAACATCACTGACACACAAAAATCAGCAAATAGGTTGACAAACCCAAAATCTGTATTCTGACTAGGCATAGTGCTCGCACACCGACGCCGAATGACGGGCAGATCCAGGCCTCTCGCTCAAAATCTCGCCGTTTTGCGAAAGTTATGCACATGGCGAATGTTGGCTCCGTCGCGGATCATCTTGAATCGATCGCGGATCATGCGTCGAACTTCATCACCGATGACCTTGTTGACTCGTTACTCATCTTCTACCTGCACGATCGTCCGGAACTCGTTCGGCTGGAGACTCGAAGCGTCTATCACGCTCATGGCGTCACTCGATGTCGTGTTTGACTTCTTTTCGAGAGCCAGAAACCTCCAAGAGCTCACTCCGCCCTGGCTGAAGTTCGACGTGCTCACTCCCGAACCCATTGTCATGCAGCCCGGCACGCTGATTGACTATCGCATCATCATCCACGGAATC
This sequence comes from Phycisphaeraceae bacterium, assembly GCA_019636795.1. Lineage (NCBI taxonomy): Bacteria > Pseudomonadati > Planctomycetota > Phycisphaerae > Phycisphaerales > Phycisphaeraceae > Phycisphaeraceae bacterium. The sequence continues at coordinate 159,253 of JAHBWW010000004.1, forward strand.
CCGATTCGATGGCGTACAGAAATCACGCGATATGAACCGCCTGCCATTTTTACAGATCGCCAGCTCCGCGGGCCCTACAGCCTCTGGGATCACACGCACACCTTCGAGGCCATCTCGCCCGAAGTCACTCAGGCACGCGATATCGTCGTATACCGCCCCCGCGGAGGTGTGCTTGCGCCGTTGCTCAACTCCCTATTCGTCCAGCGCGATGTGGAGCGCATTTTTGCTTTTCGACATGCAATGTTGGCTGAGCGCTTCGGCATCGCGGGCGACTAGAGCGCGGTACGAGGCTGTGGACGGCTGAGCCGGTGCATGAACCGTTCGAGCCGGGTCAATCGGGCATCACGAGGTGGACACAGGTTCGCCGCACGCGGGCACCACGCATAAAACGCCCGCCCGCTCGACACCACCACACTGCTCATCACTGCCGAAAAGAACCCCGCGAAGGCAAAATCAGTGTTGACCTCGTGTGCTACTGCTTCGAGGCGAGGCTCGATGTACGTATCGAGGTGCCGACGCATCTCGGCGAGCGCCGTTTCTTCGTTGGCCACGCGAGCAAGCCTCGGCGCAGGGGGCAGTGCCGACGTGATCTCGAAGATGATGATGCCCGGCAGACGAAGTTCGCGAAGCGCTTCCTCGCCAGCCTTTGCTGCTTCGGTAAGCCCGTCACCATGCGCGACGACGACGGCCGCAGCGCCGCACTTCCACCCTTCGAGGTCGAGCGATGCTCGCGCCGCACCATGGGGCGCGATTTTCACCTTCGCTCCCCGACAGGCGGCCGCAAACTCAAGCAGCGCCAGCCGAGCGTCGATGTCGTCCGCGTCCGCCTCAATGGATTCGAGCAACGAGGCAAGAGCATTGAACCACGCCTCAGGCGCATGTGCAAATGCACGCGTCAGGCGAGACAACCGCGAAATGAGCAGACCAGCCGCGTATACCTCGGCATTAGTTGGCGGCGCAACCTCGGCCGCAGGATCATGCAGCAATCGCACCGCCGCGTTGATCACGCCGCGCGGAGTCTTGAGCGCATCGAGTCCACGTGTCAACCCGGCGCTCTTGAGCGCAGCCGTCGAGTCGTCGGCCTGCTGACGCAAATACTCGTAATCGCCCGTCGAGAATCCCGATGCAGCGTACTCTTCGCGCAGACGCTGGCGTTCGCTGGAAACTGCAGTTGATAGGGGAGATTCGCCTCGGGTCGTAGCCACAGAATTGCTCCTCCGCGCGTCAGACCGCTCGTGCGAACAGACCCGCGTTCTCAATCATAACTCCCTCGCGTTCGAGCAGGGCAGCCTTGCGAGCAAGCCCGCCCGCGTAGCCGTGCAGCGAACCTCGCGCATCGAGCACGCGATGGCAGGGAATGAAAATCGCAATCGGATTGCGCCCGCATGCGCCGCCGACAGCCTGCGCCCCGCCGGGTTTGCCAAGGCTCCGCGCAAGCTCGCCGTAGGTGCGTGTGCTGCCGCGCTCGATCGAGCATAGAAGCGACCAGACTTCCCGGTCAAAAGCCGTGCCGCGCGGTGCGAGCGGCAGCGTGGTGTCAATCTCGCCACTGGCCAAATACCTCTCCAGCGCACTGTGCGCGCGATCCAGCACATCTTTCAACTCGAGGTCCGCTGCTGGACAAACCAGGGCAATGCTCTCTGGCCCTTTGGATTCGAGCATCTCGCAGCAGTCGTCCGAATCGCCGAAGATCAGCGCCGCAAGCGCTACCCGATCCCCTTCGCGCGAAGCGCACAGTGAAACAGCCCCGAACGGTTCAGAATACTGGTGTGTAGTGATGGCGATATTCATGTTGCAAGTGTATGAGGCTACAGCAACCCCCGCTCAGCAGCCATCATTCTCTTGCACTTACAGCGCCGCCAGCCTACGGGCAGTTTCCTGTTCGATCAGTGCTTCGAACATCGGCCCAAGTTCCGCCTCATCAATGATCTTCGTCTTGCTGAGCTTCTCTTCGAGCCTCTGGTCAGCGACGATATTGTCCTGATAGCGGTACACCCGGATTTTTTCACTTCGACCGCCGCTGCCGATCTGTTCGCGCCGCTCCGCCGCACGTTGCTGCTCGATCTTGTTTCGTTCGATCTCGTACACCCGGGCCGCCAGAAGCCGCCTGGCCTTGTCGCGGTTCTGGGCCTGACTCTTGGTTTCCTGCATCCGCACTTCGACGCCCGTGGGCACATGCACCAGATGCACAGCCGTGGCCACCTTGTTGACGTTCTGGCCGCCCGGCCCCTGCGCGGTGGTCACGTGCTCCTGCACATCCTTCGCCCAGTCGATCGACACCTGTACCTCGGTCGGCTCGGGCAGCACCGCCACCGTCGCCGTACTCGTATGAATCCGCCCCTGCGTCTCGGTCGCAGGCACACGCTTGACCGAATGTACCCCAGCCTCGAACGACAACTCCAACCACACCCCTTCGCCGCGCACGTTGATCACCGCGTGACGGATCCCCCCGACCGAAGGATCAGTCGTCAGATCCAACTCTTCAAAAGCCCACCCCTTGCGCTCCGCATAGCGACGGTACACATCGATCAGGTCACGAGCCCACAGCCCCGCTTCATCGCCCCCCGTCCCGGCCCGCACTTCAAGCATGACTGACCCCACCTGCCGGTCGTCGCTGCTCACCAGCGAAGCCTTCACATTCTCGATCGTCGCAGCTGCATCGGCCTCCAGTCGCGGCAGTTCCTCCTCCGCCATCGCCACCAGATCCGCATCGGCATCGCCACCCTCGATCATGCCCCGCAGGTCCGCAATTTCCCGGACAAGCGCCACATACCGCCGATACCCCTCGACCACCGGCAGCAAAGCCGCCCGCTTGATCGAATACTCGCGCACCCGAATGTGATCGCCCAGCACCGCCGGATCCTCGAGGCTGCGCTCCAGCCCCGCGAACTGCTCTGAAAGAGCATCAAGCCTTTTCCGGACACTGTCTGTGAGAACGCCGCTGGCCATGAACCTACGGTATGTCTCGATTTCACGCCGTGCAGCACCCCCGGGGAGGGCAGACTTGAACGCCATCGAACTCACCAGCGTCCGCAAGTCCTTCGGCCCGATGATCGCCGTCGCCAACATGAACCTGACCATTCCCGCACACGGGATTTATGGCTTCATCGGCCCAAACGGTGCGGGCAAGTCAACCACCATCCGCATGATCATGGGGATTCTCTTCCCCGACGAGGGCGAAATCGCTGTTCTTGGCAAACGCAACGCCGTCGAAGCACGCGAACGTGTTGGCTACCTGCCCGAAGAACGCGGGGTCTACAAAAAGATGAAAGTCGGGGCGTTCCTGCGCTATATCGGTCGCCTCAAAGGCCTCGGTGGGCCCGACCTCGACAAACGCATCGGTGCCTGGCTCGAACGCGTCGAACTCGGGCAGACCGTCGGCAAGAAGTGCGAGGAACTCTCCAAGGGCATGCAGCAGAAGGTACAGTTCGTTGCCGCTGTCATCAACGAGCCCGAACTGCTCATCCTCGACGAACCATTCAGTGGTCTTGATCCGGTCAACATGCGGCTCTTGCGCGAACTCATACTCGAACAGCACAACATGGGAAAGACGATCATCTTCTCCACCCACGTCATGGCCCAGGCCGAGCAGATCTGCGAACACATTGTCATGATCAACCACGGACAGAAAGTGCTCGACGATTCGATTTCATCCATCAAGGCCAAGCACGACCCACGCACCATCATCTTCAGCCCATTCGATCCGCAAGGCGATCTCAGTCCGCTGCACGCCGTCGAAGGTGTGCGGCATGTCTCGGCCTACGAACCCGGCGCACCCCGCGAAATCGAAATCAAGGATGGCGCAAATGCCGCTGATGTGATGCAACGAATCGCCGCCGCTGTCGCGCCTTCCAGACTCGAACTCCGTCGCCCTTCGCTCGAAGACGTCTTCATCGAAATTGTTCTCTCAGGCCCAGGCCGCGATGCTGTGCAGGTCGAGCGGCTGCGGGCCGCAATTCGCACCGAATCCACCCGCACGGAGACCTCCGAATGAAGCGCGTCGCCCACATTGCACTGCGTGAGTTCACCGCGACCGCTCTGACCAAGGGCTTCATCATCGGCGGGATCATCGTCCCGATTGTGCTCGTGGCCGTCATGGCCATCGGCATGCCACTGCTCATGAAGGATCGCGCTCCGCGCGTCACTGGCTCTATCGCATTTCTCGACGGTACCGGAACGCTCGGCGAAGAACTCACTCGCCGCTTCACCCCCGAAGCCCTCTCCGCAGCCGGCAAGCAACGCGTCGAGCAAGCCGTGCAATCTGCTTCCGATCTCGCCGGAGGCCCACCCGGCGTGGGCTCGACAATCGCCTCCGCTGCAAACACCGATATCCCGACCGATCTCACCATCGAACTGCTCGCAGCCGACGCAGACATCGAAGCCGAGAAGCAACCGCTCACCGAAGGAAAGGGCAGCCAGGATGGCGGCCGACTCGCCCTCGTCATCATCGATCCCGACTCTGTCGAACCCGCAGCAGGTTCCGAGACCTACGGCTCATTCCAGATCTTTGTCAGGCCAAAACTCGATGATCGTGTCGGCGGGCTTGTGCGCGATCAGGTGCGATCCACCATCCGCGAAGCCCGGATTCGCAATGCCGGATTCTCTCCCGAACGGCTCACCGCGCTGACCAGCGTTGACCCAAGACCAACACGAGAGGTCACAGTGACCGGCGAGCGCGGCTCCCTCGGCGAACTCAATGTCCTCTTCCAGTTCGCGTTCATGTTCCTGCTCATGATGGCCGTATTCATCGGCGGCCAATATCTCCTCACAACCACCATCGAAGAAAAATCCAGCCGCGTCATCGAACTCCTCCTCGCCGCGGCCTCACCCATGAACCTCATGGCCGGCAAAATCTTCGGGCAGATGGGCGTCGGAATGTTCCTCATCATCGTCTACGGCGCCATCGGATGGACCGGCCTGCTTGTCGCCGCTCGCGCCGATCTCGTCAGCCCCATGATGATCGTCTGGTTCTTCTGCTACTTCTTCATTTCCTACACCATCATCGCCTCGCTCATGGCCGCCATCGGCAGCGCCGTCAACGACCTGCGCGAAGCCCAATCCCTCATGACTCCAGTCATGATGATCGTCATGATTCCTTACCTCCTCTGGCTCCCCATCGCACGCGACCCCAACTCCACCTTCTCCACCATCACCAGTTTCGTCCCCGGCATCAGTCCCTTCGTCATGGTCATCCGCCTCACCTCCACCGAGCCGCCGCCGCTCTGGCAGGTCTTCGCAACCATCCTCCTCGGTCTCCTCACCGCATACGCCGCTGTCTGGTTCGCCGCCAAGATTTTCCGCGTCGGCCTTCTCATGTTCGGCAAGCCGCCAGACCTCAAAACATTGCTCCGATGGGTGCGCATGGCCTGACGATCTTCCTGCACTACAGCACGCCTCCTGATAAACTCTCTGAACTCGGAGAATCTCATTCATGGCCGAAGATCTCCCACCTTCGCTACCACAAGCCAAGCCCGGCGTCCGATGCGCCTCGTGCGGCTTCGATCTTGTAGGCGTGACCCTCGGACAGCGATGCCCGGAGTGCGGCACGCCTGTCATGCAGTTCGCCGCGAGCAATCAGGCGTCAGGAAAGGCTGTCACCGCACTAGTACTCGGCATTGTCGGCCTTGCAACTTGCTTTTCCTATGGCGTGATCGGTATGCCGTGCTCTATTCTTGCCATCGTCTTCGCACGCAAAGCCGAACTCGATGTTCAAGCTGGTTTCGCGCCCGTCACTTCGCTCGGCATCGCCAAAGGCGGACGCATCTGCGGTTGGGTCGGTGTAGCCCTCAATGCCATCGGCCTCCTCATCGGGCTCGTCTACCTCTTCTTCATCCTTATTGCGATCTTCTGATACCGCTCGGCGTACCCTTTGCCCGTCATGGATAAGCACGACCTCTACGAACTCTGTGTGCAATCCCCCAGGCATCTTGTGCCCTTGCTGCGCGCGGTTCATAGCCGCAATCCGCTCACGCTCGGCGAAGACTTCTCCGGCACCGCCTCACTCTCCCAAGCCTGGGTCGATGCCGCCCCCGATCGCCTTGCTATCGCTACAGATATCGACCCGTCTGTTCTGGCACGCAGGCCCGAACACCCACGACTCATCAAACGCCCAAACGACATCCGTCAGACCTGCGACAATGCCGACCTCATCTTCGCTGGCAACTTCTCCATCGGCTACATGCACACCCGCGCAGAACTCATCGGCTATCTCCAGCACGTCCGCTCACGATTGCTCCCCGGAGGGTGCTTCTGCTGCGACACCTACGGCGGCGAAAGCGCATTCCTCACCGGCAGCGTACAACGCGATCACTTCGCACCCGACGGCTCCCGCATCCTCTACATCTGGGAACAACGCCAGGCCAATCCACTCACCGGACGCGTTGTCGATGTCCTGCATTTTCATATCGAGCGCGATGGCATCATCGAAGAAGAGTTCCCCGACGCGTTCATCTACGACTGGCGATTGTGGTCAGTCCCCGAGTTGCGCGATGCCATGCGCGAAGCCGGATTCCGCGATACCGCCGTCTACCTGAATCTTCCAGACGCCGAAGATGAGGCCGGTGAGCAATACGCATTTCCCATCGACGATCCCGATGAACTCGAGGATAGTTTCATCGTGATCGTTGCCGCACGAGTGTAATGGCTCTTGCTTTGCGCGTTCTCACGGGCAGCCCGCGCTGAACGCCGACAGGAAAGCCGATACATCGAAGAAATCGAACACTCCGTCGTTGTTCAGGTCTGCTGCCGGATTCTGCGCCGAGAACGCAGCCAGAAACGCCGAGACATCAAAGAAATCGAGTACCCCGAATGGCGGCGAGAAGTCCGCAAGGCACTGTCCCACGCTGAACGGGATATGCACAACCGTCGCTCGCCCCGAGTGCTCGAAGGCCACGACGGTCAGCACATGCGCGCCGTTCGACATCGGTGCATCGAACGCACGCCGCCATTCCAGCCGATCCCAGCGCGTCGCAGCATTGAAGACACTCGTGAGCGGCACCGGGTCCGTTCCCGCCGGCAGATCCAGGAAGGTGTGCACCGCTGTCACCGTGCGATCAGGATTGACGATTCGGAACTCATGGCTCGGGTTGTCCAGTGGCACGTCAAGCCCCGGAACTTCGATCACCGCATCAAGCCGATCAACATACACCACCGTCCGCCACTCCGTGAAGATCGGGCTCGTAGCCGGGTTGGCGCGCCGACGAAACGCAATGACCGAGATATACGCGAATCCCTCTTCGATCAGCGAAGTATCAATCTCCTGCGAATACACACCGGTCGTTCCACCCGAGCCAAAAGTGGGGGAGTTGATCGTGATGAACTGCTCATACCCTCCAAGCACCGGGTTCGTTGGCGCTATGTCGATGATGCCGTTCCCGTTGTAGTCGCGCGTCCCCGCGCCGATCTTGAACAGCGCGTTGTCATCGGTGTCCGGGTCGAGTGGGTCCGTCTGCGACGTGTTGAGCGTAATCCGAAACGTCGGCCCAGACACCACCGGAATCGGGTTCAATCTGCGAAAGAACGCTGGCAACTGCGGCGGGTCGGCCGGAATCACCCCCGATTGATTCGTGATCGTCAGCGAACCCGTGGGCAACGCTTCAGAATACACCACATACCCGCGCGCGTGTTCCGTTCCTGTGCTCGATACATTCCGCGGCACCACCAGCGACACCGTCCCGCCCACACCGACCGTGATGATCTCAGGAATCTGATTCTGCGGGTCGATTGTCGGATTCGCAGCATTTCCGGTTTGTTCGTGCAGCCGCGTGCCTTGTGCATATTGCGTTGTCACCTGCACCGTATCGACGCCAGCGTCGTAACGGTCATTGACACCAACCAAACAGTTGGCCTGCCCATTGGCCGCACGCTCGAACACCAGCACATCGCTGATGTTCGCGTTGAGTTGAAAGTACTGTCCGATCGCCAGTTGATTGTGCAGCCGCACCAGTCGCGTCATCGTGCTGTCCAGCACATTGGCCGCGGGGTCAAGCCCGAGCGCCAGTGGCGAGCCCTCGCGAGGATAAAACCCGGATATCCGAGACACCCCTCGCCCGTGGTGATACACCAGCGAACGCCCAGGCCTCATCAACAGATACGCGTGCTGTGGAAACCCCTGCTGCTTGGCAGTCGGCAGCGGCGGGAGCGAGTTCCCTGTGCCCACTGACCCGTTGTCATGGCTGAACACATGATTGATGCCCATCGAACCATCCGTCACGCCGTTGTCCGCGATATCCAGGTGTCCGCTATCCCCGTTCGAGAACAGACCCGCCCATGATCCGAGTCCGTTCGCGTTGATGATCTCACGGAGCCTCCCTGCTCCTTGCAGATCCAGCGCATCGCGATTCGCGAAACTGTCCTTTCGGATGTAGTTGTTGAGCATGTCAAAGTTACCCGTAACATTCTCACCGAATGTCAGCGGATTGACCCTGTTCCCCCACGGATCCGTGCGTGTCATGTGGACTGAAGCATCAAAATACGTATCCCAGAACCACGTCGGCGCGTGCTTGAGCGCATCAAGCCGAAACCCGTCAATCCGCTGCACTTCCATCATCCACTGCGCCCACCGCATCAGCAGACCGGTCGTGTTTTCAGTGACTGCATCGCCCGCGAGCGGGTCCGCTTCGTTGAACGGATGCCGGTTGTAACTGAAATTGCCCGGATGGCGCGATGTCCCCGGATTGCTGATCGCGGTCGGTGCGAGCGATTGATCCTGATAGAACCTCGCGTTGTTCGGGTCCGGCTTGTTGTACAAAGTCCCAGCGGGGATGTTCAGCGGGTCGCCCTCTGCGACCGGCTGACGAATGTACTGGTGGTTCGTTTCCTGCGCGATATCGATCAGCGCAACCAGATCGCCACGCACCAGGTCGTAGTTCGATCCCCCGGGGTTCTCCGACTGCAAATACCCTTGTGCATTCCCCGCATGGAAGTCACCCCAGTTATCAGTCGGCAACTTATTTCGCGGCGGATTCTCGCGCGGAATCCAGAACCCCGGCCATCCACCTTGCGCCAGAAAGGCATCCGAAGTCGTGCGCCCGGAATTGTGATTGAATATGCCATCGACATACACCAGCCCATTGGCGCGGTGCAACTCGTCAACCATCGAACGGAACGATTGCTCAGTGCCATAGGTTGTGCGCGCGCGCCCGGAGTGTGTCGCATTGATCGGAGGCTTGCCCAGATCAAACCGATCAAACGGGTCATACCCCGGCGATTGGAAAGACGCTTTGGACGGTGGGGGGAGCCACACCGCGTTGTATCCGGCGATGAAGAAATCCGGCGTGCGGCGTTCGATGTCGATCCACTGTGTCTCGAACCACTGCAGGAAGACCGGGCTCAGTTGCCCCTTGGCCGAGCTTGTCGCGAGCATAATCCCGACAGCCACAAGCAGCCAAACGGTACGATGATGTCGCGTCATAAAACATCCCTCTCCTGGCGAACCCCAATGGACTTCGACCGCACAACAATCCCGATACTTTTATAGACGAATTTCGCTTTCCAGAATAGCCCATTGTCAATAATCTGCGTTGAAACAACGTCCTTGAGCCATTTTGGCAGGACCATACCTCGTCCGAAAACGAATCACGCCCGGAGTGGCACAAGTGCATCGAGTTCACACCATGACCCACAAAACCCTCCTCATTTCGATTCATTGGGCGTTGACTGGCGTTTTCGCAGCACCATCCGTTACAGCACAGGTCGTGGCCGAGTCCATCGCGGAGCGAACCGTCCGGTTTCATGCTGATTCGGAGGCACGCGACGCCGCCTTCCCCTCCATGGCCCTTCACAAGCCATTCCCCGCTCTTGAAGCCGGCATCACCGACTTCCCGGTGCTCGTCGACTTCGGCCAAAGTGACGATCGGTGGACCGCGACCGTCGTAATCGAACCTGGCACCACGCTCTATGGCACAGGACAGGCTGCCGGGCCGCTCCGCCGCAACGGCCGAATCATCGAGACATGGAACACCGACGCCTATGGCTATCAGGATGGCGATCAGAGTCTGTACACCGCGCATCCCTGGGTGCTGGCCGTACGGGCCGACGGCACGGCGTTCGGGGTTCTTGCCGACACCACATACCGATGCCAAGTCGATCTGACGACAAACATTGTCTTTCGTGCTGCAGGGCCTGCGCAGCCCGTGATCGTGATGGATGGCGATTCGCCGCACGATGTCATGCGGCGCCTCGGCGAACTCACAGGCACCATCACGATGCCCCCCAAATGGGCCATCGGCTATCACCAGTGTCGTTATTCCTATGAGCCTGAATCGCGCGTTCTTGAAATCGCAGAAGAATTTCGTTCTCGCAATATCCCAGCCGACGTCATCTGGATGGACATCGACTACATGGATGGCTATCGCTGTTTCACCTTTGACCCCGTCAAGTTCCCCAACCCCGCAAGGCTCAATGCCAAACTCGCTGAGCAAGGCTTTCACAACGTCTGGATGATCGATCCGGGTCTCAAGAGGGAACAAGGCTACAGCGTCTACGACTCCGGCGCAGCCATAGACGCTTGGGTCAAGACAAGCACCGGGCAGGTCTACATCGGAGAGGTCTGGCCGGGTGTCTGTGTTTTCCCTGACTACACCAACGTCTCGGTCCGCGACTGGTGGGCCTCGTTATACAAGCCATTCATGGCTCACGGAATTTCCGGCGTCTGGAACGACATGAACGAACCCGCCGTCTTCAACACACCCACCAAGACCATGCCCGAGACCAACTGGCATAACGCCGACGAGGCTCTTGGAGGCCCCGGCCCGCACGCACGCTTTCACAACGTCTACGGCATGCTCATGGTCAAGGCAACGCGCGAGGGGGTCATGGCAGCCAACCCCGAAGTTCGTCCCTTCGTCCTCAGCCGCGCCAACTTCATGGGTGGCCATCGCTACGCTGCGACATGGACCGGTGACAACAGCGCCAACTGGTACCATGTGGACGTCTCAATTCCCATGACACTCAATCTCGGCTTGAGCGGGCAACCCTTCTGTGGCCCGGACATCGGTGGGTTCGCAGGCAACGGCGATGGAGACATGTTCGCCCGTTGGATCGGGTACGGTGCTCTCCTTCCCTTTGCCCGAGGCCATACCGGCAAAGGCAACATTGACAAGGAGCCATGGGCGTTTGGCGAAGCCGTGGAGGCAACCTCACGCCGCGCCCTCGAACGTCGATACCGTCTCATGCCGTACTTCTACACGCTCTTCCGCGAAGCGTCGCTCACCGGCATGCCGATCGCACGACCCACGTTCTTTGCCGATCCGACAGATCCCGCGCTTCGCTCCGAGGATGATTCGTTTCTGCTCGGCGATGCCTTGCTTGTCGTGGCGCAGATCCAGCCCGCACGCGATCGAGTCAGCGTGCTCCCCTCTCCTGTTGCCGGCGTTGCGTGGCGCGAGTTTGACTTTGAAAGTTTCGATGGCGGACGCGACTCGAAGGATCCCGATCAACCACGCCTTCTGCTTCGGCCAGGATCGATCATTCCCGCCGGCCCCGTCATGAACTACGTCGATGAGGTTCCACTCGATCCCTTGACGCTCATCATTTATCTTGACGCCGAAAGCTCTGCCCGCGGCGAACTCTACGAAGACAAAGGCGACGGCTGGGAGTACCTCGACGGGCAGTTCCTCCATTCGATCTACGAAGCGGAATCAGATGGCTCGCAGGTCACGATTCGCCTTGTCAACGCTGAAGGCGACATGCCGCGCCCTGCGCGCACGCTCCACGTTCGCCTGCTCATGCCCGACGGCACCGAACGCACCGCAGTCGGTCGCGATGGAAGCAACGTCACGATCCTGCTGGACTGAGTTCATCCCGCAGCCATGGCAGGTCGGGCCTCACGTGTCGCGAGCGTGAGGATGTTGCGTTGCGTCATCTCGTCGCCCGTCAGTTCGCCACGAACTGTTCCTTCAGCCATCACCAACACACGATCGGAAAGGGCCAGCAACTCGGGCATTTCCGACGACACCAGCACAATCGCAACGCCCCGGTCGGCCGCAGCGTGAATGAGTCGATAGATCTCGGCCTTGGTGCCAATATCGATGCCGCGTGTTGGTTCATCAAGAAGCAAGACTTTGGCATCCTTCTGCATCCACCGCGCGATCAGCAATTTCTGCTGGTTGCCGCCCGAGAGTTCATTGGGCAGCGACGATGGTGAAGCGGACTTGACGCGAAACTCATCAAGGCACTGCGTCACGAGCGTGCGTTCCTTCGGCAGGCTTCTCATACCGATTGCGGCTGCCAGTCTCTGCATGTAAGGCACAACAATGTTCTCCGCCACACCAAGGTCGAAGAACAAGCCCTGCACACGGCGATCCTCCGGCACATAGCCGACACCCGCAGCGATCAGTTTTTGCGGCGTGCGAGTGTCAATCTCAACCCCCTCAAGGCGAATGACACCCGATCGCTGAGAATCGAGCGCAAAGATCGCATTGAGAAGTTCAGACCGACCCGATCCAACAAGCCCTCCGATGCCAAGCACCTCGCCAGCCCGCACCGAAAACGACACATCCCTGAGTTTTCCCGGCGAGTTCATGCCGATCACTTCGAAGGTGCGTGGCGCATCGTGCGGCACGTCCTGCCTCGGCCCGCTTCCACCCATCGCACGAAGCGTCGCCGCTTCGCCGCCAGGCGTGCGAATCCTGCCCGTTGGTGTCTCCAGCCGACGACCGATCATCTGCTCCACAAGATCCGGCTCGGGTGTCGAACTCACATCGCTCGTCGCGACAAACGCCCCATCGCGCAGCACCGTCACCCGATCACAGCACGCATAAATCTCGCCCATTCGGTGCGAGACATAAATAATCGTCAGCCCCTCTCGCGCCAGGGACCGCACGATTTCGAGCAACTTCTCCGTCTCAGCGATCGAAAGCGAACTGGTAGGCTCATCGAACACAATCACGCGCGCCTTCTCGCACCCGGGTCGAACCTCTTCTTCGAGAGCCGACGCGATCTGACAAATCTGCCGCAACCCTGGCGAGAGTGTGCCCAACTCCGCATCCACATCAATCGAAGGTTCAAGCCGATGCACAAGTTTCGCGGCACGCTCGCGCATGCGCGCACGATCAACCGTGCCAAACCGCAACCGTGGCAGATCATGCAGGCACAAGTTCTCCGCCACCGAAAGGTTCGGGCACTGCGCGAGTTCCTGATGGACGATGCGCACGCCCGCAGAAAATGCATCATCAATCGACCCGGGCTTGAGCACGCGCCCGGCGATGGTCACGACCCCTTCGTCCTGCTTGTGCAATCCGGCAATGACCTTGCCCAGCGTGCTCTTGCCGGCGCCATTCTCACCCATGAGGGCGTGCACTTCGCCGTTGCGAAATGACACCGAAACATTGTTCAGCGCCTGCGTGATCCCGAATCGTTTCGAGATGCGCTCGGCCGTCAGCAGAATGTTGTGGTCCTGAGCCATCATCTCGCCGTGCGATGCTTGCCGAGCCTGTTGCTCGCGTGCCACGAGTTTTAATCGCGGTTCCACACGCTCCACTTGGCTTCAAATTCCTCGACATTCTCGCTCGTCACGACATCAAAATCCGCATAGATGAATTCGGCTGGGGGCGCAACAGCATTGTGCAGCCGCTCGACGATGTGCGTCACAGACTCATACCCCCACCCGTGATATGGCTGCCCGATCAACACCTGCACCTGCCCCTTCTTGAGATATCCCAATGGCAGAGGCAGCGGGTCGAGCGAAACCACCTTCGCACGTTCGTGAATCCCGTCCAGCGCATTGTCCGTATACAACGGCCAACCACCGACCAGGGCCCAGCCGGAAATCTCCGGGTTCGCGTTCTGCACCGACTGCATTCGCGCAGCCGCGTCGTTGGCTGTCTCAACGTGGTAGTACACATCGATGATTCGAATTCCCGAATATTTTGCTGCTTCCTCGCGGACTCCTGCGACTCGCGATTGGAGGTTGGTCGCGGCCTGATTTCCTGCCAGCACGGCGACGACCCCGTTCTCTCCCATTTCCTGCGCAAGCGACTTCATCACCGCCGCGCCCGCAGCCCTGTCATCCACGCCGTAGTACGCCATGCGCCCCGAGTTCGGTGCATCAGAGTCAAACGTCATCACCGTGATGCCCTTCGACACGGCATCGCGCAGCACGGATGTCAGCAGATTCGCATCAATGCACGACACGGCGATTCCATTGACGCCAGCCGCCACAAGTTGCTCGATGTACTGTGCCTGCTGCTGCGCATTTTCGGTGTCCGGCGTCTGCCAGCGGATCTGCACATCGATGCCGTACTTCTCGCTCAGATCCCGCGCAGCGTCCTCGGCCCCGACACGTGCAGCCTTGAACACCGGGTTGTTCTGGCTCTTGGCGACCACGCCGATCACATAACGCTCTGGGCTCGGTGAACCGGATTGCCCGCTCTGATTCGGCGTCGGTGACTTCTTCTCCGAGCATCCCGCGAGCGTCAGTGTTGCTGCTGCCAACGCAACCGTTACACCTCGAAACATTCGCTGCATGTTCATTGCATTCTCCATTTGCGCTGCCGGGTGCAGCGCAGACTTGTGATTCGATCGCTGTGAAGACTTCCGACATCGCCGAGCACGAACGTAGGCGAGAACTTCATTCTATCTATCCTCGGGCCGCCGAAAATTTCCGCTTGGCTTGATCGATCACCACCGCCACGATGATGGCCCCGCCCATCACCACGCGGTTCCAGCTCTGATCGATGTTGAAGATGATCATGGCGTTATCGATTAACTGGATAATGATCGCACCAAGCACAGCCCCAAGCGCCGACCCGCGCCCACCCATCAGCGACGCGCCACCAATTACCGCCGCTGCGATCACCTGAAGTTCGTACGCCGAGCCTGAACCAGTCTCGGCCGAGCCGTAGTACCCCAGCGCCATGCACGCGCTCAACCCCGCCAGCATTCCCATCAGCAGATACACCCAGATCTTGACACGCCCGACCGGAATTCCCGCATATCGAGCAGCGGTTTCATTCCCTCCGACGGCAAACACACGCCGTCCAAGCACGGTCCGCGTGAGCATGAACCAACCTGCCAGCGCCACCGCGATCATGAACATCACAGGCACCGGATACACCCCGAAGAACTCTTTCTTGAAGAATCCGCGTGTAAATGCCTCCGAGAATCCTGCGACAGACTGCTCTCCAAGCACACGCTGCGGAATGATGATCGTGATGCCGCGCAGTGCAGCCATCATCCCCAATGTGATGACAAAGGGATGAACACGCAACCCCACGATCATCACGCCATTGGCAAGCCCGCACACTGCGCCCACACCCACACAGACCAGCAGACCCACTCCGATCGCTGTCAGCCCGCTCGCGCCAACGCCAAGCTTGTTGAGCGCAAGAGCGCCAAGAATTCCTGCCAGTGCATAGATCGACCCCACCGAGAGATCAATGCCCGCGAGAATGATCACCGCAGTCATGCCCACAGCCATCACCGCGATAAAACTCGCGTCCTTGGCCACCAGTGTCAGATTTGTTTTCTCGAAGAACTTGTTGGCCTTTTTCGTCGTCAGTAAGGCACGCGATCCAGAGGCTTCGACATACGACCACGTCGCGTCAAACTCACGTTCCCCACCATCCGCATCCCGCACGATCGTGTGTGAAACCAGTCGCTGTGGCACAGTTCCGGGCCTTGACTCGTTTCCTTCGCTGTCAATGACTACCACCACACTGCCCGACCCGATCTCAAACCGCTTCGTCACTGACTTGGACCCGCCAAAGACAGTCAGCGCGATCATCATCAGGACGATCACGATGGCCAGGCCCGATTCCTGAGCCGAAGCCGCGTGCGCCAGAATCGAACGCTTGTGACTGCCAGTTTTCTTGAGTTCAGATGCATTTGCCATGGGGCCAAAGTGTAGCGAGTACACCCGGACCTATGGATTGCTGCTAGCCGCCGACGGCTCGCTCAGGCTGCCACGCGCTGCTGCATCGCCTTCATGCACACGCCGATCTGTTCGAGCACAAACGCCCGATGGCTCGGATTGTGCGAGAAATCGAATGCAAAACCAGCGTGGACCGTCCCCATCGCGTCGCAGTACGAATGTGCCAGCCTCGCCGTCACGCTCAGAGGCGATGGAAGCCATGGCCGAAGATCGAGCCTCAGCCAGTACACGCTTCGAGAATCTAGATCCGGGCACTGCCCCTTCTCGAACTGCAACCCGACGCCGCCGCCCCCGATGTTCGCAAGCAGGCACTTGGATTCCGGCCCGACCGCAGGCAGCAACACGGCTTCCAACTGCACCGAGGCCGGTTGTGAACACTTGGTCTTGTGCAACTCGTGCATGCGTGCCTGATTCGCAACCTCAGCCGGTATCGCGCTCTCTGGATCAAGCAGAGTCCAGCACCTGACCTCAGGCAGCAACACCTCCGATGTCGACAAACGCTCCATCACACGCCTGCGGCACCGCTGCACATTCTCAGGCAGTCCGATCATGAGTGCCGGAAACTCGCGTCGCCCCGCATGAGTGGCAGCGATGCCCACGACCTTGCTCTCGAAGCGCCACCGATTCTGCCCAATAGCCATGACACCGATCAGCGATGTTCCGATGTCGATGCTGTAACTCTGCCCCATAGCGCCCGGCATCTCGACGGTCATGCTCTCGGCTTCTATGGCAAACAGTCGAACGCGCCAGAGCAGATCCGAAGACTCTGCGCCCTGGTTGTTTTCTGTGCCACCGCCACGCACCGCGATCTCGATTCCGCCGCCACGGTCAAGAATTTGCTCGAGGCACTCGCGCCAACGTGCTGTTCGCGAACGATTTGCTCCCACAGCCGGTCTCCGGTCAAAAGGTGAACCGAGTCGAAGTCTGATTCGACCAGCCCAATCCCTCACTTGAAACAGACGGCTGCGAAGTACAGTTCTGCGGGCACTTTGCACGCTCCATTCATATCTGCCACCATTTATCGGAACCTGTCACCATTGCGATCACATCTTCCGCAGTCGCTTCAGTCTCACAGAGACCTCGCGAATGACCGAGCTTTGCGACTCACGGAATTTGAGGCTATACAAAAGGACCGCAATGGCCTCAGCCTCACGGCCCCCTTCGAGGCTCCACACTTCACGCTTCTCGATCACGTGTGTGAGCAAGGGCACATGAGCCGGCTTGGCCGCACCTCGCCGACGCAGCTCTCGCAGAAACCTGGCATTCAAACCGGCAGTCGCATCCACCGAAGACCACGAGAGCGACAACCACAAATCGCGTACGAGCCGCGCGAGCGCATGCCTCGACCGCACCAGCATGACCAGCAGCAGCGTGGCTCCGGCCACCATCATCATGAACACAATCACAAGCCCAGCGATCTCACGCGGGTCTTTCCTTCTCAGCCGTTCAGCGAACTGGTCAAACTGTCTGTCCGGGCTCCACTCAAACCCGAATGCCGATCGCACAAACGACGTCTGTTTTTCCGCATCAAAACTGACCACCGCGCGAATCCACGCAAACTCCACAGCGTCAAACATCCGCTGCGCACGTGCTAGCCATGACTGCGAAACTTCATGCACTCTCTGAAAATCGGAAGGCGGAGTCGGATCAAATGTCCTCCAGACCCCCGGGCCGATCTCCACCTCAACCCACGCGTGGGCATTCGATTGCCGCACGAGGTAGTGCCCCGTCGCTTCGTTGTACTCCGTAGCCACAAACCCGGTGATCACGCGCGCATTAATCCCCACGCTCCGGCACAACACCGCCATGGCCGACGCAAAGTACTCGCAATGCCCCGCACGATGGGTGAACAGGAACCACTCCGTCGGATCTTGCCTGCGCGGCACCACCTCTGCTTCGAGCGTGTACACAAAGCCATCAAGAAAGTACTGCTCCATCGCCACCGCGCCGCGCTCAAAGTCACCGATCTCACGCAATCCCGGATCCACCGGAACATCAGCGCGGCCGAGTATTTCCGACGCCAGTTCAGCAAATCGCGACATATCCAGCGAAGGCGAATCGAGCGGAGTGATTTCTCCCCAAGTCTGCCGACCCACATATCGCGTCGGCGATTCTCGATCGATCGAGTACACCGTGTACTCGAACTTTCCGCTTTCGCTCTCACGCAAAATTGTACCGTCAGGTGCTGTGTGAATGAATGTCGGCTGATGCGCCGTCAATCGCACAGGTCTCCAGGACGCAAACAAGTGCGATCTCGAAGCCCCGGCATTGCGCACGGTCACACGCTGCTCGATATTCCAACGCCGTGGCTCGTCGGCAAGCAACATCGGCGAAAGCAGATGATCCGTCCGCTGCCGAAATCCCCGGTCTCCGCTCTCACGAGAACGCAGCCATCGCCCATTCTCATAGCTGTCCAGCACCGCGCCGCGCAGATAATGCACCACGCCAGTACCACCCAGTGAAACCCCGCGATCGTTGAACACCTGCAAATCGAGCACTGGAACTGCCGATTGCGAGATCAACCCCGGCGTCCCCAGCTCAACCTCGTCCGCAAATCCCGTCACCTGCCCGACCGCTGCATTTCCCCATTCTCCGAACAGCCCCGCGCCAAGCCGTCTAGGCACCACCAGAAACACACCAATGCTGATCAGCAGCCCGACGACCGTGGAGCAGAAAACCAATCGACGCACATCCCGTCGGAAGTGGCGTCCCATCGGCACCCGAGCAGGCATTACGCCGGCCGAAATCTCCACATGCCTCGCTATCTGATGCAAAATCGTCGCACCAGCAAGCAGCAGCAGGCTCATCACCAGCAGCACGCCAACTCCAAGCCCGTTGCTTGTCAAGATCGTTCCGACCAGCAAAAATGCAGAGATCGAAACCACTTGCCCAAAGTCCCGCTGCGAACGTCGATCCAGAATCTTTGCCATCAAGATGAACGTGATGACTTCGCACACGGTGGACACCGAGAAACCTCGAGCCGTCATCGACACCAGCGTGTACCCCAGAATCACCAGCAGAATCAGATTGATGATGATGCGAGGCAAAGGCCGGCCGCGCGGCGCCATCGTAAACACCCATCCCACCACAGCCCCAGGAACCGCAAGCAGAAACAGCACCAGATTCCCGTCCGCAAGGCAGTACGACGTGATCGCAGCCATCGCAAGCAGCAACCCGACCCAGCGCTGGGCGCGAATGGCATTCATGCTTTGGCCCCTGCCCTGCGCATCAATCGGCGCCATCCAGTGCGCTTTGTCACCTCAGGCACAAACACCGTGATCTCATCTGCCGCCCAGTCACTTGGATCCGACCCATCAATGCGCTGTTCACTGCCTCCCGAGCCGAAGCCAACCGTGACATCTGCCAAGCCGTGCTTCGTTGGTTCATTCGCATCGGTATCAGGATCAAGTTGCGCCAGCGCGTCGAGCAGTCTCCCAATCGCGCCCGAAGCCTCCGCAGGTTCCGACTCGAAACCGGCCCACCCGATCACAACCCCCGGGCTGAGCCCGATTCGATCGGCGTGCATTGCCAGACTCGCCACAAGCGAAATCGCACTTTCCATCGAGAAAGCACTCACACTTTCATTCGGCTTGTCCAGTCCAATCCATATTCGAGGCGGCGCGGGCGTCATCGTCTGCCGCACCACAAGCGTTTCTGTCCGGGCCGATGCCTTCCACGCAATCGTGCGTATCGGATCTCCGGGGGCATACTCGCGCAATCCGAAGAACTCATCGCCCGAACCCGCGACATTTCGGCTGCGCAGGCTTTGCAGCCCAGGGCTCATCAACACCTGTGAGACCTCGCGACGCAGTCCCGCAACCGCAGGCCGCACCAACAGCACCCCGGGCAGCTCAAACACCAACGACTTGCGAATCAACCCAAAAGGAAACGTCGTCGAAACCACCACGGTCGAAAGCGCATAACGCCCGCGATTGAGCCCATGCACTGTTGCGCTTGCAACCAGCACCTCGCCGGGTCCTGCGTGCGCGATGCCCGTCCGCGCGCGAACAGACTTGCGCCCATTGGCTCCGGTCTCGAACTTTTCCTCGATTGTCAGTGCAAACACCGGCCACGATCGGCTTCCATTTTCGACCCGATACGCAAGTGTCGTCGCGTGTCCGCCCTGCCCGCGCCCGATTGGTTCACGCGCCAGACGCACCGACATCAAGGGCATGCCGCTGACCACTCCCGAGATCACAACGGCGCCCACGGCGAGCCCGAACGCCCAGAACAACAGGTTGTTCTGACTGTTGAACGCTCCGATCGCAAGGAACACAGCCGTAAACACAAACATCAAACCCGGCGGATGCAGGTCATACCGCCGGCGCACCGGCTTTGCCAGCAGACTACTCCCGGATTCCGTTGGTCCTCGGGCAATCATGCACGATCCGTTCGCTTGCACACGAAAGGCAGTACGCCTCTTAGTCGCTCGCGGTTCTTTCCATCAGGATCAGCAACTTCTGCCCGTCGCGAGGAAGATACACGACCCCACGGGCAGTTCTGTACTGCTCGGAGATCGATCGCACCACCACACGATCCGTCGGCCAGACGTCCTTTGACATCTTGATCGAGAACTGCCCGTCAGGACCGCTCGTTCCAGTCGCTATCGCGCGGCTCTGCCCGCTCGCCTCCGAATGTTCGATCATGATTTTCGCCGGTCCGATTCCCGCGTTCGAGAGCCGCTCGTCCGTATCTGACACAACGCCGACATAGCTGATCGTCCCCGGGATAACACGCCCCGTGACTTTCATTGTCGAGCATCCGCCTGCGCCCGCCAGCAGCAAGCCTGCCGCCACGCTTCCAACGATTTGTCGTGCCTTCATCATGCGCTTTCTCCGTGCCATTCGCCTTGCCGCAGTTCATCCATGCTCGGCAGATCCTTCGTCGACGCCAGCCCGAACGCATCGAGAAACTGCTTGGTCGTTCCATACAACATCGGCCGACCCAATTCCTCGGCTCGACCCTTGATCGTGATGAACTTTCGTTCGATCAGTGACCGCAGAATCTCTCCGCACGCGACGCCTCGAATCGCCTCGAGCCGCGCACGAGTCATCGGTTGCTCATAGGCAATGATCGACAGGGTCTCGAGCGCCGCCCGGCTCAGCCGCCCCGACGCGCGCGCTTGTCGAAACGCCGCGATCACGCTCGCATGCTCAGGCAGCGTCATCAACCGATGGCCTCCCGCAACATGCTCAATGCGGAACGACCTTCCGCTCTGCGCGTATTGCTCGTTGAGTTCGGCGATCGCGCGTTCAACCGACTCTTCGCTCGCTTCCCCGATGCCCGCCGCCGCGAGCCCTTCCGCGATCCGCACAGAAGGCACCGGGCGATCCAGACTCAGCACGATCGCTTCCACTGATGCGAGAAAACGCTGCCCATCAATCGACGAAACGACCGGGTTCTCTGTTGACGCAGCACTCATGCCACGATCCTAGCGCGGGCCTTCCCTGACCGCCCGCGCCCGGTCTGGTATCCTTTTCACCATGCTCAGCCCACTCCCCAGCCAGCAATACAAGTATGAAGGGCTCTCGCGGCTCGATGAACCAACCCTTCACCGCCGGCGAGAAGGCGTGTTTCTCATTTGCGCCGGGTTCTTCCTGGGCACCCTCACGATGCTCAACATCCTCGGCATCACACGCTTTATCAAACTCTTCGAAATCAATCATGATGGCGACCCATCCACTCCAGCGATCGTTTTCGCCGTCGCTGTGGGTGTCCTTCCGTATCCGCTGACTTTCCTCTGCACCGACTTCATCAGCGAGCTCTTTGGAAGGCGTCGCGCGAGTCTCGTCGTCTGGGTTGGGTTTCTCCTGAATCTCTGGGTCGTCGCCATCCTCTGGATCGGGGGCTCCCTGCCCGGCTTCGGCGAGCTCGATCCGGTGACCAACATGCCGCCTCTCCCGCAATGGGATCCGGTCAAGTCCGCCTACATCGAAACCGGCTGGACGTTCTTCCAGGTCCGCAATCTCGCCTTCGGCGCTGTCGCCGCATCCATGATCGCCTACCTCATCGCCCAACTCGTCGATGTTCACGTCTTCCACTTCTGGAAGCGTGTCACCAAAGGCAGGCATCTCTGGTTGCGCAACAATGGCTCAACGCTCGTGAGTCAACTCGTCGATACCTTCGCCGTCATCCTTATCACACACTTCTACGCGCATGCTCTCCCCATCAACGATGCTCAGGCCCTCTGGCCTCAACTCTTTCTCTTCATCGTTACCGGCTACGCCTTCAAGTTCGCAGCTGCGCTCTTCGATACCATTCCCTTCTACATCGGGTCGCGCGCTCTTGCACGCTTCCTGCGTCTCCCGCCGCCCAATGTCATCGCAGAGCATGCGCCCGGAGCGGAAGTCGAAGCAGGTGTCGGTTAATCAGGTTCGATGCGGGCACTCAGGCCGGTTTTTCTGTGAATGTCGCGCCAGCCTTGACATCAAAACTCACCAGTTGGCCCGGCTCGAATCCGACCGCACGCTGCCGTGCATCAGACAGCCTGCACACGATCGGAAACCCGGCATGAACCGTGATCGTGTTGCTCGTGTTATTCGCTGCGATGATCCGCCCCTGCACGCGCCGAGGCCGACCAAGCACAGGTTCAACATATCGCCCGCCCGAATCCACCACATCGACCCGCCGCGCATCGGCACGGATGCTGCCGATCACTTTCTTGCCAACTTTCGCCTTGATTTCACCGATCAGGGCCAGCCGCACGCGGTAACTGGTGTTGGCAAAACCGATCTCCACCATCGCCGGCTCATCGCCCATCGCGGGGTGAATCGCAAGCAGAGTTCCTCGAGCCAGTTCCGGGTCAATCTTCGTCGTCGGTGCGGGTTGCAGCATGGGTCAAGCGTAGTCCGCAACCAATCGCATGGCGATCACGCTCCGCACTCACCGACCGTCCCACGCCCACCCCAATGACCGATCCAGCACATCCACCCGCGTCGTTTCCACCAAATGCCGCGCCAGCCGTTCCATCGCCACCCGCTCACGCTGCACCCGCAGCTCAGCCTCCAGACGCTTGCTCGCATCCTCAGGCACGATCGATCGCGGCTCCACCGCTTCAAGGTACAAAACCGCCGCACCCGCCGGCAACGGAAGAATCGGACTCACCTGCCCCGGAGACAGTTCTCCCAACGCCGAACGCACCACAACCGGGTACGCCGGATCCACCGGGCTGATCAGAGGCAGCACGCCCCCCGTCCGCGCCGATGGATCAATCGAATACCGTTCTGCCAACCTCGCCACATCCGCAGGCGTCGGCCTTGTGCCCAGTTGGTTCAGCGCCTCTCCGGCTTCACGCTCGGTCCCGGCCAGAATCACTCGCGCCCGATACTTCGGCCCGTATGCGATTTCCGCCGCCAGACTCACTTCCTCAGGTTCAACCCTTACTTCATCTCGCGTCAGAAGCCGAAGCCCCGCATTGCGCCGGATCATCGCCTCCCGCCGAACGGGACCGAGGTTGCGCTCTCTGAGCACCTGTTCCGTCAACCCCGCCCCGCTTTGGAGTCTTTCCCCGCTTGCGGTTCGTTCTACCAGAAGCGCGCGCTCAGCACGCAGCATGTCCGGCGTGATGGCCAAACCCCGAGCCTCGATCTCCCGCTGGAGCGCCCGGTCAAGCACCCACTCGCGCAGCGCTTCGCGGCCCGCGATCTCGTAGAGAGATGGCGCCAGATCTTCAGCCAGGACTGCTTCATGGCCCACTGTCGCGATGACCCGTGCGGGCAGTCCCTCGGAACCATCAGCAGTCGCACGGCCTCGCGATGTGGTCGTCTGCGAACACCCCCCAAGGACCAGAATCAGCACTCCCAAACTGGCAGTCACACCATGCTTGCGGTCGATATTCATGTGCGAGCAAAGCCCGAGCAAGCCCCAAGGTCAACCGAAACCCCTCGCCGGGCGTAAGGCAATACTGTGACTAACCTCTCATCAATGGACGAGACATCCGCAATTCGGCACCCCATGCCTACTCCCCAGCCACGGGGAGTGCTCTGCCCATATTGCGGGTCCATCAGCAGCAACACACAGCGTTGCGAAACCTGCGGGGGCCATCTCGACGCCCTGAGTCGCCAGGCGACTCAGAATGGAATGGGGCCTTGGTACATCCGCGAAGTCGGGCGTCCGTTCCGCCCGGGGTGTTCTCTTGAGACGATTCAGAAACTGGCCCAATCCGGAAAGATCGGTCCGGATTCGGTGATTCGAGGCCCAAGCACTGCCCAATTCTGGGTACTTGCCAAGCGAGCACCGGGGGTCGCGCATATCTTTGGTTTGTGCCCGGGATGCCAGGGTTCAGTCAAACGCGATGAGTACGCCTGCCGATCGTGCGGAGCCGTACTCGACGCCGACCGCGATCGACAACATCTCGGGCTTGGCCCGGTCCGCCCCCTCCCGGGGCAGGAGCCTGCCGAGCTGGTTGCTGCGAAATTGTCGAACTTCTCACCGTCGGAACCCTCCAAACGACCAGCGGCTGAAGTTCGGAGACCGACCGAAGCGCCAGTGCCTACGGGAGTTGATCCGTCGCGTGTGCGCGCGCTGGAAAAAAGAGTCGTAGCAGCGCGCTCTCGTCTTGTGGCATCGATGTGCGGCAATGTGATCCTTCTGTGCGCGCTGCTCGTGGGGGTGATTGTCCTGGGCAAGTGGGGAAGTCCGAATACGGTCCCCGAGAGCACGCCAGTCCCAAATTCGCTTCGCACTCCCGGGGTCGTCGGCCCCGCACTCGGCGAGCCCGGCGATCCGATCGACGTGCCGGTTGAAGAACCAATGATCGATGATGAACCGGATCTGTGGGACGACGAGGGTGACCTGCCTGCACCCGAAGAAACCGCAGCACCAGTTCTGGAGCGCGACTTTGACATCACGCTTCTCGAGTGGTCCGACGCCCATGCCCATCTGCTCGCGACCACCGACGAATCCGCTATGGCTTCAGTTTCACGAGCGATCGAAATGCTCCGACAGTACGAAGCGGCACGCGGACTTCCGGATCAGGGTCACGCGTTGCTCAACGCTTATGTCGCACGTCTTGAACAACTGCGTCTGGGAGGCATGCCATAGGGAGGGGTGATCTATGCGTACCGCCGATCGAGGAACACGAGTCGGGTTCACGCTGGTTGAATTGCTGGTGGTGATCGCCATCATCGCGCTCCTGATCGGCATCCTGCTCCCCGCGCTGTCCAAAGCCAGGCGTGCCGCCCGCACGAGTGTCTGCACGAGCAACCTGCGTCAGCTCGGAGTGGGGACGGCTTCATTCGCGGCGTCGCGTAGCGACAGGTTCCCGGCGCTTTCCTGGAGAGGTAGTTCCAGCCCCCAGCCTACGCCCGACGCCGATCTGCGCTTTGCGGGCAGTGATCGTGATGCAGTGCGCTTCGAAGCCGTGCACATCATGCGACAGCAGGTGCCCGGCGTGCTCATATCACCGTCAAGTGGCGGGACCAACTGGTATCCGCACCTCTGGTTCACTCATCTGACGATGCTCGATGAGATCGGAGCAGAGCGGGGAGAGGCTCTGGTGGCAATCTGCCCCGACGACCGGGACCAGTGGGAGCGACTCGACACGCCGTGGGAGTCGATGGGATTGACAACCCGCTTTCGTCGCTTCGAGAGTACCTACGAAACAGCCTCCGTGACGTTCTCTGTCGATCAAAGCGGGGGCGCCCTCGATCCCATTCATCAGCACATGGATAATCCGTGGACATTCCAGCGCGAGCCTCGATACCTGACAACGCGCCGCTTGAGCGACGTGGTCTTTGCCAGCCAGAAGGCTCACATGTTCGATTCATACGATCGACACTCTTCGAGCAAGATCATGTTCTACGCCGATGCTCGCGCGTCTCAGCCGATTCTTTTCGTCGATGGCTCGGTTCGTACCGTGGCAACATCCGAGACCAATCCCGGGTTCCAGCCTCGAACCCCCGCTTCCCCCGGGCCGACGATCATGCGCGAGATCACTCCCGGCGTCGGGACCCAGGAGTTCATCGGGCACTACCGCTGGACGCGAGGGGGCCTGCGCGGGCTCGATATCGGGGGGCAGGAGATCGACACCGGACAGGGCACGCAGCCCTGACTTGTGCCTCTGACACCAACCGGGACCGAAACCACTGAATCCTGCGAACGGTCGCTCAATGAGCAAAGACGTCTGGCTCCCGACGCTCTAGAATCTCTGCGGGCGCTCGCTGGCCCGCCGGAGGCGACGATGCACATTCTGATCGCGGATAAGTTCGAAGCAGCTGGTATTGCGGGTCTCGAACGGCTGGGGGCCACGGTCACCGTCGAGCCCGATCTTCAGCCCGACACCCTGCCCGCGGCGCTCAACCGCACGGGGGCGAAGGTCCTGGTCGTGCGATCGACCAAGGTTCCGGCGGCGGTGCTCGATGCGGCTCCGACCCTCGAGGCCGTGATCCGCGCGGGGGCCGGCTACGACAACATCGACTGCGACCACGCGGCCGAGCGGGGCATCGCCGTCTGCAACACGCCGGGCATGAACGCAGTGGCGGTGGCCGAACTGACGATGGGGCACCTGATCAATCTCGATCGGCGCTTGCCCGAGCAGGACGCGGAAATCAAGGCCGGGCACTGGAACAAGAAGGAGTACGCCAAGTCGCGCGGCCTCAAGGGCATGACCATGCTCGTGATCGGCACCGGCGCGATCGGCACGGAAGTGATCAAGCGGGCCCAGGCTTTCGGCATCGAGATCTGGGCGCAGTCGCGCAGCCTCGGCGACGACACTGCCCGCGCGCTGGGCATCCGTCCGCTTCCGTACACGCGCGACGCCCTCTACGAAGCCCTGCCGCGCATGGACGCGGTGACGATTCACCTGGCCGCGACCGATGACACGCGCGGGCTGTGCGATGAGCGATTCTTTGCCGCCATGAAACCAGGCGCGTACTTCATCAACACCAGCCGCGGCGAAGTAGTGGTCGAAGAGGCGCTCATCGAGGCGGTCAAGACCAAAGGCATCCGCGCCGCGCTCGATGTCTATCACAATCAGCCCAAGGAACCGGCCGCACCGTGGACCTCGAAGGTCGCTCAGACCAGTGGCGTGTACGGTTCGCATCACTGCGGTGCGTCCACCGATCAGGCGCAGTTCGCCGTGGCTGAGGAAGTCGTGCGCATTGTCAGCGAGCACATGTCAGGCGGCGAGTGGCTGCATCAGGTCAACGCGGCGAGCACGGCTCGTCGGTGAGTGGGGCGGATTCGAGCGACAACAACGACGCAGGCCGCGGCGCGGCGTCAGCATTCAGGGAGTGATTTCATGAGCAAGCGTGTGTTCAACTTCTCGGCCGGCCCCGCGTGTCTGCCGCCCAGCGTCATCAAGCAGGCCCAGGCCGACATTGTCGATATCTTCGGCTCGGGCATCGGCATTCTCGAGCACAGCCATCGCGGCAAGGTCTTCGATCGCATCACGCACGAGACCGAGGCCGCCTGCCGCCAGATCGCCAATATCCCCGACTCCTACGCGGTGTTCTGGATGCAGGGCGGCGCGACGAGCCAGTGCTACTTTGTGCCCGCCAATCTGCTCCCGGCCGATCGCACGGCCGACTATTTCGAGACCGGCAAGTGGGCGGAAGACTCGATCGCCGAGGCGCCGCTCTATGGCACCTGCCACATCTGCGCTTCGAGCAAGGCGAGCAAGTACGACCACATCCCGGGCACCGCCGAGACGAAGTATTCGTCGAACCCTGCGTATGTTCATTTCACCGCCAACAACACGATCATGGGCACGGAGTTCCGGTCCGAGCCTGCGGTGCCCGCGGGTTCGTTCCTGGTGTGCGATGCGTCGAGCAATATCTTCAGCAGGCCGATCGATGTCACGAAGTACGGCCTGATCTACGCCGGAGCGCAGAAGAACCTGGGCCCGGCGGGCATCACGCTGGTCATTGCCCGCAAGGATCTGATCGCCAGCCCCCCCCGCGAGCTGCCGAAGATGATGCAATATCGCCTGCATGCCGAAAAGGAAGGCCGCTACAACACGCCCCCGACCTTTGCGGTGTATCTCATGGGTCAGGTCTTCAAGTGGATCCTGGCCGAGGGCGGTCTGAAGGCGATGGAGGAGATCAACCGCGAGAAGGCGGCGGTTCTCTACGACTTCCTCGACAGCCAGGACTTTTATATCCCGCACGCCCGCAAGGATTCGCGCAGCATGATGAATTTTACATTCAAGTGCCCGACCCCGGAGCTTGACGCATTGTTCACCAGGCAGGCCGAGGCCCGCGGGCTTGACAGTCTTTCCGGGCATCGCTTCATCGGCGGCATGCGCGCGAGCATGTACAACGCCTTCCCGAAAGAAGGCGCGGTCGCGCTGGTCGAGTTCATGAAAGAGTTCGCGCGCCAGCACGCGGCAACGGCCAGCCGCTAGGGCCAGCAACTGATCGCGCCGCGTCCGGCGAACCCCGCGCGCAACGCGGGCCGGATCGAGTCCGGCCCGCGCTAACACGACTCAGGTTGGTTGCGGCGATGTCAGGCCGCGTAGGTCAGCCCGGGCAGGTTGGGCGTCGTGCTGCTGGCGCTGCTGGTGAATGTGCTGGCGCCGGTGCCGAAGTAAACGACGGTGGGGTCGCTCGGGCTGCTGGCTCCGCCCGAGCGGATGGCCACGACGTGATACACGGCGTTGGCTCCTTACGGAAAAAAGGTTGTCGTCCGCAGTGATGTCGTCGGCTTTCCGGCCCGACTTGAGCGTGCACAGCGTGCAATTGGTACTCTCCGGCGCGGCCTGAGCGGCCTTCCCCCCGGTTGCAGCGGCGGGCGGGCGCAAAAATATGTGCGTCTGCTGCGTACAGCAACAGGAAATCTCGCTTGATCGAATAGACTGGAACGTGATGACCGAGCACGACCCCAACCCGATGCAAGCCCCCGAGACCGGCGCAACGTCTGCCGAGAGGCAGCAGGTCCCCGCCGTAGTCCGGCGGCCGCTCAGATTGTGGAGCAAGCGGGGGGGCTGGCTCATGCAGAGCCATCCGATGCCGAAACTGGCCGCTGTGCTGGTTGCGTTGCCGATTCTGCTGCTGTTTCCCGGCCTGCCGCTGCTGCTGATGATGCGCGGGCTGGCGTGGGATCTGGCAAACCTGTGGCAGGAGCATCGCACGCTGTGCCTGATCGGCGTGCCGCTGGCGGTGATCGCGCTGCAGGCGATCGCGGCGGCGTTTATGCTGTCGCGGCGCAGCGGCAACGCGGGCGTGCGACCACTCGGGCCGCGCTCGCTGGCGGCCCACGGCGCGGTGGGCGCGATCTGGATGCTCGGCAACGTCACCCTCGGCGTGGTGGACAACCGCGTGCACGACTATCTCTCGGGCGCCCAGCCGACGGTGCGCGAGTTTTACCGCAATCACGACGGAGCCGCGCTCGCGGGCCGCACCGTGCGCATGGTGCTGCTGCGCGAGCGCGAAGCGAGCCGCGGCGAAGCAGACCGGGCGGCGCTGGCGGCCATGGCGAAGATCATGCCCGAAGCGTGGGTCCAGCTCGTCGACGCGCAGGCGGCCGCTGCCGGCGCGGCGGACTCAAGCGAGAGCGCGACGACGGCACGCGGCGACACCGCGGGCGCGGATGCGAACGCATCGTCGTCGCTCATCGGCGGCGAGAACAGCGTCGATGAGCCGCTGCTGTCGGTGTTTCTGTTCGATCGCGGGCAGCCCGCGATGGATCCGGCCCGCTGGGGCGCGGTGCTCGACCGATTGTGCGCCGCGCGCGGCGTCGAGCCGCTCTCGGGCGCGGTCCGCGAGCGCGCGGCGCAGCGCCTGACCGACACCTTCGGCCTCAGCCTGCGCGAAGCACTCAAGCACGCCTGGAAAACCGGCGACAAGGCCTGGCCCGCGCTGGTCATCGACATGCAGACGCTGGCTCTGGAGCGCATTCGCAGCGCGATTGACGAGCAGAGCGTCGAATGGCGCACAGAGTTCGCCGCCCTGCACGGCTCGATGGCGGGTCTGAAGCGCGAACTGGCCACTCTGTCGGAGCAGCAGCGCGACAACCACCGTCAGGTCATCGACCGCCTGATGCGACTGGAAGAAAAGATCGACGCGATGGCGCGCACGCTGGACCGGATCGAACAGATCGCGGGAGAAACCCGGCAGGAAGCGGCGGCGGCTCGCCACGAGGCCGCGGCAACGCGGGCCGAGGTTGCGCTGCTGCGCGAAGATTTCGCCCGCGTGGCCAGCGCTCTGAGCGCGGTCAGCAGCGGCGAGGGCGCGCCCACGCCGCAGATCACGCCGGACATGGCCGAGCCGATCCGGCGCTTGCTCGCCTTCGGCGATCCGATCGACAAGGCGCTGGCCTTGATCGCTTCTGTCAAGCGGCCGTACACCGATGCGACATGGACAGAGGCCGATGCGTTTCTGGCCCAGGCAAACCTGTGGCGGGCCAGCGGTGTGGACTGGACAGACGACAGTGCATACCGGTATCAGATCGTGCAGGGCGAACGGCGTCGCTTCGACGACGACCCGGACGGGGCCGCGCCTTTTTATAAGGCCGCGCTGGTGTTGCGACCGGGCGATCCGATGGCGACGATCCGCCTCGCGCTGGTGCTCAAGGACAGCCGGGCGGTGGATCATGGCGATCGCCTGCGTCAGGCGCTCGCGCTGCTCGACGGACTGCTCGAACGGCCCGATGAGCTGGACGAATCCACGCTCGCGGTCGTGTGCAACAACCGCTCGGGCATTCTCGGCAACCTCGGTCGCCACGTCGAGGCCCTCGAAGCCATCGACCGCGCCATCGCGATCAGCCTCATGCACTTCGCGCCCGATCATCCGAGCCTCGCGACGATGCACTCGAACCGCGCGAA
Organism: Phycisphaeraceae bacterium; assembly: GCA_019636795.1. Classification (NCBI taxonomy): domain Bacteria; kingdom Pseudomonadati; phylum Planctomycetota; class Phycisphaerae; order Phycisphaerales; family Phycisphaeraceae; species Phycisphaeraceae bacterium. Next base: position 189,885 of record JAHBWW010000004.1, read on the forward strand.
CATCCTCAGCGACCTCGGTCGCCACGCCGAGGCCCTCGAAGCCATCGACCGCGCCATCGCGATCAGCCTCATGCACTTCGCGCCCGATCACCCGACGCTCGCGACGAGCCACTCGAACCGCGCGAACATCCTCGGCAACCTCGGTCGCCACGCCGAGGCCCTCGAAGCCATCGACTACGCCATCGAGATCAACCGCCAGCACTTCCCGTCCGATCACCCGGACATCGCGACCCGCCACTCGAACCGCTCACTCATCCTCCGCAACCTCGGCCGCCTTGCCGAGGCTCTCGAAGCCATCGACCGCGCCATCGAGATCGACCTCTTGCACTTTCCGCCCGATCACCCGACGCTCGCGACGAGCCACTCGAACCGCTCGAACATCCTGGGTGACCTCGGCCGTCACGCCGAGGCTCTCGAAGCCATCGACCGCGCCATCGAGATCTTCCTGACGCACTTCCCGCCCGACCACCCGACGCTTGCGACCCGCCACTCGAACCGGGCGAACATCCTGGGTGACCTCGGCCGTCACGCCGAGGCTCTCGAAGCCATCGACCGCGCCATCGAGATCGACCTCTTGCACTTCCCGCCCGACCACCCGACCCTCGCGACGATGCACTCGAACCGCGCGAATATCCTCAAGGTCCTCGGCCGCTACGCCGAGGCCCTCGAAGCCGTCGACAGGGCCATCGAGATCTTCCTGACGCACTTCCCGCCCGATCATCCGAGCCTCGCGACGATGCACTCGAACCGTGCAAACATCCTCGGCGACCTCGGTCGCCATGACGAGGCCCTCACGGCCATCGACCGCGCCATCGAATTACAACTCCAGCACTTCCCGCCCGATCACCCGAGCCTCGCGACGATGCACTCGAACCGCGCATTCATACTCCATACCTCGAAAAGGATGGACGAGGCGGTCGAGGCGATGCAGCGGGCGATGGTGATCGTCGATGCCTTCGAGCACACGCGAGGCTTCTCGTTGCGGGGCCGAGAGATCATGGTGTATTGGCTCTCTCAGAACGGACAACCGGAGCGGGCGATCGAGGCAATGGCCGAACTGCTGGCGCGGGCTGAGGACTGGCTCGGGCCGGATGATGAGCAAACGATCAGGCACCGGACCAAACTTGAAGAATTGCGGGCCGAGCAGGCCGCATCGCCTGGCGCGTCGGACCCGGAGCAACCCTGACCGCTCGCGCCGCGCTGGCGGGCTGCGGGGCCGCGTGCTTTGGCTGCTTTGCGCTGCGTCGGTGCCGCAGGCCGCTGCGACGGGGCGGCCTCGTCGGCTGCGCGTCGCAGCATCCGGTGCATTCGTCTTTGGACACAGTGCATTCGTCTTTGAACTCGGTGCAACCGGTTTTGAACATGGTCCAACCACGCGCGGGGGCGGGCGCTCTCGGCCCTTGTTCATCTCCTCTTTCTTCCCCTTCTTCCCGCTCAGCGATGCGGAGTGCGAGCCGGGCACCACGAACAGAACGCTGGCGGCACAATGGAGGCGCACAAACTGGCATAGGCCGAGAAAAACCGCGTCCGGGCGCGAAGAACGCCGAGCGGACCGTGCGGTGCGCCGATCGTGCGCCTCGCCGCGTCCGAATAGGCGCTCGCCGCGGTCATAATTCCTCTCGCCGAGTTCATAATTCCTCGCTCCGCGGTCATAATTCCGCGCGTCAACATGAGGTTGACGCGCTCCCCGATGAAGTTGACACGCGTCAAGATGAAGTTGACGCGCTCCCCGATGGCCGCAAAGCGCGTTCCGATAAAGGTGGTGCGCGTCTCGAAGGCAGTTCCGCGCGTCCCGATAAAGTTGACGCGCCTCCCGATCACCCTCACCACAGCACCCGGCGGCTCAGGGCGCATCGTTCGCCTTGCGATTGAACCCGGCGCTGCGGTCATCGGGCGCAGGACCGCAGCGGCGTCGATCGCGGCCAGGCGCGTTTACGGGCAGCCCGCGCTGAAGGCCGCCAGGTAGGCCGAGACATCGAAGAAGTCGAACAGTCCGTCACCATTGAAGTCGGCGGCGGGATTCTGCGCGGCATAGGCCGCCAGGAAGGCCTGCACATCGAAGAAATCCAGCGTGCCATCCCCCGTCATGTCCGCCGGGCATGGCAGGCACGACACCGCGATGTACAAACCCGGCGAACCGATCTCGCCTGTTGCCGACGCGTACGAGCCGAACACGTCTCCGGCGGCCGACAGCACCCACGCATCGATCGCATTGGCGCCCAGCGACTCGCGGCAGACCTGCCCGCTGATGTTCTGGGTGCGGATGGTGCCTGCAAAAGTCTGGTCGCCGTAGTCCAGCCTGTCGATGAGCGCGCCTGCGCTGTCATAGAGATGAATCTGGTCGTTGCGACCGAGGTTGTTGCCGCTGACAGCGCCCAGTTGGCCCAGGATGGCGACCTGCGGGTCGATGTTCCATGCGGACCTGAAAGACACGGCGTCGGATTCGGTGATGATGACCGACGCGCCGGGCTGCACGATGCCCAGCGGGGACAGATCGAACGCGCCCGCGACGGCATGATCGTCATCCATGCTCCAGCCGGAGAGATCGATCGGCAGCGCGGAGCGATTGGTCAGCTCGACAAACTCGCCCGACGTGCCCGAGTACATGAACTCGGTGATGCGCATGCCCGGCGCAGCGGGCACACCGAACTGCAGCACCGCCGGACCGCGCTCAGCCAGCGCCGGAGCGAAGGTCAGGGACGAAAACGCGTTGCCCGCAGTCGCCGCGACGTAATACTCGACCCGTTCGCCGCCGTTTGCCGGCACCGGGAGCACCGCTCCGTACACCCCGTCGCCCGCCGCTCCGTCGCCGGAGAGCCCGTCGTCGGCCATCATGGTGCGCGCAAAGACCCCGCTCTGGCCCACGCGCCAGAACAGTTCGACCTGCGTGACCGGACTGCCCGCCGAGAGCGCCTGGGCGCTGATCGTCACGACATCGCCGGGAAGCGGGGCGTCATCGGAGGCCGCCACGTCCGACACAATCGGACCCGAGGCCATCAACTCGCTGCTCGTGGCCAGAAAAGCGGCCCTCTGATTCACGAACTGCTCAAGCCCGACGATCGAGCCGCCCGCAAGCCCGGCGTAGGGCATCGTGACCGTGGACGTGAAGTTGTTCTGGAACAGCGTGTAGGAGTACAACTTCTTCGGGTCGGCCTGCACGTGCGCATCGATGAGCGTGCGCAGGGTCGTGAACTCGGCTCCGAAGTGCGACCAGTTGAGCTGCGCGGCCGCGGTGCGGTAATGGGCCATGTAGCGCTGACGCAACTGGGACACGGCCAGCACCCGGCTGAGCACGGGGCGGCTGGTGTTCGTGAAATTCCGCGTCACCGACCACGAAGTCTGCGTAAACGTCTCGTTGGCGTCGCGCTGGAGCAGATGCATGCGACCATCGAGCGGGTCGGTGTAGGTCATGAAGTCGCAACCCTTGTTCACGTACGAGTCGTCGTCGGTCAGCAGGTTCTCGAGCACGACCGACCAGATCGAAGGATCGATCGCAAACACCTGGTCGATGTTTGGCCAGGTCGCGAGCGGCTCATTGGTCAGGGCGTTGCAGACCGCGATGAGCGAACCGAGCGGATCGGCCAGCCCGCCGTCGTTCTGGATCTCATACCCCGCGTAATTCGCCGGGTTGGTGCCGTTATAGCGCAGCCCGGGGCCGTTCGGGTTGTTCGCGCAGCGGATCCGCAGCCCGTCGGCGTTGGTAAAAAAGTCGCGGAGCATCGTTTTGTCCGGCTGCTGCACGTTGACATACACCCCCCAGTTCGCCCCGTTGAGCGTGACGAGCGCATGATTGGCCCGGGGATTGGGAATGTACTGAGCGACGAAGTTGTTGTAGACCACTTCGCGGCAGAAGGTCGGGTCGCGGAAACCATTGTTCAGGTTGATCGTGTCATACCCGAGCAGGTCCTGATCCGAGTGCACATGATCCATCTTGATTTTGAGGCTGAACTTCTCACTGCCCGCAGGAAGCCCCGTATACGACGTGTTGCCGCGGATCCGCACGCCCACATCGGGATACACGGTGCCGTCGACTTCCAGATCGGCCAGGATCAGCGTCTCCGAGATGTAGTTGTTGCGCAGCAGCGTCAGCCAGTTCGCATCATGGAAGCTCAGGTTGAACGACCGCAGGGTCGCGGTGTCGTACAGATCCTGTGCAGCAGCCACCGACGACGACAAAGTGACCGCAACGACCGCGCTGGCGGCAGCAAACCTCAATGACATGATGCTTCTCCCTCGCAAAACTCGACAACACTCGAACCAACACGCTGCCCCGGTCAGCCCGAGGCTCAACGCCGCCGGCCCGGCTTCGATTGCAAAGAAATCTTCACACTTCGCGTGCGGGCCATCATACCCCCGCGCGGCGCCGGTCGGTCTTTGTTTCGACTCGTGGTCGCACAAGGCCGCCCTGTCCGAAGGCACGATCGGGGCGATGACGCAAACCTCCAGTCAATCGTGCCTCACCGCGCGGCCAAGAGAAGGAGAAAAGAGGACAAAGAAGAGTTCTGCGCGCTCTGGCACCCGTGTCGCGCTACCGGGCATCGAAATGGCCGATTTGTCTTGCATCGCCGCCGCGCCGGGGGTATGCTGGCCGGACGCGAGCAGCGGCGGCCGTGGGGAATGTCTCCTCGGGTTGTGGTTGCGCAAACCCTGGAGAACGACCATGCCGATCAATCCCGTGAAGTGTTCCACGCGCGCTGCGGCGTCTGTGTCCGGCGCGGCCCTGGCGTGCGCCGCGCTGGCGCTGGCGTGCGGCTCGGCCGCGGCGCAGCCGACTGTCCCCAATGGTTTCTCGGCCCGGCTCATCGCGCCCGTGCTCGATGGAGTGATGCCCGAACTCTCGGCGATCGATCATCCGTCTTTCGGCAGCGGAGTTGTCTCCGCGACAGTCGCAAACAACATCGCAACCTTCCGGCTCATCAGCCCCTCGGGCGTGATTTCCAACCTGGGCACCTTTACGACCAGCAACCTGTTCAATGCGCTGAGCATCCACTTCGATCATGACAACATCATCGCGCCGCTCATCCACGCGACGCTCTATCGCTTCTCTCCAGGGAGGGATACCCTGTACCTGACGATCGCGCCGGGCGGGCAGGTCACGCAGCGCTGGATTCTCGGCGCGTCGAACAACCAACTCATGTATAACTTCGCCCTGACCGACGGCTCGGCGGGCAACCCGGTCGGGGCGGTGCTGCTCGATCGCAACGCAAGCAACGGCACCGTGCTGGCGCGGATGGACACCGACTACCAGGTGACCGTTGTCGCGCAGAACTCGGTGCCCTCAGGCCGCGTGGACACCGATGTCTGGGGCATGCAGCGCGATGTGACGGGGCTGTACGGCGGCGGAGTCCTGATTGCCGACTCTGACGACAACGATCAGCGCAGCGCGATCTACGAAATGCGCAACGTCATGACCGGGGGCACCTATCGCCAGATCAGCAATGTCCACTGGAACACGCTGCGTTACGGCGACCTGGCGATCGTGGCCGGCGGCGACTTCGGCGGCGTCATCTACATCACCGACACGCTGAGCAACCAGATCCAGCAGGTCGCAACCGACGGCACTCACACGATGTGGGCCAGCGGTTTCACCGGTCTTGACGCGCTGGCGATCAGCCACGACGGCATGAGCATGTACGCGGCCGACGCCAGCGGCATCTGGCTCATCCGCGCGACCGGCACGCAGCCCGGGCCGGTCATTCTTGCAACCGATCCGTCGATCCCGGCTTCGTCGCACCTGACCGGCGGCCCGGTTTCGAGCGCCCGCATCATCTTCAATGAAGCCGTGTCGTTCACGCAGGCGCACATCTCGATTGTCAACAGTGCCAACCAGAACGTTGGCTTCGCCGCCTCCGGCTCGGGCAGCCAGTTCATGCTCCTCTCCTTCGCCCAGCCGCTCAAGGCCGACACATACACGGTCACGATCAGCGATGCCGTGCTCTCGGTCGCGACCGGCGAGCCGCTCGACGGCAACAACGACGGGACCAGCGGCGGCGACGCGGTCGTGACGTTCAAGCATTTCTGCCTGGCCGACACCAACACCGATCGCGTGCTCGATTTCTTCGACGTGCAGACGTTCCTCAACGCCTATTCGAGCCAGTGCCAGTGAGTGCAGCGCGCCGGGCAGGCCTAGGTGGGCATATCCCTCGCCTCGCGCCCCCGCCTTGACACGACGCCGCAACACGCGACGATCCTTCTTATGCACACCACGCTCCTCCCATCGCGCAAGCCGTTGTCATTTCGCGTCCCGCTGCCCGCGCTGCCCGCACTGGCCGCACTGGCTGCCGCACTGCTCGCCTCGCCCGCGACGGTGCTCGCCCAGCCCGAAAACATCGCGCCCCAGCCCGCGCACACCATCGCCCGCCCCGAGCCCATCTTCAATGGCCGCGACCTGAGCGGATGGTGGGGGGCCGAGACGGAAAACCCCGCAGACTATCTCGCCCTGACGCCCGATGAACTGACACGCAAGAAAGCGCAAAGCCTCGACAACATCCACAAACACTGGCGCGTCGAGGATGGAGAGCTCATCAACGACGGCCACGGGCTCTATCTCACCACCGATCGCTTCTTCGGCGACTTCCACCTCATGCTCGAATACCGCACCGTCGCCGGCGCCGACAGCGGGATCTATCTCCGCGGCTACCCGCAGGTGCAGATCTGGGACACGACCGAGGCCGGGGGCAAGTGGAATCTGGGCGCGGACAAGGGTTCGGGCGGTTTGTGGAACAACTCGCCCGATGCGCCCGGCAAGGATCCGCTCCGCCTGGCCGATGCGCCGTTCGGGCATTGGAACGCGCTCGAAGTCATCATGATCGGCGAGCGCGTGACGGTCATGCTCAACGGCCACGTCGTCGTCGATCACGCCCGGCTCGAAAACTACTTCGACCGCAGCAAGCCGCTGATCGCGCGCGGGCCGATTCAGTTGCAGACCCACGGCGGAGAGATCCGCTTTCGCAACATCGCGGTGCGCGAGATCAGCCCGCACGAAACCAACATGGCCCTGCTGCGCGGCGGACCGATGCGGCACGCCGGTTTCGACGGCCCGCGCTTCGAACAGGTTTTCAATGGCCTGACCCTCGCGGGCTGGGCGGGCGACACCGACAGTTATGAAGTCGTCGATCGCACGATCCGCTGCCTTCCCGGCAAGGGCGGCACGATCTACACCGAAAAAGAGTGGGACGATTTTGAGGCCAAGTTCGAGTTTCTCCTCCCGCCCGGCGGCAACAACGGCCTGGCGATCCGCTATCCCGGAGCGGGCGACACCGCCTACGTCGGCATGTGCGAACTCCAGGTTCTCGACGACACGCACCCGAAGTACGCACGACTCGACCCGCGGCAGTATCACGGCTCGGCCTACGGCATGGTCGCCGCCCATCGCGGGTACCTGCGTCCGGTCGGGCAATGGAACGTCCAGTGGGTGCGCGTCGTTGGCAGCCGGATCACGGTCGAACTCAACGGCACGCAGATCCTCGATGCCGACCTGGCAGCAGTCACCGATTTCATGGGCGAGGCGGCCCACTACGCCGGACGCACGCGCACGAGCGGCCACTTCGGCTTCGCGGGCCACCATGACCCCGTTGCGTTCCGCTCGATCGAGATCCGGCGGATCGAGGCGGGCGCCGATGCCGCGTCTCAGCCGCGCTGAAGCACGCGAAGGTGAGCGACGACAATGCGAATCGTGCTGTAGTCAACCTGTTCGCCGAGCGCTTCAAAAATGGGCTTCAGCCGTTCGAGCCCGGTGCTGCGTGCGGCCTGCTCGACCGTCGCATACGTGGCCGGGTCGATCCAGGCGCTGATGTCAGCGGGGGCCGTGGCTTCGATCCACGCCCCGAGCTTCTCAGCAATCGTTCTTTGTTTCAAGCCCAGCGCGAGCGCGACCTCCTCGATCGACTGTCCGCGCTCGAAGTACGCGGCTGATGGATGAGCACGCACGCGATCGACAGACAGGGTTGACACGCGCGGCGACGTGATGTCCACCGGTCCTGTCCGGGCGGCAGCATCGGGATTGCTCTGGCACCACTGACGCACCACATCGACCACCGCCTCCCCGAACTGCTCGCGCTTGCTCGCGCCGATGCCCGAAATCACCGCCAGATCACTGATGTTCGTCGGCCGGCGCCGCGCAATCTCATGCAGGACGCTGTCATGAAAGATCATGAACGGCGGCAGCCCACGCTCGGTCGCCAGCGCCATGCGCATCGCGCGCAGCCGCTCGAAGAGTTCGGCCTCCGGACCGCCTGGAGTGTTCGAGCTGGTTTCGGCGGGGCGGGCCGCGCTGACCAGCGTCACCGGCTTCTTCCCGCTCAGCACTTCCCACGAGCCCGCGCACAGCGTCACCGTCGGATAATCGCCGCTCCCGCGCGCCAGCGCCCCCTGATCGACCAGTTGATGCACGTACCCGGCCAGTTCGGCCTTGGGCACATCCTTGAGCAGGCCGTGCGTGCTCAGCCTGTCGTGGCCCCGATCGAGCACTCTCGCCGCCCGCGAGCCGCGCAGCACGTCCACGATGTGCGCGGTGCCGAACGACACACCCGAAGCCCGCTCACACCGCGCGACACACGACAGAATCTTCTGCGCCGTGACCATCGGCGTCTCATTGACGACCATCTCATCAAGGCAGACATCGCACGCGTTGCAGTTGGCAAACGCATACGTCTGCCCGAAGTGCGCGCTCAGCGCCGCGTGGCGGCAAGTCCTGCCGGCCGCGAAGCGCCCCATCATCGCGACCTGCTCGATCGATCTGGCGGTGATGGCCCGATCGACCCCCGCCTCGGCATTGCTCTTCTCGATCAGCCGCGACCACTTCTCGACGTCGCCCCCGCTGTAGAGCAGCACGCACTCGGCCTCGAGCCCGTCGCGCCCGGCCCGCCCGGTCTCCTGCTGATACGCCTCGATACTCTTGGGCAGGGCTGCATGGAGCACGCACCGCACGTTGGAGCGATCAATCCCCATCCCGAACGCCACCGTCGCCACCACCACATTGAGCCTCTCGCACGCGAACCGCTCCTGCACCCTCGTGCGGTCGCGCGCACTCAGCCCGGCGTGATACGCCCGCGCTTCGATGCCGCGCGACGAAAGCATCTCGGCCACACGCTCGGTCTCCTTGCGGGTGATGCAATACACAATCGACGCCTCATCTCTGTGGCGGCCCAGCACGCCCGCGATCTGCTCATCCGCCCGCGTGCGCGGCACAATCCGGTACGTCAGGTTGGGCCGATCGACATCACCGACGATTACTTCCGGCTCGCGCAGCCGCAGTTGCCTGATGATGTCCTTGCGCACACGCTGCGTCGCGGTGGCCGTGAAAGCGCTCAGCGCCACGCGCGGCAGGGAATCACGCAACACCCCCAGCGTGCGATACTCCGGGCGAAAGTCGTGCCCCCAGCTGCTCACGCAGTGCGCCTCGTCGATCGCCACGCGCGTCACAAACGGATAGTCAGCTAGCACACCCAGCAGGCCGCCGCTGAGCAACCGCTCGGGCGCGACATACAGCAGCCGCAATCGCCCCGCCGCAAGCTGGTCGAGCACCTCCTGCTGCGTGCCGGCATCCATCGACGAGTTCAGACACGCCGCCGCGACGTTGAGCACCCGCAGCGCATCGACCTGATCCTTCATCAGCGAGATCAGCGGGCTGACCACGATCGTCGTGTCGCCGTTCACCAGCGGCGGCAACTGGTAGCACAGGCTCTTGCCCCCACCCGTCGGCAGCACGGCCAGACAATCCTGCCCCGCCAGGGCCGCCCGGATCGCCGCCGCCTGCACCGGTCGCGGCTCGGTGAACCCCCACACGCGGCGGAGAATGTCAAGAGCAGCGCCAGGAAGCGAATGGGGCATCATGTCACAGGATACCCCAAGCGCGGCCTGCTTGCATCACTCCTCATCGCGCGCCAGCGACTCCAGACGCTCCTCGGCTCCGCTTCCGCCGATCATCAGCAGCTCGCTGCCTTCGATCAGCGGCTCGGTGGGCGACGGATTGGCACGCATCACGCCATCCACATACACCGCGACAACACTGCACCCGGCACGACGCCGCAGCGCCAGATCCGCAAGCGACCGCCCGGCCATGTCGGCGTCCACCCTGAAGCGAAAGACCGTCAGCCCCTCGGCCAGCATCAGCATGCTCGAGCGGTCGAGCAGGTTGAGCACATAACTTGAGAAGATCGACGCAGTCGAAATCACGAAATCCGCCCCCGCGCGGTGCAGCGTCTCGACGCTGCGCTCAAGTGACGAACGACTGATGATCTGAATGTCCGGCCGCAGGTGGCGAATCAGAATCGTGAGATACACATTCGTCGCGTCGTCGTGCGTCGTGATGACCACCGCGTGCGCCGCGTCCAGCCCGGCCGAGCGCAGGACATCGGGATCCGAGGCGTCGCCTGTCACGAGCGAGGCCTTGGCGCTGGCGCGACTCGATCGCTCGATGAGGCGATGCTCCACGCCCCGACGTTCGAGCGCCCGCGCCGTCGCCGTGCCGACCCGCCCCGCGCCGATGATCAGCACATGCCCGTCTGAGACGTTGTAGATCGAGAACTCCTCGTCATAACGCTCGAGCTGGGCGGCCGTGCCCGCAAGGACAAGAATCGTGCTCGACGTAATGACCGTCTCGGGGCCGGCGGGTTGAAATTGCCCGCGATCCCACACACCCACGACCGTCACGCCCAGTTCATTGAGCCGGTTTTCTCGCAGAGTCTTGCCCACGAGCGGCGTCCGCAATGCGTTGGCCTCGGCGATGCGAAGCTCGTCGAGCGAACCAATCACATGCGTCATCGCGTCGCCGCCCACGATGCGGTGTGCCAGCGACGTACCCGTGACATGCCCCAGCGAAAGCACCTGCGAAACGCCAGCAGCGCTATACACCTTGTCGGCGTGCGCCCGACTGGCCACCGCAATCACCCGCACAGACTCGCTGACCGCACGCACCGCGATCGTAACCGCGGCATTGTCCGGGTCGTCGAGCGTCGTCACCACCAGCGCCGCCTTCTCAATGCGCGCAGCGATGTAGGTCTGAGGATCATCCACCTCGCCGACCATCACGCTGATGCCCTGATCGTGCAGTCTGATCGCTTCCTCCACATCACTGACGATCACGACATGCGGGCGGCCCCGACGGACAAGACGCGTCACCAGCGACGTCGTGAGCGGGCCGAACCGCGTCATGATGATGTGCCCCTCCGTGCCTGCCGGCAGCGAGCGAGGCGCGATGGCAGCCTTGCGAGCTTCCATCCACGGGCTGTAGAAAAACTGGATGAACGCGAACGGCAGCAGCGTCAACATGAACAGCGTGCCCGAGATGATGACAACGATCGAAAACATGCGGCCCGGTGTCTCACGGAACGTAATGTCGCCAAAACCGAGCGTCGACATCGTCACCAGCGTCCAGTAGATCCCATCGAAAAATGAGTGTTCCTGCCCTTCGTGACGCATGAAAACCTGGAACAGCGCCGCATAGATCACCACAAGCGCCGCAAGCGCCAGCAGAAAACGCACCAGCACCCCGACATTGCGCCGACCGGTGCGATTGGCCATCAACGCGATCAAATTGGCAGGCAAAGCCTTGTACATGGGTCGTTCATCGAGCCGCTCAGCCCAACACCGCCAGCGCGGTACGCCTTGAGGAGGCACCCTGTCCTCAACAGGAACCTACCCGCGCGCCGGAGTCAGCAACTGGTTCGGAGCCTCAATCAATCGCACGATCTCGGCCAGACACAACGCAGCCGTCGCGCCGTCCACCACACGATGGTCGCACGCCAGACTCAGCGGCATCAACTTGCCGACGCGGAACCAGCCGTTCTTCACGACCATCCCCTCGCGCGTGCGGCCCACCGCAAGAATCCCGACCTCCGGAGCATTGATTACGGGCGTCGCAAACCGCCCTGCATGACTCCCGACGTTGCTGATCGTGAACGTCGAGCCCGACAGCGACTCGCGCCCGATCGAACGGTCGCGCGCCGACGCCGCAATGCTCGCAATCTGACGCGAAATCTCCAGCACCCCCAGCCGATCCGCATCCCGCATCACCGGCACCATCAGCCCGCTCTCGGTGTCGGTCGCAATGCCCAGGTGCACGCTGCGATGCTGCACAATCTCGCTCGCCTCGTCATCCACAGTGGCATTCAGCGCGCCAAACTGGCTAGTCAACGCACGCGCCACCGCCGAACACACGAACGGCAGGAAACTCACCTTCTCACCCGACGCAGCGGCAAGCTGCTTGCGAAGCAGATCCAACTCCGAAACATCCGCCTCGTCCATCACGGTAAAGTGCACCGCAGTGTCAACACTGGCCCGCAGACGCTCGGCAATCTTGCGCCGCACACCGCGGAACGGCACCCGCGTCGCCTCTGCTCCCGGCTCGAACGCAACACGCTGCACCGCCGGTGCAGGTGCCGCCGTCGCCGCAGCGACATGAGCACTCGATGTCACACTCGGCGTAGTACGCGGGGCCGCAGGTGCACGCGAGGCAGCCTGGCGCGGCGAGCCGCCACCGGCTGCAAATGACTCAATGTCCTTGGCCGTCACACGCCCGCCAATGCCCGAGCCCGGCACAAGATCAATCTCCACACCAAGATCACGGGCAAGCCTGCGTACAGCCGGCGTCGCAAGCGCCTTGCCTTCGCGGGCCGACATGCCCGGCGTCTCGGCGCTCATCGCCCCGACCACCGTGCCCGCGTCCTCATCGGCCGCGCCGTTGTTGTTCATGCCCGCCTTGGTGCCCTGTGCCTTGGCCGGCTTGTCTTCGACATGCGATGCTGCCGGGCTTTCGCTGGCATTCGATCCGCCTTCATACGTCACGAGCGGATTTCCGACATGCAGAATCTCGCCCGCCTCGCCGTGCAGCGTCTTGATCACGCCCTTGCGCGGGCTGGGCACTTCCACAAGAGCCTTGTCCGTCTCCATCTCGGCAAGAATGTCATGCTCCTCGACACTGTCGCCCACCTTGACCTTCCACGCAATGAGTTCGGCCTCATGCACGCCCTCACCGAGGTCCGGAAGAATGAACACGTTGGGATCTGTCGAAGTCTTGCCTGCCATGATGTACTCAACCCCTGTTACGCTTATTCTGTGTCATCTTCAGGAAGAGAATGAAAAGAACGATACCGCCGACGAGAACGAGCGTCACGATTTCAAGCGGTTCCTCATAACCTTCAAGCACGCGTGATCTGGGCCACCCACGCAACCTCATTAAAGAATGGTCGTGCAGCGCCTCCCCAGCGGTGAGCATGCTTTACCCTCGCGACCATTCCTTTGCAATCTTCGTGGTCAGCACGAGCCCCATCAGCAAACCCATGGCAATCATCACCGTCATGATGATTTTCGTCACATCGCCTTCAGGTCGAGCAATCTCTGCTGCTGCAATCATCAATACGCCAGGCATTCACGAATCCCCTTTCCGATGCGGTTGGCATCCGGCAGATAGTCAAGCTCCAACTTGTAATACGGCATGATCGTATCGAACCCCGCGACTCGCTGCACGGGCGCTTCAAGATGCAGGAAGCATCGCTCCTGAATCCGCGACGAGATCTCCGCCCCCAGCCCGCACGTCAGCGGCGCCTCATGCACCACCACACACCGCCCCGTCTTCTCCACACTCGCCGCGATCGTGTCCGTGTCGATCGGGTCAATCGTCCGCAGGTCAATCAACTCCACGCTCACGTCTTCGGGAAGATCGTCGAGCGCTTCGAGGCATTGAAACACACTCGCGCCCCACGTCACAATCGTCAGGTCCTCGCCCTCGCTCACAATCTTCGCCTGCCCGATCGGAATCGTGTATTCCTCCTCCGGCACCTCCTCGCGATACGCCCGATACACCCGCTTGGGCTCAAAGAAAATCACCGGATCCGGATCCCGAATCGCACTGATCAGCAGCCCCTTGGCGTCATACGGTGTGCAAGGCATCACCACCTTCAACCCCGGCGAATGCGTGTAGATCGCCTCCGGCGAGTCCGAGTGCAGTTCCGGCGCATGGATCCCGCCACCAACCGGCACCCGAATCGTCATCGGAATCGTGATCGCACCACGCGTGCGGTTGCGGAATCTCGCCGCATGATTCACAATCTGGTCATACGCCGGGCCCAGGAAACCCTCGAACTGAATCTCCGGCACCGGCCTCATCCCCGCAATCGCAAGCCCGACCGCCGCACCCAGAATCCCCGATTCATCCAGCGGCGTGTTCTGCACGCGATGCTCGCCGAACCGCTCCGCCAACCCCTCCGTCACCCGAAAAACCCCGCCATTGACCCCGACGTCTTCGCCAAGAATCACCACGCGATTGTCGCGCTCCATCTCCTGCGCAAGCGCCTGATTGATTGCCTGAACTAGTGTGAGATTGGCCATCACATGACTCCGAGCGGCCGGGCCGACGCCCGACACGCATCATTATGCGTTCTGCGTTTCCGCCTTCAGTCCGATCTGATCCGGGTTCTGCCCGAGACTGCTCGTCCGCATCGTGTCGCGCTGCGTACGCAAATCATCATCGAGCGCCGCGAACATATGGTCAAAGAACTCCGCTCTCTCCGGTGCTTCGATCCCCTGGGCCGCAGCCACGATCTCGCCCACAATCTTCTCCGCCCGCGTCTGCAACTCCAACTGCCGCTCATCCGTCCACACCCCGCGCATCTCCAGATACTTCCGCGTCCGAATCAACGGATCCTTCGCCAGCCACTGCCGCACCTCATCCTCCGACCGATACCGCCGCGCATCATCCGCCGTCGTGTGGTCGCCAAGCCGATACGTCACGCCTTCGATGAAAAACGGCGCGCTGTTCTCCGTGCAGTACCGCCGCGCATCGCGTACAGCCTTGTACACAGCGAAAATATCATTCCCATCAACCTGCAGCGCCGGCATCTCGTACGCAATCGCCTTCTGCACCACCGTCGGCGAGTTCATCTGCTGCTCGCGCGGCACGCTGATCGCCCACTGATTGTTCTGGCAGAAGAAAATCACCGGCACACCCAGCGTCGAGGCGAAGTTCATCGCCCCATGAAAATCGCCCTCGCTCGTCGCGCCATCGCCAAAGTACGTGATCGCGCAGCGGTCTTTCTCACCGCGCAACTTGAACGACCACGCAATCCCCGTCGCGTGCAGCATGTGCGTCCCGATCGGCACACTGATCGGCGTCACCAGCACCCCCTCCGGAATCTGGTTCCCGCGCTCATCGCCCATCCAGTGCAGCAGCACATAGTGATACGGCAGGCCGTGCATGAACATCGCGATATTCTCGCGGTAGCACGGCACAATCCAGTCCTTCCCCTTGACCATCGCCAGCCCCGACCCCGCCGCATTGGCCTCCTGCCCCTTGTTCTGCGGATACGTCCCCATCCGTCCCGAACGCTGCAACTTGAACGCAATCTCGTCCAGATGCCGCCCGATCCACATCTGCTCGTACAGATACATGACCTGCTCGTCGCTCAGGATCGGCTCGCCATCCTCCATCCCCAGCGATTCGTCAAAATTCCCCTCCTCGTCGAGGATCTGGAGGTTGTCGATGGCAGCGGTATAGACGGTTTTTCTAGGCATAGGGACTCTCCGCAGGTCGGCAGCCTCGATGTCGCGACCGCCTCTTCAAGCCAAGCGTATGCCTTCCCCCCGCCCCAGACCGCCCCGCGAGCCCCATCCGCCGTCCGCTCAGCCCGCGTGCACCTCCAATCTCTCCTCAAACCGCATGAGTCGTGCTAGAGTCACGCTCGGCCCCTTGCCCGGGCCGAACTGAGGGCTACCATTAGGGCCCGTTTTGGAGGATGTTTTCTTCATGCCCACGATCAACCAGTTGATTCGCAAGCCACGCCGCACCCCGATCGAGAAGTCAAAGTCACGCGACCTCGACTCGTGCCCACAGCGCCGCGGCGTCTGTCTCACCGTCAAGACCACCACGCCAAAGAAGCCGAACTCCGCGCTCCGCAAGATCGCCCGCGTTCGCCTCTCCAACGGCAAGGAAGTCACCGCATACATCGGTGGCGAAGGTCACAACCTCCAGGAACACTCCATCGTCCTCGTCCGTGGCGGCCGCGTCCGCGACCTCCCCGGCGTCCGCTACCACGTCGTCCGCGGAGCACTCGACTCCCTCGGTGTCGATGGCCGCAAGCAGGGACGCTCCAAGTACGGCGCCAAGAAAAAGTAATCCAGTTCAACCACAGGCCCGAACGCGTGTCCGGGCTTTTCTCACCCACGGCAAGTAATCGGTAAACCCCCCGACCGGGGCACGCCGGTGAACACAAAGCGGGCTAGTTCCCGCAGATGAGCCAAGGAGTTCAAAATGTCCGGTCGCATCACAGCGTCAGAGTCCCAACTTCGCCCAGACCCGCGGTACAACGACATGGTCGTGGCCAAGTTCATCAACTGCATCATGCGCGAGGGCAAGAAGACCCGCGCCGAGCGCGTCGTATACGGCGCAATCGATCTGCTCGACGAAAAACTCGCCAAGAACGAAGAAGAAGGCAAGCCACCGCACGGCCTGGCAGTCTTTCACAAAGCCGTCGAAAACGCAAAACCCTACGTCGAAGTCCGCTCCAAGCGCATCGGCGGCGCCAACTACCAGGTGCCGATCCAGGTCAACCGCAAGCGGCAGCAGTCGCTCGCGTTCCGCTGGCTGATCGAAGCCGCCCGCAGCGACAAGGGACGCCCCATGGCGGCTCGCATGGCCGACGAACTCTGGGCCGCAGCACGCGGCGAAGGCAAAGCCATGGCCACCCGCGAACAAACCCACCGAATGGCCGAAGCAAACAAAGCCTTCGCCCACTTCGCCAAGTAACCAACCCTCCCTCTACAACCCTGCCTCTATTACCCCTCCCTCTACAACCCCGCTTCCTCCACAACCCCACAAAACTCCAAAGCCCAGGGATCCCAATCCCTGGGCTTCTTTTTTCTCCTCACTCCACCGCACCAGGGCACCCCAGGCGATGGCAACTCCGCTCTCATGCCCATGCTCAGACCAGCATGGGCATGCCGCCTGCACGCAGTTCTCACGCCAGATCAGGGAAGAGTTTCTTGACCGTGTCGACCAGGTCGCGGACGTGGCTGGACGATTCGTCAAAGAGTTTCTGTTCCTCGGGCAGCAGTTTAAACTCGACGATTTTCTCGACCCCGCCTGCGCCGAGCAGAGCCGGCACGCCGACGAAGAGGCCCTTGGCGCCGAACTGCCCGTTGCAGTACGCCGCCGAAGGGATGATGCGCTTCTTGTCCTTGATGATCGCCTCCGCCATCTGCACGCTCCCCGATGCCGGGGCGTAGTAGGCGCTGGTGCCCATGAGTTTGACAATCTCGCCGCCGCCGACCTTGGCGCGCTCCACACAGGCCGCAATCTTGTCGGCCGGGAGCAGATCGGAGACCGGGATGCCGTGGACGCTGGTGAGGCGTGGCAGGGGCACCATGTCGTCGCCGTGGCCGCCGAGCAGCAGCGCCTGCACATCCTCGATCGAGCAGCCGACCTCCCAGGCGATGAACGTGCGGAAACGCGCGACATCGAGCGCACCGGCCTGGCCCATGATGCGGTGAGTGGGGAATCCCGACGACTTCCACGCGGTGTACACCATCGCATCGAGCGGATTCGAGACGACGATCACGCAAGACTCAGGAGCGAACTCCGCGACCTTCTCGCTCACAGCGCGGACGATCTTGACATTGGTTTCGATGAGGTCGTCGCGACTCATCCCCGGTTTGCGGGGGATGCCGGCAGTAATGATCACAACGTCCGAGCCTGCAATGTCCTTGTAGTCGGACGTACCGACGATGGCCGAATCGAAGCGCTCGATCGGGCCGCAGCAGGCCAAGTCGATCATTTTGCCCTTGGCGAAATCACCTTTTTCGGGGATGTCGAGGACAACGATGTCGCCCAGTTCCTTCGCAGCGGCCCAATGGGCACAGGTGGCTCCGACGTTTCCGGCTCCGATGATGCTGAGTTTCGCGCGACGCACGGGGATCTCCTTGGATTCTGTTTGGTGCTGAGGCGGCTTCATAAACGAAGCGGAGCAAAGTATAGGGCGGTCAGGCGGAATCATGCATCTTTTTGAAGTGGTAGTCCGAAGGGTGGGCAGAGAAGTGAAAAATATTTAGGCTTGGGGTGAAAATACCGTAAATATGGAACCCAAGTGTCGCTAAAACGGAAAGTTGTGATAGAATAGAGAAGGTGGGTTTGTCGCTGCTTGGGAGGGGAGGGCTCGGCGTTGAGGCCTCAAATTTCCAGTGGCGGATTCAAGAGTCCCGATCGGGACCACAGTGTGCAAGAGGAGATGAATATGAAGCGATCGATGATTGGTGCGGCATTGGTTCTCGCTGCGGGGAGCTTTGCCAGCGCGGATACGTTCCTCGTGACTCGTGGCGACCAGATGTTCCGCTACAACTCAAACACGAACACAATTGACCAGTTCACAATGACCGACACATTCCACTCGCTGTCCAACACGAAGCTGGGTGTCATCGGCGTGAGCAACCTTCAGGAGAACGTCGGCAACCCGCCGCCGGACTTCGAAATCTGGCGCGTTGACAACATCAACACGGTTCCAAGTCTGACGCGCATCGGCACCTCGACCGATCAACGCTTCCCGTCGTTGACGCAGGTTGGCAACACGATCTACGGACTTGGCGAGGGCAACATCGTCACGCTCGACAACAACTTCAATCAGACGTTTGTCACGAACATTCAGCCGGGCGAAGCGATCGGTGGCTCGGGCTATGACCCGATCTCGGACACCTTCTATGTGACGAGCCAGACCACTGACCGTTTCTTCACCCTCGACCTCGGCAACGGCAGCCTCAACGCGATCGGTTCGCTCGGCATCGACGTGCGTAACCAGGGTGGCGAGTGGTGGCGCGGGCAGTATTGGGCTGCGTTCGAGGATCTGACCAATGACCGTCTCGTGCTTGGCACGGTGGACACGGGTTCGGGTCTCTTCACGATGCACGTCGTGCTTCAGAACGGGCTAGGCGATCTGGTTTCCAACCGCACTGTCGGCCTCGCGATCATCCCCAGCCCGAGCGGGTTGGCGCTGCTCGGCCTTGGCACGCTGGCAGCTCTGCGTCGTCGTCGCTGAACGATCGACCTGAGACTTGATTGATTCCTTTACAACGCCCGGGCTTCGGCTCGGGCGTTGTTGTTTGTATCGATGCCGCCACGCGAGCCGAAAATCGCGGCATCCCAGAGCGCGAGATTGATCATCGGCCAGGCGATGCGCCAGGCCGAGCCCGGGTTCTGTGCGACGATCTCGATGGCGGCGGTGCTGAAGATGTCTCGCACAAGCGTGCTGCTGCGCACGCGCGGCGCGAGCGTGTGCATCCACTCCTGAAACGGGAGAGGGAAACTGGCTTTGGGGCGTGCGAGAGGCTCTGCCGGAATCATGTCAGCAAAAGCGCGGCGGAGCGGGATTTTGGTTTCGACATGAGTCTCCACACGATCAGTACGCCAGTTGATGAGCGCATCCATCGAAAGGCTGCGGGCGTGGGCGGCAACGACGGCATCGGCCAATGGCGTGCGGCCCTCAACGCTTTCAAGCATGGTCGAGGTATCGAGACGCTGGAGAAGGCCGGCCAGATTGACGCGCTGCTGAAAGAGCAGGTGATGATGCAGGCGGCGATCCAGAGACGTGCCCGATGCGGCGGCTGCGGCGGCGCGCTCGCACCAGCGGAACTCGCGCTCGAGCTCGCAGGCGAGCAGTTCGTCACGGTCGGTGTCGAGCGTGAAGCGATCGGTAAGGGCTGCGGGTTTGAGCGAGGTTGGAATCCAGGCGTTGGATTCGATCTCGAAACGGGCCATGTCGCTCAGCGAAGCGTGGGGATTGCGGGCGTGAAAGTCGCGCGCCAGAGCGAGCGAGTGGTCGTAGCCCCCGAAGAGTTCGTCGGCGCCTTCGCCCGAGAGCGCGACGGTGTGGCTGGCGGATTTGAGATCGCGTGCGACGGCGTTGATGGCGACTTCGTTGGGAGTGCTGAGCGGAACACCCAGGCGTGTGATGAGCGATGGCCAGAGTTCGGAAAAGG
Organism: Phycisphaeraceae bacterium; assembly: GCA_019636795.1. Taxonomy (NCBI): domain Bacteria; kingdom Pseudomonadati; phylum Planctomycetota; class Phycisphaerae; order Phycisphaerales; family Phycisphaeraceae; species Phycisphaeraceae bacterium. The sequence goes on from JAHBWW010000004.1 coordinate 209,844, forward strand.
CGTGATGATCGATGATGGTTTGTGTGTGCGCCAATCCGAGCGATTGTGCGGCGCGGCGTGCGCAGGCGAGATCGTCAGTATCGCTGGCGGGTTCGGGGCTGCCGGCGCAGTAGGTGTGGAGGCCAGAGTGGTGTTGTGCCGAGACAGCGGCGATGATGGTGCTGTCGAGCCCGCCACTGAGCAGACTGCACAGCGGGACATCGGTGCGCAGGTGCGCGACGATTGAGCGTTCAACGATCTCGCGCGTTGTGGCGTCTGGGGCGCGAGTGATGAGGCTGTTGTCGCAGATGTCAGGTTCGAGCGTCGGGTCGCGCAGGTCAAAGGTGAGCCACTGTCCGGGGCGGACGGTGCGGACGCCTTCAAAGAGTGTGTGATCGGTTAGTGTTGTGCGGATCGTGGTCAGATAGTGGTTGATGGCGTGGAGATCGGGGCGTGCAGGGACGTGCGGGTGAGCGAGAATCGCGCGAGGTTCTGACGCAAAGACAAGCTCGAGGTGGTCGCCCGCAGGGCCAATCCAGTAATAGAGAGGTTTGATGCCCAGCGGGTCGCGTGCCAGAATAAGGCGATGTGCAGCGAGATCGAGATATGCGAAGGCGTACATGCCTCGCAGGTGCTCGGCAGCGTCGGAGCCGAAGCGGGCGAGGACGGCAAGCAAAGTCTCTGTGTCGCAGTTCGAGGCGAATGTCACGCCCTGACGGGCGAGGCGATGGCGCAGCTCGGTGTCGTTGTAGAGTTCACCGTTGTAGACAAGTGCGTGCCGGGCATCAGGCGTGAGCATGGGCTGGTGGCCGGCGGGTGTGGGGTCGAGAATGCTCAGACGCCGATGGGCCAGGGCGACGTTGGGGGTCGACCAGATGCCGGCGTCGTCGGGGCCTCGGTGTGTGAGAAGATCGCGCATGTGCGCGAGCCGCGCGGGCGAAACAGAGAGTCGATAGGGGAGCGCACAAGCCGCGCCGACGATGCCACACATGACTGGAGCATCGGACGGATAGCAGGTGAAGCCGAAGAAAATGGGGGCGTGAATCAGGAACTGGCAAGGAACTGCCAGAGATTCAAAGCCAGACTGATGAGAAACATGCCGACCAGAACCAGGAAGAGCGGTTCGACAAGGAGGTCTGAGATCGGCGGCTTGGCTGAGGGCGATGAGGAATCGATCGGGAGTTCGGCGGGTGCGGACGCCTCGGCAGCGGCGAGCTGGGCCAGTTCGTCGACAGCGTTGATTTCACGATGAGCCAGTGGAGGAGTTTCATTCCGGCGCAGCGCCCGAAGATCGACGAGCAGGTCGGTGCAGTTGCGGTAGCGGGCACCGGGTTTCTTGGCCATCATCATTTCGATGACTTCGCTGATGCCTGCCGAGAGTTTCGGGTTGACGTGATCGGGCGGGACCAGGTCGGCCTTGAGATGCTTGTGCATGACCGACGTCGGGTTCTTGCCCTCAAAGGGGACGGACCCGGTGACCATGTGGTAGAGGGTGGCGCCAAGCGAGTAGATGTCGGCGGGCGGAGCGATATCGACTTCGCCGCGGATCTGCTCGGGGCTGATGTAGTAGGGCGTGCCGAAGGCCTTGCCTTTTTCCGCTTCCGCAGCATCCTTGTCGGAGATGGCGCGTGCCAGACCCATGTCGGCGACCTTGACCACGCCTTCCTTCGAGATCATCAGGTTCTTCGGCTTGATATCGCGGTGGATGAGACCCTTCGAGTGCGCGTGTTCGAGGGCTTCAGCGACCTGAATGACGATATCGAGAGCTTCAGATTCGGCGTAGCGCTTGTGCTTGACGATGTCGTCGTGGACAGTGCGTCCTTCGACGTACTCCATGACGAAGTAATACACGTCGCCGGCGCGACCGACATCGAAGGCCTGCACGATGTTGGGGTGATTGAGTTGAGCCGCGGCTCGCCCTTCGGCAAAGAAACGCTCGATGAACTGCGGGTTCTGGCTGTGCTGCTTCGGCAGGACCTTGATGGCGACTGAGCGATTGAGACTCAGTTGGCGTGCTCGATAGACCGTGGCCATCGCGCCCGAGCCGAGTTTGACCTCGATCTTGAATCCCGGGATCTGCTGGCCGGAACGTTCGGCCTCGATGCGCTCCTTGAGGCGTGCGAGCTGACGCTTGGTGATGAACTCCTTGTCCAGGAGAATCTGTGCCAGCGATTGATCGCGTCGGTCTTCGCCTTCGGTCGTGTGCTTGGCGGCGGTCAGGCAGGCTTGCACTTCGTCGGTGGTGGCCAGCCCCTGCTCAACCACGAGTCGACCGACCAGCGTGTCGATGTTGGTGTTGCCCTTCGCAGCGCGCTGAATGGCTTCTTCGACTTCCTCGACCGACAGCTCGTCGCTGTTGTTTGCGATGGGCGTCGTGTCGTCGCTCCCTGCCAGCGGCGCGGTCTTGTTCGGATCTTGTTCTTGCGACGAGTGATTCATGTCGAAGAGAAGCCTCGGATGGTGAGAGGGAACGTATGGGGGGATTCAGGCGCTGTCAAACTCCCTCCAGTTTGACAGGCCCCTATTGCCCTTACGCAGTTCATCGCTCTGTGGATCGGCCGGACAAGGGTTCCAAGCCCAATCTCAGCATGCGTGTGCAGCTGATGGTTCCATAATTTGAGGGATTCCAGAGTGTGCAAGGCCCGCTTCAATCACGCCAGAATCTGATCGAAAAGAGGACGAGGAGGGCAAAGATTTCGAGTCGGCCCAGGAGCATGACGCCGCACAGCATGAGTTTTGAAGGCTCGCCGAGCCACGCGTAGGTCTCGGTGGCACCGACACGCCCGAGGCCCGGACCGACCGTGCTGAAGCAGGCCACCACAGCGGTGCCGGCCGTGGTGAAGTCGATTGCGGGCTCGAGGAGCAGCAGCACGCCCGTTCCGACGACCCAGAGCAGGATCACGGCGATGAAGTAACTCATGGCCGCGCGCATGGCGGTGTCGTCGATGATGCTGCCTCCGACGCGCACGGGGCGCACGACGTTGGGGCGGAAGGAGCGTTCGATTTCACCGGCAAGAGCGCGCACGACGATCCAGACGCGAATGACCTTGATGCCGCCGGAGGTCGAGCCCGAGCAACCGCCGATGAACATGAGCAGGACAAGAAGCGACTTGGCAATCAGAGGCCACTGATTGAAGTCGCTGGTGGCAAAGCCGGTGGTGGTCTGAATGGTCGCGGTCTGGAAGGCAGCAGCGCGGACGGCTTCGACGGTCGTCGCGCTGGCAGCCTGGCCCGCGGTCGAGGTGATGGATGTATGCACGATGACAGCAGCGATGATCGCGGTGACGACGGCGATCGACCCAAGATACAACCGCAGTTCGGTATCGGCCAGGACCGCGCGAAAGCGCCTGCGCACCAACTGGCAATACAGCCCGAAGTTCGCCCCACCGAGGATCATGAAGAGAATGATGATCCATTCGATGCCCGGCGAGCTGAAAGCAGCGGCCGAGGCATCGCGCGTGCTGAATCCGCCGGTCGCCAGCGTCGAAAAGGCGTGGCAGGTCGCGTCGAACCAGGTCATGCCGGCCAGACGCAGAGCGATGAGCTGAGCAAGCGTCAGGCACGAGTAGATGATCCAGAGCAGACGCGCAGTCTGGCGCACTTCGGGGCGCACGCCCGAACGTGTTGTGCCGGTCTCGGCGACGAACAGGCGCTTGGTGGCCGCGCCGAGGCTGGGCAAAATGGCGACGAAGAGCACGATGATGCCCAGCCCACCGATCCACTGTGTCAACGCACGCCACAGCAGGATGCTCCGAGGCATCTCGTCAAGCCCGCTGATGATCGTCGCGCCCACCGTGGTCAGCCCGCTGACAGCCTCGAAGTAGCAGTTCACCGCCACCGGAGCAGCGCCCGCGCGGGAATCTCCGAAGGACACCACAGCGCCCAGAAGTAGTACGGCAGGCTCGCCAGCGCCGCACCGACGATCCACGTCAGTGCAACCAGCAGCATGGCCTCGCGACGCTCGATCTGGGGCGTGGCACGCCTGAACGGCACGAACGCAAGCAAGCCCGCGAGCAGCCCGCACGCTCCAGCAACGGCAAAAGCGGCAGGCGTGCGCGATTCAAGATCGTCCGTGAGACCAAGCACGAAGGCATACGCCCCGAGCGCTCCCAGCACGCACGAGAGTGCAAGCAGGAGCACACCGATCTGCCTGATGACGAAGCGGTGGTTCATGGCGGACTACGCACTTCCCGCAAGCCTGGCCAGATCGGCAGCACGCTTGTGCGGGCCGACGACCAGCAGGGTATCTCCAGCGCGGATGGTTGAGTCGCCGTCGGGGACGTACGCATCACCCGCACTGCTGATGGACGCGATGATGAAGCCCTCGGGCGTGACGCGGTCGCGCAGCATGCGTCCAGCTGCGGGCGAATCGGGGGCGATGCGGACCTGATAGACATCCAGCACGCCACGATTCAGGCTCGTCAGCAGGGCGACAGGCTTGTCGCTGAGCAGTTGATTCAGTTCACGCATCGCGGATCTCTCGGCCCAGAGCGAAAAGAGCCAAGATCTTCACGCCGAAGCCGAAATCGAAGCCGAAATCGCCGAGCACATGGCCCACGAATCCCCCGAGGGTCGACCCGGCGGCGCCATGATTCACGGCTCAAGCCTGGGCCTCATGTTCATCCTCGTCTTCGGCTCGATGATCGTCGTCGGGATCGTCATCGGGCTGGTCTGGAACTGGTTCGCAGGAGCCGCCGCCGCCGCACTGGGAATCGCCCTGATGCTCTTCAATCCCGAAGTCTGGGCCAATGTCCTGCGAAGCCGCGAGCACGACCAGATCAAACGCGAAGAACTCTGACGCACAGGAGCACGCCGGAGGTTTGCACCGCAGGGGCACACCTCCGGGTGGCGGTCCGAGGGGCAGCAATCGCCAGCGAACAGGATCGCCGAACGATGGGTCGCATGCCACGCCGCTTCGGCGCGAGGCGAGGCGGCACCAAAGTCTGCCTTCCCCCGTGCCACCGAAGTCGGCTCTGCGACTTCCGTGCCGGTCTCGCACAACGGGCATGATTGTCTCTGCGCCGCCTGGACCGCAACGCCGACGGCGACTTTGCCGATGGCGGCGACGGGATCTTTTTCATGGCGACCGACGTACAGTTCAGCGTGGTTGCTGTGCTCGACGATGCCGGGGTGCTCTATGAACGCGTGGCGTACTCGCCATACGGCCGGGCCGAGCACCGCTGGGGCGGCGATGTCAATGGCGACGGCGCGGTCGATTACTACGACGCGCAGGCTGTGATCAACGGGGCGGGCAAGTCGATCGGCAACACGGGCTATCACCCGGACCTGGATCTTGATCGCGACGGGTCGATCCTGCCGTACGGCGTGTCGGAGGACATCACGCGCCTGCAGGCGTTCGGCACGCGTGCGGCCCTGCCGACGGGCTGGATCAGCGGACCTCGCGACGAAGACGGGCCGGACAACGAAGTCGGCTACGCGGGGTATCGGTTCAACTGCGAGGAGCAGATCTACTGCGTGCGCTTCAGGCACTACAGCCCGCGGCTAGGGCGGTGGATCGAGAGAGATCCAATTGGGTATGTCGATGGGATGGGGTTGTATGAGTATGCAATGTCGAACTCAGTAGGCCTCACCGATCCCCTCGGCTTGTTCAGCGGTGTGACTTCTGCCATCATGTTGGCTCGAGAGTGTTCGGAACTCGCGCGCAGAATCAGAAATTTGAATTCTGCTCTGATATCTCAGTGCCCCTCGACCTGGAGCTCACTCCTTGCGACTGTGCCAGCTTTGTGGCAAGATGTGTTGCTCACTGCGACGGAGGAGTTGCTTTCGGAGGTGGCTGAGGTTTACCTTATTGATCCTGCTAGGCTCAAACTTGATTCCTTTGATGCCGAGCTGAAAAAGAAGCTTGAATCTATGCGCAATCGTAAGCCAAAGCGCATCGAGATGATGCGATGCCAAACTATGGCGAATCACAATTATACACGTCAGTTCCTTAAGAAAACAACAGGGGAAGTCGCTAGACGAAGCGTTTCTGGTGTCGGAGCATGCATGAACCTCAGCGACGTAGAATCAGCATTGAGCGAAGGTCAATACATGGAAGCCGCTACAAGCGCAGGCCTCGCAGCCATAGACGTCGTCGAACCATGCTTGAAGCCGATCCCAGTGGCTGGGTGGATCTTGCTGGGCGGCGATGTAGCAGCCGCCGTGTGGGTGAGTGCGGCGGAGATTCAGTTTCAGATGAGTTTGGACCCAAGCCGTAACGGCCTGTGCGACTCTTGGGCTGGTCATCTGCGGGCGAATCTTCAAAGATGGCAGAAGACCTGCACGAAAATGACTTCATGCTGTGAGCACAACGATAACTAGAGGCTATTCCATGATCAATGAGTGCAATGTCGTAGAACGGCTCTTTGAGGCGCAAGGTCCCACAATAAGGGAAGCAGCGGCCCCGCTTCGTATCGTACATTTCACGGAGATCAACGGGGTTGTTCTCGAGGATCGCCCGGGCAGTTCATTTGAATGGACACTCAGGGTTCGTCAGCGCGGAGCGATTGCTGTGACGTTTATCATTGTGGTTGCCATGCTAGGCCTTGTGTACGTGCTTGTTTTATTTTATAATCCCGGTTATGCTTCATCGCGACAGGTCGGAATCGAAGAGCCGGTTATCGCACTAAGTGCTATTATTACACTGCTTTCATTTCATAGTATTATGTGCCGCCAGCGCGTAGTCTTTCGGAAAGGAGATGGCTTACATGGAGTTCGGACTTCCCTTGAGAAGAAGCTCCCGCTTCGACGCGCCAAAGAGCGCGATGTAGCTCTCATAACTTCACCGGGATCTCGCAACGAAATATTTGGCTTTTCTGGTTCTTCAACTGGCGTTTACCTGCTCGCGACTGACGGAACAAAGTCATATGTGTGCGCCTTTTTTTCAGCTGGAACGGGAGTTGGGGAGCAGCTTCGCCGCGAGTGGCGTCGCTTTTGTGACTCTGCCCCAATCGAGCTGCGAGAGAGCTTGAGAGATATTCCTGAATCGTCCACATGGCTTTCCTTTTATGTGTTCCCACTTCCCCTCATATCTTGGCTTCGCGATTTGTGTCGGCATCGCAAGTGGTAGAGCAACGCGTATGCCGGAGTTATTGCAGAGGTGGTGGCACCGATGTTCCGCGATCAATCATGCTCGGCGTCCCACCGAAGTCGGCTCTTCGACTTCGGTGCCGGTCCCGCACAACGGGCATGATTGTCTCTGCGCCGCCTGGACCGCAACGCCGACGGCGACTTTGCCGACAGCGGCGACGGGATCTTTTTCATGGCGACCGACGTACAGTTCAGCGTGGTTGCTGTGCTTGACGATGCCGGGGTGTTGCACGAACGCGTGGCGTACTCGCCATACGGCCGGGCCGAGCACCGCTGGGGCGGCGATATCAATGGCGACGGCGCGATCGATGACTTCGACGCGCAGGCTGTGATCAACGGGGCGGGCAAGTCGATGGGTGCCGTGCGCTTCAGACGCTACAGCCATGGTCGTGGCTTTGCTAAGCCATAAAGAACATCCGCAAAGGGCGTGTCGGAATCCGGGTCAATCAAGACCGGGCGTCTTTGCCCTGGATTTGCCCCTGATCGTGGCCAAGGAGAGCCATGGCCACTGCACCCGGCATGAAGATCTCCTGATAGGCTGAGGGATCGGATAGAATGGGGGAAGGTCCGCAGGCAGCCTGGAGGTGATGGCGATGGGAATGGTGATCGGGCTGGTGGGGCTGTTGCTGCTGGTCGGAATCGGATTGGTGGTCGTCGGCCTGCGCGGGCGGCGGGTGGATGACCACCCCGTGTGCCGCGGGTGCGGGTTTGACTTGGCGGGGTTGTATCCGGGTGGGGAGCGCTGCCCGGAGTGCGGAAAGGCGCTCGATGAGGGCGCGGTGCGTATCAAGCGGCGGGAGCGACGGCGGGCGGTGTTCTTCGGCGGGGCGTTCTTGACGGCAGCGATGCTGTTCGCTTTGATCGGGCTCTGGGCGGCGAGCGGGGTGAACTGGAACACCTATAAGCCGACGGGCTGGCTGATTCGGCAGGCACGAAGCGGAACCCCGGCCAGTGTCCATTCTGCGGTCGAAGAGCTGTCGATCCGGTACGCGGCTGACCAACTCGGCGATTCAGCGATCGACCGGATCATCGACACCGGACTCGCGTTTCAAGCAGATCGAGCGCGGACGACATGGGAGCCGCTGTGGGGCAATCTGATCGAAGCGATGGGTGCGGACGGGCATCTGGAGGAGGAACAACTTGCCGTCTATTGGCGTCAGGCCTTTACGGTTACTCCGCGCATGCAACAGAAAGTTCGCCCCGGCAAGCCGGTAGCCATCATGTGCTCGGTCAGAGCGGACCGCAGCGGAACCGGTACCCCAATCTCCTACTCTCAAGCGATCGAGCAAATCTCGATTGAGGGCGGCCGCACTTTCACGCGATCGCCGGGCGTGAGCGCCGGCTATGGCACCTCGCAGGGCATGAGCACCGGCGGTTCATCGAGCACGCGGAGAAACCTCCCGCTGAACATTGGAAACAACACGGTCACGATCACCTGGTCTTGCACCGTCGGCGAGCCGGGCACGGACCCATCGATTTCCGAGACCTACTTGAGCCGTTGGATGGTCGAGAAGACCTTTCAAGTTGAGGTCGTGGCGGAGCCGGAGCCGCTGGTGACCTGGTCCTCTGATCCGGACTTGTCGCTGCATTTCACGAAGAACCTGCGGATCAGCCGCATCGTCCCGCAAATCGACGAGTTCAGCCCATCGATCTATGTCAGCGTAAGCGTGGATGCGCCGCCAGTTGCCGTGGCGATGGATGTGCTTCTACTCGTCGAGGGTGCTGAGAAGCACCTGTTTTATCTCACGACTCCAGCCAGGGCCGGCTCACATGAACAGGGCGACGCGATCAGGCTCGAAACCACGCCCGCCGACGCGATTGTCGTTCTGCGTCCGAGCGATGATGCGCTGGGGGTGCTGGAGACTGATGAGGCGTTTGGAGAGGAATTGACTTTTCCCATCACGATCACTTGGCCCGATGAGGAATGATGCAGAGATAGGAACTACATGAGACAAAAAGCCCGGTGCCATGGACGATTTCTCATGAAGGCTGGATGGCATGGCCATGGCTTTGCATGGCCATGACGGACTTCGCTTGCGGCCGCGGCGGGATCCGGGCCCGATCGATGTCGGGTGTCCTTGCCCCGGCTTTGCCACTGATCGTGGCCAAGGAGAGCCATGGCCACTGCACCAGGCCGGGTCGGTCGGCTGGCGGGTGCTGAAACACCAGCAATAGGGGAATCGTCGGCCTTCTGACCCTCGAAAACGCGAGTGTGACGCTCCGATTGCCCCAAAAAGCGCGCCGAATTGCTCCTGATACGCGCGTTGACACGACAATTCGGCGCGTTGACACGACAATTCGTCGCGTCAACCTCGTGTTTCGGCGCGTTGACACGACAATTCGTCGCGTCAACCTCGTGTTTCGGCGCGTTGACACGACAATTCGGCGCGTCAACATCGTGTATCGTCGCGTTGACACGACAATTCGGCGCGTCAACATCGTTTATCGGCGCGTTGACACGACAATTCGTCGCGTCAACCTCGTGTATCGTCGCGCCGACACGACAATTCGTCTCGTCAAGATCGTGTATCCGCGCGGCGCAGGGCTTGATCGTCGGGTGGCATGCCCACACCGTCTTCTGCGGGCATCATCGGGCCACATGAAACCAGGGCCCACTCGAATCAGGCCAGCCGGAGCCCGCCGTGGCCTCGGGTCGGCGCGGTTTTCGCCTCTTTTGGCGAATGCGAAGGCACGAAGAGGCCAGCCCTGAGAATCAATCTCAATAGCGCGTGACTTTCGACACTTGACCGCCAACGATCAGCGGTAGGCACGATCCAGTTTTCGCTTGTTCGAAGGATGTTCGCGAATGCTCACGACCAGCCAAACGATTATCAGCCCTTCTCACTCGGCCCCAGCCGTGCGGCCGATGCCCGTGCGGGCCGTCCGCTGGTCGCTGGCCGGGGTCGGCGTGTGCTGCGTCGCGCTGGGTGCCGTAGGGGCCGTGCTGCCGGGCTTGCCGACAACGATTTTTCTCATCATGGCGACATGGTGCTTCACCCGCTCGTGCCCGTGGCTGAGCGACAAATTGGTCCACAACCGCTTCTTCAGCCCCTTCACGAAGTACCTCGTGCCCGGAGCCGTCATGCCGCCGCGTGCCAAGGCGATCGCGATGAGTGCGATGTGGCTGGCCATCGCGGGTTCGTCGGCGCTGCTCTTCTGGCGCGAAGCGCCGCTCTGGGTCATCGCCGCCGTCGCGGCGTCGGGCGTCGTCGGCTCGTGGTGCATCGTGCGCCAGGGCGCAAAGACACGGCGGAGCATCAGCCGCTGACGGCATCGTGACGCTCGGCCGCATCAGGCACATCGCGCAGCAGGTGCAAAGAACCGCCCCCTGAACTCTCAGAGGGCGGCACCGGTCATTGCGAACATGCACAGCACACCTCGGCGGAGGAATCACGCCGAGTCGCCGATAGCGTTACTTCTTGACCGCGTCGAGGCGGTCCTGAAGTTCGCCGATCAGATACTGCAGCAGCGGCTTCTCGGCGGGCGGAGCCTGATTGAGCGCGGCCTTGGCCTGACGGATCGCGTCGGGCAGAACCATCGCGAGCATCTCGACAGGAATCGTGTCAACCTGATCGAGCATCTGCATCGCGTAGTCCTGCAACTGCGGGTCCAGATCCTCGAACGCAATGCGCTCGAACTCGGCGCCTTGTGCCGGAGCAGAGGCAGGCGCAGCACCGACGGCCGCATCGCCCCAGCCGACTTCCTCAGCCGGGAGATCGAGCTCTCCCTTACTGATGATGATCGCGCTTGACGATTCGATCTCGTCGCTGATCGGCTCGACGCGCCCGCCGATATGGCGAGCCAGGAAGGCTTCGACGACGCTGTTGAAGGCGATGTTGTTCTCAGGCTTGGCAAAGCCGTGGCCCTCGTCGGGGAAGAGGACATAGGTGACGGGCAGACCCTTCTTCTGCATCGCGTGGACGATCTGATCGCTCTCGGCCTGCTTGACGCGCGGGTCGTTGGCGCCCTGACCGATCAGCAGCGGACGGACGATCTCATCGACGTGAGTGAGCGGGGACATGTCGCGGAGTTTGCGGCGGCCTTCGGGCGTGCGCTTGTCGGCGACGCGCTTGGCGAAGAGCTCGACCATCGGCGCCCAGTAGGGCGGGACGGATTCGAGAAGGGTGATGAGGTTTGACGGGCCGACGATCGAGATGCCGGCCGCGAAGACTTCGGGTGTGAAGGTCATGCCGGCCAGAGCGGCGTATCCGCCATAACTTCCGCCCATGATGGCGACGCGGTCCTTGTCGGCCACGCCGCGCGCGATGGCCCAGTCGACGGCGTCGAGCAGGTCGTTGTGCATCGAGTCGGCCCACTCGCCGTCGCCGGCGTTGACGAAGGCTTTGCCGAGGCCGGTTGAGCCGCGGAAGTTGACGCTCAGCACGGCGTAGCCGCGATTGGCGAGCCACTGGTGGTATGGATTGAAACCCCACGAGTCGCGTGCCCACGGTCCGCCGTGGACGAGCAGGACCATCGGCAAGGGCCCGGAGGGCGTTGCGTCGCCGTCGGTGTCGGACCAGACGGGGAGGGTGAGGTAGCCGGTGAGGGTGAGGCCGTCGCGCGAGGGAACCTCAATCGGGTGCATGGTGGCGAGCGGGAGGCCTTCGAGTTTGCTGCTGCTGGTGAAAAGTTTGCGGGCGTTGCCGGCGGCGCGATCGTAGAAGAAGAAGGCGGTGGGGCCGTTGTCGCGGCGGAAGGAGACGATCCACTTCGAGTCGTCGAGGCTGCGGCTGCTGACGTTGAGTTCGCCATCGTCGAGGGTGCGGAGGTAAGCCAGGTCCTTAGCGACCTTGGGCGAGAGGACGGTCCACTCGGTGCGGAGGTAGCTGGTGGCGACGGCTTCGACTTCGGAGGTGATGGGATTGACCATCGCGCCGGCGACATCGGACTTGGTGCCTTCGAAGATGACCTTGGAAGCGCCGGTTTCAAGATTGGTCACTGTGAGTGCCGAGAGATTGCGGCCTCGGCTATCGACGGCAAAGACATTTTCTCCCTTGCGGTCGAGGCCGGCGAAATTGGTGGTCATCGCGTCTTCGTAGGGGATGGTCTGGAAGGGGAGGATCTCGTCGTTGCGGACGAGGTGGTAGCTGGTGGAGCCGTCGGTGTTCATCTCGGAGACCATGCGGACGCGCATGGAGTCATCGACGGTGACGCCTGCAAAGCGGGGATTCTCGAAGAGGAGTTTGCGTTCGCCGGATTCGGCGTTGATGAGATAGACGTCGTGGTATCGGCGGTCGCGGTCGTTGAGACCGATGGCCAGAACATCGGGAGAGTCTTCGCTGACATTGACGATGGTGGCGCGGGTGCCTTCGAAGGGGGTGAGATCGACTTCTTCGCCGGACTCGAGATTGACTGAGTAGGCGCGCCAGTTTTCGTCGCCTCCGCGATCCTGGAGATAGACGATGTGGGTGCCATTGGGCATCCAGAAGTACTGCCGGATGCCGCGATCGTCGTCGCCGGTGATTGGGAAGGCACTGTCGAGATCGTCGAGTGGTGCGACCCAGACGTTGAGGACGTCATTGACGGGGGCGATGAATGAAACGCGCTCGCCGTCGGGGCTGATCTGGACGCCGATGCGTTCGGGGTTGCCAAAGAGGATCTCGCGCGGGATGAGCGGGACTGAGTCGGGCTGGGCGGCGAACGCGAGAGCAGAGGAGAAAGCCAGCGCGGCGGTGCAGATGGATGAGGTGAAAACGCGCATTGATCGGTTGTCCTTTATGTTGGGTAAATGCTTTGTGTTGGACGGGATTGTAGTGGGGTGGGTCGGGTTCGGTGCGAAACGGGTTGCAGGGGACATCAAGGGGCGCGAGGACGCGTGTGTGCGCACGATGAGTGGCAGTGAGTGCGGGGCGGAGGGCGGTAAGTCGGTTGGGGTGAAGAGGCCAAAAAAATAATTGAGTTGGGCGTGGGAGGTGCGGAAGGCGGGCCAGGGTGTGCGCACAGCGGTGACGGTTGTGGTCATGGGGAGAGGCGAGCAAGGCACACCGACCGCGAAGCAGCGGTCGGTGGCACGGGGAGGTGTATCACGGATCGTGGTTGGTGGCTCAACCTGTGTGAACGAGACCCGGATCTTTGGGCGGGGGATCGCTCGGTGAGATTGGGTGGTTGGGGTGCGCCCAAAGATCCGGCGTCTAGAGAATGGTTGGGAAGTTGATGTTGTTGATGTTGATGACGTTGTTAGGGGACAATCGGACACCGACCGCGAAGCAGCGGTCGGTGGCACGGGGAGGGTTTTTGGTGCCGCCCTACCCAAGAGCCGGGGCCCTTCGCTCTTCAACCGTCAAAGTAAGCCGACTCTGGATGGAAATCATCGGAGAGCACCAGAATAAGATCATGGCTACCGATCAGGTCGCCTGCGTCGTGGATGTGCATCTCATGCGATTCCTCTCCCATACTCAGGTTCAAATGCGTGATCTCTCCACTATCGAGCAGCTCCTGCGCGGTCGGGGCACGCTCGTCAGGAATCTGCCAGAAGCGAGCGACCGCTGACTCGATGGTCGGTATGGCCTCGTGGAGAATCCGATCAAGGTCATTGACCCATTGGTCAAACTGCCGCTCGAGTGCTGTTACGAAGTGTGTCATGTCGAGGACATTTACTTCAGGTAACCAGATGACCAGTCGGAGCCCTAATGGACAGAGGCGAACCCGCCGAGTTGGGATCGTGAGTCGCTCAGACGCTTCGTAGAGGTGCAAATCAGATTCGAGTTTGAGCGTGCCAAGGCGACGAGATTCAATCGCCGGAGGATAAGTGACTTTATTTTGCTTGCGAGGCATCGAATTAAACCTCCGTTGCGTGGTAGTACAGGTGGCATGAACCATCGGTTACGGGGGACACACTCCTGCCGGAGATGTTTGGCACCGAAGTCCGAGACCAGACAATATGGATTGTCTCGGGCGTCTGGTGGCTTTATCCGGTGAACCGGGTCGCTAGGCAGCAAGTCACACCGACCACTCAGAGCTTTCCGATCGGGGACATGGTGAGCGTGACCCGGATCTTTGGGCGGGGAGCGTTGGGAGAGTTTGGGTGGTTAGGGTGCGCCCAAAGATCCGGCGTCTAGAGCATGGTTGGAAATTTGATGTTGATGATACTGATGATGTTGATGATGTTGATCAAGGACAATCGGACACCGACCACTCAGAGCCGTGGTCGGTGGCACGGGGAGGTGTATCACGGATCGTGGTTGGTGGCTCAACCTGTGTGAACGAGACCCGGATCTTTGGGCGGGGGAGCGCTGGGTGAGATTGGGTGGTTAGGGTGCGCCCAAAGATCCGGCGTCTAGAGCATGGTTGGGAATTAGGGGGTTAATGGTCGATTGGCGCGGAGGCTTTTTGCCATGCGAGGAAGCCGCCTTGGAGGTTGATGACTTCGCGGCCTTGGCGTTTGAGGAATGCGGCGGCGCGAGCGGAGCGGAACCCGCTTCGGCAGTTGATGAGGATGGGCGAAGCAGCAGGGAGTTTGTCGAGATGGGCGGCGAGGCGAGTGTGGGCGAGGTTGGTGGCACCGGGGATGTGGCCTTCGGAGAACTCGGTGGCGCGGCGGACATCGAGGAGCCCGACATCGCGGCGTTGAACGAGGGGGAGAGCATCTGCCACGGAGAGTTCGCTGATGGCAGCGAGGTTGGGGGCGGTTGCGAGTTCGAGGGGCGGGAGCCAGCCTTTGATGCGGTCGAGGCCGATGCGGATGAGATCGCGGACGGCTTCGTCGAGGCGTTCGGGCGCGACGACGAGGTAGATATCTTCGGTATCGCGGACCATTGAGCCGGCATCGGTGTTGAAGGATTTGACGAGAGGAAACGAGAGTGAGCCGGGGATGTGACCGGTGCGGAAGTCGTCCCATGGGCGGGTGTCGATGATGGCGACGGCGCGTGGATCGAGGGCGCGGAAGGTTTCGAGGGGGAGGTGTGGGGGCGATGGGACTTGGCCGAGGATGCGCGGGCCGAGTTTGTTGTCGCGTTTCATGTTGGCGAAGTAGAGGGGTGGCTCGGGCTGGCCTGCGAGGATGAAGTCGACGAAGTGCTGTTCGGTGGATGCGGCGTTGATGGCGGGGTTGAAGCGTTTTTCGTAGCCGATGGTGCTGGTGGGGATTGCTCCGAGCGCCTTGCCACAGGCGCTGCCTGCGCCGTGCGCGGGCCAGACCTGAACGAAGTCGGGGAGGGAATCGAGGGTGCGGATTGTTTTGTAGAGGCGGCGTGCGGAAGGTTCCATGTTTCCGAGTTGGCCTGCGGCGGTTTCGAGGAGGTCGGGGCGGCCGAGATCGCCGACGAAGAGAAAGTCGCCGGTGACGAGAGCGATGGGTTCGGTCGCGCCGGAGCCGTGATCGGTGATGAGGAAGACGATGTGTTCGGGAGTATGTCCTGGGGTGTGGATGGCTTTGAGTTCGATGTTGCCGATGTGGAAAGAGTCGCCATTCTTGAGCAGTGTGTGTGGGTAGGAGCCTCCGCTTTGTCTTTTGTCGAGCCAGGAGTACTTCCAGTCGGCATCGCCTTCGTCGGAGACGTAGACCCTGGCGGCGATTTGTTCGGCGAGTTCGCGTGATCCTGAGATGAAGTCGGCGTGGATGTGGGTTTCGGCGGTGGCGACGATGCGCAGGCCATTGGCGGTTGCGAGGTTGATGTAGCGATCGACATCACGCTCCGGGTCGATGATGACTGCTTCGCCGGTCTTCTGGCATCCGATGAGATAGGCGGCCTGGGCGAGTTTGTCGTCGTAGATCATGCGCATGAACACGGTGAGGACTCCTTGGGGGAGGGATTTTGTGCGCGTGATTATTGTGCGCTGGCTGGGCGAGCGTGCAGTGCGAGCGGGAGATGGCGAGGGAGGGAAGTCAGGCCTTGTTCATTGACTTCCAGAGGCCGATGATGTTGCCTTCGGGGTCGCTGAACCATGCGAACCAGCCCATGCCCGGGACTTCCTGCTTGGGGATGACGGTTTTGCCGCCGAGTTTTTCGGCTTTGGCGAGGGTTGATTCGATATCTTCGACGAGGGCGTAGATGGTGACGTATTGATGAGGCGGGTGGCCGAGAGAGGTGATGTGGCCTCCGATGCCGTCGGTTTTTTTCTCGGCGTATGGGCCGAGGTTGCCGATCATGGACATGCTGGGCATGCCGGACTCGTACTTCCAGCCGAAGAGTGTGGAGTAGAAGTCGCTGGTTTTGGAGAGGTCTTTGCAGCCGATTTCGAAATGGACGATTGGTGCGGGCATGATGAGGCTCCTGCGTTTTAGATTGAGGATGACGCTGATGACGGGTTCATAACTTGGGTGTCATGATACCAGAGAAGGGCAAGTTTGAGTCATGGGGAGCGGCTACGGGCCGTACTTTTGCCTGCGGGCATTACTTTTTGCGGCTGACGGGTGGGTTCATGAGCGATGTGCAGGTTGAGTTTTTGGTGTTTGTGGCAAGGATCTCAGCGAGCGAGGTGCGGCATAACTCTTGCTCGATCATCGCGAGGGCATCGTCGAGGCGTCGATGGAGCGGGCAGAGATTGACATGTTCGGGATTGCCGAGGGGGCATTTTGTAATTCGGTCGATCTGGTCAACAGCGTTGACGACATCGAGCATCGAGATCTGCGCGGGGGTGCGGGCGAGCGTGAATCCTCCGTTTGGTCCGCGTTGAGAGGTGATGAGTTCGGCGACAACAAGGTCGCGGAGAATCTTGGAGAGGTAGCCTTTGGGGACTTGCGTGTGGTCTGCGATGGCTTTGCTGTTGACTGATGAATCGGGGGTGAGGGAGGCGAGGTGGATCATTGCGCGGAGGGCGTATTCGACAGTTTGTGAGAGCATGGTCAGGTTGTTCCGTAGCGTTGAGATTGAGGCTGGCGGCTTGATTATGTGATAAGAGTAGGCGGATATCCGGGATTGTCAGTTGGAGCCGTATTGCGATCGGACACACGGAGGAGGCTTTCGAGTGATGTGGTGGCGAAGTGATTGAGAATGTAGGTGAGTGCGTCGTCGAGGCATTGATCGAGTGGGGTGTTGGCGATGTGCTGTGGTTTGTCGGACGGGTGAGAGTCGTTGCGGCGGATCGGGTCGACGGCGTTTAGGATGTCGAGGACGGAGATGGTGGACGGGTTGCGAGCGAGGACGAATCCGCCGTTGCGTCCGCGATATGACTTAACAAGATTTGCACGGACGAGGTTTCGCATGATCTTTGAGAGGTAGCCTCGGGGTACATGAGTCGCGTCGGCGATGACCTGGCTGGTGGTTGCGATCGAGCCCAGCAAGGCGAGGTGGCTCATGGCGCGTAGAGCGTATTCGACTGACTGCGAGACCATTGGGTAACTCCGAGCATTCTTGCCCACCAACATTGGATGTTCAGCAAGGTTACGGGGAGGTGTAGCGGCGTTGCTTCCATGCGATTCGGGCATCAGCGAGTTGTGCGAGATCGAGAACCATTCCGCCGTGAGTCTCGGCTGCGGCGATGGCGTCTGATTTGGTTGAGTAGGCGACGATGCCGGAGCCCATTGGGGTGTAGAGCGTTTGAGGATCGGTGAAGAGGAAGGAGGCGTTTTCGGCCTGGACCCAGTGACGTGTGTTGTGGTCGTGGACGTATCGCTCGATGATGTTGAAGCCGGGGAGACCCTTGTGCTCGTGATCAAGCATGCATCCGATGTCATCGTAGAGCAGGTGTTCGCGCAGGCCGCGAGACTCGACGAGGAGGCTGCTTGAACAACGATCTTCGCTGACGAGCATGCCACATTCGGCGCATTCGCTGCGTCCGAGGCGGAGTTCTGGGGGGCCTTGGAGGGATGTGCGGCCGCAGGCGGCGAGGGTTGCGGCGATGGCGATGAGTGTGATGGTGCGTATGCGAATGTATGTATTCATAGTGGGGACCTCCGAGAGAGCAGGAATGATGCGAGGAGCAATGGGATGAAGATCCAGACGATGAGGCATCCTGCGAAGATGGCGTGAAGGAGGCTGCCATATTCCTCGGTTGCGTAGAGGCCTGCCGGTCCGAGGACATCGATGCTGGCGTCAACGGCGTGGAGAGACCACATCTTAAAGACTTGAAGCGGGTTTGCGAGTGAAAGGGCAAAGAGTTGCTCGATGCGGAGTCGCAAGGCGACTGCTCCGGCCATGAGCGCGAGGTCGGTGACGAAGACGAGTGTGAGCCAGACGAAGATGGCGGTTCCGACTGCGACGGAGGAACGGCGGGCGAGTACGGAGATGAGAAATCCGAGACTGAGCATGCCGAGCGCGAGAAGGAATGAGAGTCCGGCGAGCCAGAGGATGCTTGTTTGAGAAGTGCGCAGGCCCTTCCACGCGAGGATGATCGCGCAGGTGCCCAGTCCAAGGGCGATTGACGCGAGAAGCGCCCCACCGAGACCGAGGTACTTTCCGAGAAGAACTTCGGAGCGTGAGATTGGCTGAGCGAGGAGATAGGCGAGCATTCCGCGTTCCCGGTCGGAGGCGATTGCAGCGGCACCAGCGGTGAGAGCCATGAGCGGTACTACGAGGAGGACGAGATTGACGAGTCCTGCGGTGGTGCGGCCGAAACCGGAGAGGCCGATTCCTCCGGTGCCTGCGGCCGAGACGAAGGAGACTGCCAGGCCGAGGATGACGAAGGCGATGGAGTAGAGGAGGAACCACCGGCTGCGGATTGCGTCGCGCAGTTCGCGGTGTGCAACGGTGAGGATGTTGCGGAGTGCGGATGGCGGTGATTTGTGTGCAGGAGAGTGCCCGTGCAATGAAGTGGAGAGAGTTGTCATGGGAGCTTCTCCTGGCGTTGATTGGCGTGTGCGGCGGCGTGGGCCACGGAAACGAGTTCGAAGTCGTCAATGGTGATGCGTGCTTCGGCGAGGACGCGGAACGGGGCGGCTTTCTGTTCGGGTGTGACGGGAACGAGCAGCCCGATGCCATTGAGTTGCGGGGCAAATCCGCTGTTTGAGAGCGATTGCAGTGCCTGCTGGCGTGCGGCCGGCTTGACGTGCAGATGCAGGACCGCGCCGTGCCTCATCTGAGAGACAAAGTCGCTGCATGCGAGGACTTTCGTGACTTTGCCTCGTTCGAGGGTGGCAACGCGATGGGCGAGTGTTGCGACTTCGTCGATGCGGTGTGAGGCGAAGAGCATGGTGCGGCCGGTGCCGGTGAGGCTTTTGAGTAGAGTGACGAATTCCTCTCTTCCGACGGCGTCGAGGCTTGCGGTGACTTCGTCGAGGATGAGTACAGGCGGATCGCCGAGGAGCGCGATTGCGAGGGCGAGGCGCTGCTTCATGCCTCCGGAGAGATGACGGATTCGTTTTGAACCGTGACCTGAGAGTCCGACGCTGGCGAGAGAGGCGGCTTGCGAGACGCGGCGTAGTCCCTTGAGTCTGGCGAAGAAGGAGATGGCGTCGGCGACACCGAGGTCGTCGTAGAAGCCGAGCTCCTGTGGGACATATCCGATGAGGAGCCTGGCGGCCTTGCCATGCTTGCGGACATTGTGTGCTCCGACGGATATGGAACCACGAAATCGAAGGAGGCCAAGGGCACAGCGAATGAGCGTAGTTTTTCCTGCTCCGTTGGAGCCCCAGAGGGCGAGGCTGTCTCCGGGTTCGATGGTGAGCGTGACGTCATTGACAGCGGTGTCGCGGCCAAAGCGTTTTGTGACGTGATTGAAGTTGATCATGCGAGGGCTCCGATCGATGCATCCGCCTCTGGAGGGGCTTGTGCGTGCGATGTGCGCTGGAAAGCGAGCAACATGATGGTTGTGCTGAGCAGAATGAGTGCTGCTCCGCTTGCGAACAAGGCGGGTGCAGGGTTGGCGTTCATTGCGGGGTTTGGTCTGACGGGAACAGGGCGCATGAGCGGGACTTCGTCGACGAACTTTGGCTCTGGACGAACTGCGGGGATTGCGCGTCCGACGAATTCGATTGCCTGTTGGGCGGGGCTGAAGAGGAAGAGGCGCAGTGAGGGTTGTTTGTCCATGAGGTTTTCGAAGAGGGTGTAGGACTCGTGAACGAAATCGCCGATGCCGTCGTTGTTCTGGTCGTATCCGGTGTAGTCGCTCCAGAAGTTCCCTCGCTCGCCTCTCCAGAATTGATTGGCGTCGAGCGAACCGCGACCGGCAACGGCGATCTGATTGATGTTTTCGATGAAGTTGTTGTCGACGAGTTCGTTGTTTCGTGCAGAGGGGAGGAATGTGATGCCGACGTCGTTGTAGGCGATGGTGTTGCCAGTGAACTCGCCTGGCTGCGTGCTTGTGAATGGAGAGCCGTCAATGTACACGCCGGATCGGTTGCCGACGATGATGTTGTCGCGGACGGAGAACTGGTCGGTTTCCTTGAGTCCGATGCCATAACCGCTTGGGCCGCGGTTTTTGATGAGGCGATTACGGGTGAGTTTGACTCCGGTGCTGTACATCAGGTAGATGCCTACGGAGTTTCGGGTGAACTCGTTGTCTTCGATGATGATGTTGTCGCTGAACATGAGGTGCAAGCCGTAGCGGCAGTCGTACCCGGTGTTGCTGCGAACAACGACGTCATTTGAATACCAGAGTATGGCGTCGCGTCCGTCGTGGATGATGTTGTTTTCGATGATGGTTCGGTCGGCGCGCCACAGTCGGAGGCCGTCGCCGCGGCGAGCAATATCGAGTATTTTACCTCCGATACGATTTCCAATAATGCGTCCGTCGGGTGCCTGACGAAGGTCGATTCCAAAGAGGATATTTTCGAGGGTATTGTCTTGAAGTGTGACGTCCGAAGCGAGGACGCGGATTGCGGCGTTCTCGTTGTCGAGGTCGATTCCGGTGTTGCGAATTGTAAAGCCGCGCACAGTGACATTTGGGGCGTTGATTTCGATGATGTCTCCGGACCCGCCGCCGTCGATGATGACGCGTCCTTGTGCGATAAGGGAAATGGTCTTGTCGATGACGAGGTGTTCGTGGTAGGTTCCTGCCGAGACGATGATTGTGTCACCTGGACTTGCTGCCTGGATGCGTTGACCGATTTCGCCGAGCGTGCGCGGGGTGCTGGTGGTGCTGTTGAACTTCGGTTCAGTATGCACTGGTGATTGGGCCGGAGTTGGCGATGCGGCAGTACATGCCATTGCGGCGACGAGAAGGACTTTGAATTGGAGTGAGATGCGATTCATCATTTCACACTGAGGTTGATGCTGTGCTCTGTGATTTCAAGCGGAGTTGCAGGGGGCGGTATGCTCGACGGTGAAAGTAGAAGCCGATGATGATGAGGATTGCGGCGGCGACTGCGAGGTGGTACCCGATGCCGAACTCGGCGTAGGTTTTGAACTGACCGATACCTCCTTCGCCGATGACTGTGGGTATGAACGGTTTGACGGAGGACGAGAGTGGCGCGTCGGGATCGAGGTTGAGACCGAAAGTGCGCATCCAGAAGTAGAGATCTGCGATGAAGGCGACGGGAAATGTCACTGCTGGGATTGCGAGGAGGACAGCCCATTTGCTGTGAATGAATGCTGCGCCTTCGACGAGCAGGAACATTGCGATGATCATCCATACTGCGACAGATCGTTCGAATGCGGCGGCTTCGCCGAGCGGGCGCATACCGATGTAGTGGTTGAGGCCGTCAATTTCGCGAACGTCTCCGGTGAGGTGGTTGCAGTATGCGGTGAGGAAGAGGCCATTGGGATATTGCGGCGCGTCGAGTTCCATGTGCCAGTATGGGAAGAAGATGGAGACAAGAAGCAGGACGCGGGCTGCCATGAGGATGAAAGTGGGTGTGAGATAGCGAAATCGGTTGGCTTGCAGGTCGTGCTCAGGGACTCGCGGCCCGATGAGTGTGCGGAGGAAAGTGCCCATGCTGGACTCCCGAATGGTGTTGTGCGCGTGCTTGGGCGCGACTGAAAAGCCCGCTGCGATCGTCAGACCGCTGCGGACTGGCGTGTGTTACTCAATGGCTGCGGAATTGTGAGACTTTGGTTTGACGTGGAGGTAGCCCATCATTTCAAGATGC
This sequence comes from Phycisphaeraceae bacterium, assembly GCA_019636795.1. Lineage (NCBI taxonomy): Bacteria > Pseudomonadati > Planctomycetota > Phycisphaerae > Phycisphaerales > Phycisphaeraceae > Phycisphaeraceae bacterium. Next base: position 231,817 of record JAHBWW010000004.1, read on the forward strand.
AACGCGGAGCAGAACTCGGTGCAGTAGAAGGGATAGGTGCCGGGGCGATCGGCGACGAACTTGATCTCAGCGAACTCTCCTGGTTCGAGAGAGAGGTTGATGTTGTAGCCACCGATGCAGAATCCGTGTGTGGCGTCCATGGCAGTTTCGAGAGCTGTGATGCGCCATGTGACGGAGTCGCCCTCGGTGACTTCGACATGCTCGGGGAAGAAGTGACTGCGGACTGCGGTCATGGTGACGAGCACGTTGTTGCCATTGCGAACGACACCCTCCTGGCCTTTTTTGGGTGCGATGGGAGAGAGACGTTGCGTGTGCGGATCCCAGCCGACTTCGGGGTAGACGGTCCAGGTCTTGAGTTTGTCGGCCTTGATCATCTGGCAATAGTGGGGCTCGCCGACGCCGATGGGGCTGTCGTAGATGACAGGCATGGTGTTGCCAGGTTGGGCGATGTCGAGGAGTTGGAAGTTCTGCGGCAGGAGCGGCCCGGTGGGCAGGAAGCGATCGACCGACCACTTGCTCATGGAGATGAGATACTTTCCATCGGGGCTGACGGTGTCGCCTTCAGCGGCGGAGAGGTGCCCGATGTTGTACTGGACTGGTGTTTTCTGAACGAGTTTCCAAGGCTGTTCGGCGTTGAGTTTTGCATACTCTCCGCCGAGGGTCCATCGAGCGACAGCGGAGTCGAGGAAGAGGGATGTGTATGCGTAGCCCTTGTCGTCGAACTGGGTATGAAGTGGCCCGAGGCCGAGTTCGACCTGTGCTTCCATGACGGCGTCGAAGTCGAGGACGGGCACGCCGTATGCGTCGGATCCGGAGAACTTCTTTTGTGCGATTGCGTTCTTGATTTTGTCGATTGAGTAGACGGTGACGTGCGGGTCGAGTTTGCCTGCGACGACGATGAACTGTCCGTTGGGTGTGACATCCACGCCGTGCGGGCTCTTGGGCTCAGGCGCGAAGTACATGATTTCGTCTTCGATCAGAGTCGAGAGCGAGAGAACGGGGAAGCCGTTGATGGATTGTGCCTTGCCAGCGACGAATGCGGCTTCTGCTTTTTTCCAGTTGATAATGTGGAGGTAGTCCATGTCGCGTTTGCTTGCGCCGGCTTCGAATGGGGGATTGCCGCGTTCGACGCCACCGGTTGCCATTTCGGTGTTGAAGGAGTTGATGAAGATCCAGCCGTCGCTGGCGAGTTTTCCTGCGTCGGCAAGATCCTGCCAGTAGGGCGGGAGTTCGAGTGCGAAGGACTTAGATTCGTCGATGCGTCCTTTGGCACGATCAAACTTCCACATCGTGACCATTCCGCGATAGGACTCTTTGTACTCTTCCGGCGGGGCGTAGCCGTAGCCGAGGACAGTGGCGTACTGTCCGCCTTCGATGATGTACTCGGTGTTGGGGGTGACGAAGGCTGCGCCGTGATCGCTGATTGTGAGCGGGTTCTTGACGATCTGCTTGGTTTCCCAGTCGCGCAGGTCGATGACTGCGACGCGCGCATTGGCTTTGTCTCCGATGAAGAGGAAATCTCCGTCGTAGTCACCCTTGGTTTCGGAGAGTGCGGGATGGTGCGTGTCGCCCCAGGTGACGGGTTTGCCGTTGATTTTGAGGGATTCGATGGCGCGATCTTCATCTCCGGAATAGCCGTAGCCTTGCCATGGCTCGGGTGTGAAGACGGCGATCGTGCGCAGCAGTCGCATGCTGGGGACGCCGATGGCATGGATCTGCCCGCTGTGGCCTCCGGAAGAGAAAAGCACGTATTCGTCGTGGCGGCCGCTGGGCATGAAGGTCTTTGCAGCCGCGAGCAAGTCATCGACATTGAGACTGCGCTCGTTGGCGATGCGAGTCAGTTGTGCGACTTGCTCGGGGGTGAGCTCGATGGGCCTGACCTCCTGTGTGCCGCGGCGTCTTCGGCCTTCCTGCTGGGCATCGGCTTCGGGTGTGACGAAGGTCATGATGGATCCCACCGCCATAATCATGGCCAGAGCATTGAGAGGAGAGGAACGCCGTTTGTGTTTCATGTCGATTCTCCTGGGTTGCAATGACGGGCGCTCCGACAGGGAGCTTCGCATTGCAGGTGAGTTACTTGGGGTTTGCCGAACCATGAGCGTCGCCTTGCAGAGTGCGCAGGTAGGCGATGACATCGAGAATGTCGTCTTGGGACATTGCCGGGTTTCCGCCTTTGGGTGGCATCTGAATTCCGGTCGTGTTTTTGGGGTCAGAAGGGGAGCGGCCCTGCGTTATGAACGCGAGCAGTGCGTCGTCGTCGATGGACTTGATGAAGTCGTTGCGGACGAGTGCCTTACCGTTTCCTGCGACGCCGGTGCCTGATTTGCCGTGACAAGCCATGCATGAGGAGTGATAGATTCTGTCGCCGCTGGCTATCCACTCGGCGAGTTCCGGATCGCCGCCAGCAGCTGCGAGTGCTGAGTCGAGTTGGGAGGCCGTGGGTGTTTTGTCGACAACCATTTCGGGGAGTTCGGGCATCCTGCGCGGATCCTGAAGCCCGCGTAGGTATACGACGATGTGATGGAGGTCGTCGTTTGTGAGATCGTCGCGTCCGGCCAAGGGTGGCATAGGAATGGGCTTGCCAGTTGGGCGACCGGTGATGATGAACTGCCGGAGCATTTCGTCATCCTGCAACGCGACGAAGTCACTTTCGACGAGGTTTTTTCCGAGTCCGGTTGCGCCTTTACCAGACGTGCCGTGACATGCGGCGCAGGCAGAGGCGAAGAGTTCGCGGCCGTGAATCGCTGCATCGAGCGTGAGCATTGGGCCTGGGGCTGAAGCAATGAGTCGTTCGTAGGCCTGGGCTTGCTCGATTGCGAGTTGGCGTTGGTCTTCGCGTTCGCGCCATGAGCTGTAGATTCTCCAGCCACCGGTGCCGAGGATCAGTGTCGAGATTGACAACGCCCAGAGGAGCGCGATACCGGCTTCGCGGAATCCGTTTCCCGGCATGTGTCTCCCATGGGGAAGGTCGGAGATTCGGCGAGGGCGATTCTGAACGGTTTTGGTTTGGGAGGTCATCGAAGAGTCCTCGTGGCTACAGAAAGGCATAACTGGAGATCTATATAGATTTATCGGTAATCTAGTACCAAGTCAAGAGAACTCTGCGATAATTTTTGGTAGCCGATAGCACCGCGGAGTTGTCAAGAGACTGCGCTTTTGGCCTGACGCAGTGCGTATGAGTCGAGCACGATTTTCTGGCATGGTGCTGACTGTGCCTGCGCGAATTGCCAGGAGATTGACTGCCAGCCTGATGCGTCAATAAAGACAAACCCCGCCGAGTCGTTTCCGTCTCGACGGGGAGGATTGTTCTGAGGCTTTGAGGGTTGGAGTTACGGGCAGCCTGCTGCGTATGCGTGGAGGAACTGCTGCACGTCGAAGAAGTCGAGGTTGCCGTTGCCGTCAAAGTCTGCTGCCGGGTTTCCCTGCGAGTAGAGGTTCAGGAACATCTGGACATCGAAGAAGTCGAGGAGGCCGTCGCCATTGAGGTCAATGCGGCAGGGGCGACCAAAGTCGAAGGTGGCGTTGCCGTTTGGCCCGGACGGGAGACCCTCGAGTTCGATGATCTGGGACTTGATGCGATCGAATTCAACCGTGGGGTCTTGTGGCATCACCCGGAGCACCACAGGACCTGTGGTCATGCCTTCGTAGACATTCGGAATCTGAACGAAGAAGGGTTCGGTGTCGCACGATGAGAGCGCGACGGTGTCCTGGCCCGTGACATCATCCTGCTCGATCGAGTAGACGAGGCAGGTGGGGAGACGGTCGAAGCGGATGAGTGGTTGGCTTGTCTGTCCGCCCTGAACCATGTTGCCCAAGTTGCAGATCAATTGGCCGTTCTCGCCGATGAGGCAGATGATCGTGATGTGGCTGAATGTGCCTTCGGAGGTGAGTTCGAACACCGGGTCTGCGTTGGGAAAGTCGACGCGGGTGAAGTTGTATGAGACCTGCTCGGTGGGGAAGTGCTGACCGGGAGCGCTCTCCAGCGTGAGGCTTGGAGTGGCTTTGCGGGGCGTGGCCACGAGGTCCATTCGAACCGCTGCCTCTCGCACTTTCTGGATGGCTGGCAAGAGCAGACCGATGAGGATGGCCTCGTCATCTGGTGTTGCGATGACCAGACCATCTGGGGTGGTGTCCATGGCCGTGCCTTCGCCTGGGGCCACATGTCCCACGCCTGAGATGTGAACGGGATCGACCCACAAGTAGGTTCGCCAGGGGTCCGCATCGCACGATACGCTCGACGAGGTGAGATCGCTCGGGTAGAACCAGAGCGATTGCGGGTGGGTTTCGATCTTGATGAGTTTGGGCCCGGGAGAAGCGGGAGAGTAGACGCCGGACCAGACTCGAAGCGGGTTGGTGGGGTCGGCGAACTGGCCAGCGAAGGGCGCGTGTGCTTGCGAGAACTCAATCCCGCTCACCCAGCCGCCACCGATAACTCCATCCGAAGCCTGTTGCCACATGGGAGCGCTTGCCTGGACATCGAACTGCGTGCTCGCAAGGGCGAAGGCAGAGGCGGGGAAATGCGCGAAGACGTTGATGAACGCCGATTCGCCGAAGGCCACGGTGGAGCGGTCGCTTGTGATGCCGAGGCGACAATCTGTTGACGCGAGAGAGGTGCTCGCGCCGGCCGCTGCGACGAGAGCGGCTCCCATGAAACGATTCCATGACTTGACTTGCATTGCTGTGTTCCTTTTCCTGCTGTCCGATCTGGACAACGGTTCTGTGTTCCGGCCTCTGCCCACATTGGCTGGAGGCGTTGAGCTGGGCTGCCCGGAACACCACGCGAAGAACGGCAGCGTGGTGCGCCACATTGAGGGCAAAATTGTGGTTGTGGGCTTCAGAGTGATGAACTTGGGCTACAAATGTGTGGCGCAGCTGGCGAATCGATTACGCGTTGTGGTAGGCGAAGGTCTGGTCGTAGGGCCAGGTCAACCCGCAACACGGACGGATCTCGTGTGTAATTCGAGTACAACCATGCGACAGCGAAAGTCTCAACCCATGTTTTGTTTCTGGCTTGCGACCATGATGCTTTTCGGCGGTCTTGCATCGTGCGAGGGGGAGAATCCGTCGCGTCTCGAGGAGATGCTGTCTGTTCCGAGTCGGTCAGAGTCAGGGACTGTTGAAGTACTCACGATTGAGGCCCATGGGCATCAGTTTGAAGCCGTGGTGCACACACCTTCGCCTTCGAGGAACACGGGCTGGGCAGTGCTCATGATTGGCGGCGGACTGGGGAACACGCTTGATTGGGATGTTCCGGGGTCTCTCATTCACAACGGGGAGTCGATGCAGTTGACTATCAGCGGAGAGCCACATGCGGATGCGCCGCTGCTGCGTGCTGCGTTGGTCAGCGAGGGCTTGACGGTGCTGCATTGGAGCACGATTGCACACGGTGATCCGCTTGCCGATCAATGGCCGACGATGGCAACTGCTCGTACGCAGGCAGAACTACTGGAGCAGGCTCGTGCGGCGCTTGGCATGCTTCGAGCAAGGCCAGGAGTGCGAGTGGATCGGGTGCTCTTGCTGGGGCACAGCCAGGGAGCGATGCGAGCGTGGTCACTGGCGTCGGAGGACCGGAGCGTTGCGGGGTTGATTCTGCTCGCGCCAGCCTACTTCTCTCGCGATGAACGTGTGGCGGGGTCGCTAGCAAAGCAAGGGCTTTCGTTTGGCGAGGATGTTGTTCGCGTGTGCGGGATAAGAACTCTGGCGATTTTTGGCGCGTTAGATAAATCTTCAGCGGTGAATGCTGATGCCGCCCTCATGCTCATGAACTCTCCGGGCTTTGAGAAACTGAGCGTGCATGTTCTGCCGCGGCTTGGGCATCAACTGGGTCCACAGGTTGGAGATCTGTCTGGCCCGATCGATGCGAGCGTGATTCGCACTGTCACAGAATGGAGCCTGCAGTTTGTCAACACTCCATGAGATCAGTTGGCCTCACCGGCTTGAGTTGTATCGCTGGGCGGTGCAGGACCCGGAGACGCACGCGGTGCTGTTTCGTGTGATCTATGAGCGAGTGCGCTCGGGTCGGACTCCTGCGGTGCTTCGCGAAGATTTCGCGGGGACCGCAGCGGATTCGGTCGCGTGGGTGGCGATCAAGTCGGGGCGCACTGCCATTGTCATCGACATCGATCGACCCACGATTGATTGGGCACGGAATCGGGCGTCGCGGATCCTGGGGAAGCGCGTCGACGCGATTCAGTTTATCGAGGCCGACTTGTTTGGTCCGTCACCGTTGGAAGTTGCCAAAGCCGACATTACGGTTGCGCTCAATTACAGCATCATGCAACTGCATGAGAGGGCGAGTCTGTTGAGTTATCTGCGAGCCGCTCGTGCGGGGCTTGATGCCAAGGGTGTGTTCATCTGCAACATTTTCGGCGGAATTGATGCGAGCAGGGCTGGCACGACTCGGCATCAGATTGTTCCCGCGCCGAGGCTGCCGTCTGAAAAGCCGATCAGGCCGTTTGAATACGAGTGGGAGATCGTCGGGGTCGATTCGCAGTCTTTGGTGGCGGATTGTCGCATCCATTTCCAACTGAATCCGATAAGCACTGACGACCTTGGGCACGCGTTAAAGGATGCATTCAGATATCACTTTCGCCTATGGTCGGCTGAAGAGATCGTGTCTGCGTGTGAGGAGGCTGGCTTTCGATGTGCTCAGGTGTGGCGGCACACGTATGACCCGGCGAAGGGCACGCACGGGGTTTTCCTGGGCCCAGTCGAGCCATTGTCGCTGGCCGGATTGTCCACATGGAACGTCTACATCGTGGCAATGAGTGACTGAACGTCAATGTGCCGCCAATAAGTCGTCTATGCCTGATTTGTGTGCTCAGTTTTGTGGTGCCTATGTATACTAGAATTGGAGAACTCGCCTTGGCATCGATCATTTTGGCGGAACCCATGTCCATCAACTCTGGCGACATCACACTTCTTCTCCGCTCGGTTGCATCGGGGCGTCGAGAGCATGTAGACCAGCTGATGGCTGCGATTTATGACGACATGCGACGGCTTGCGCAGACGCATCTTGCGGCAGAACGGGCGAACCACACGCTGCAGCCGACCGCACTCGTACACGAGGCGTATCTGAAACTGGTCAATCAGCATTCTGCAAACTGGTCAGACCGATTGCACTTCTTTTCTGTGGCATCACAAATCATCCGGCGGATCCTGATCGATCATGCGCGCGAACGCAAAGCCCTCAAGCGCGGGGGGTCGCAAAGACCAATCTCGATCAGCATGACAGATGTCGCTTCGCCATCGCGCGATCTTGATCTTGTTGCGCTAGACGAGGCTCTGGAAGAACTCGCAGCCATCGATCCGCGACAGGCACGCATTGTGGAACTCCGGTTTTTTGGAGGCTGCACCGTTGACGAGATTGCTCAACTGCTTGATGTCGGTCGCCGCACGGTCGATCGGGACTGGATGGCTGCGAGAACATGGCTCTACTGTCGCCTTTCTGACGAGGACGACGACTCATGAAAGCCGACGGCACCGAACGCACTCGCCGAACGTATGAGTTGTTTCGGGCAGCGTTCGATGTCGAACCACATGATCGCGAAGCGTGGCTGGATGCATCGTGTGATGGGGATGCGGACCTGCGTGCTGCGGTAGCCAGATTACTAGTCGCGGTAGACATTGGGGCCAATTTTCTCGAGTCACCGGCGATCAGTATCCTCGACGATCAACTTTCAAGCAGTCTCGAAGCCGAGACACCCGAACTGATTGACGGGTACAAGGTTCTCGGGATTCTGGGGTCAGGAGGCATGGCGACGGTGTATGAAGCCGAGCAGCGCCACCCTCACAGGCGTGTTGCGCTCAAGGTCATGCACCGCATGCTTGCGCATACTTCTGCTGCACAGCGATTCACATTCGAGGCGCAGACTCTGGCGCGGCTGCGTCATCCGAACATCGCGGCCATCTACGAGGCAGGCACTTTTGAGGACGCCTTCGGGCAAGCGATGCCGTATTTTGCGATGGAGTTTGTGAAAGATGCTCGCTCTATAACGGAGTATGCTCGAACGGTTTGCATGCCGCTGCGTGATCGTCTAGGCATCTTTGCTGAAATATGCGATGCGATACAGCATGGGCACCAACTGGGCATTATTCATCGCGATCTCAAGCCGAGCAACATTCTCGTCGAACCTGATGGGAGGTTCAAGATCATTGACTTCGGGATTGCGCGTTCTGTGGATCCACTGGACAGCAGCCGAATCACGTTGCACACCGAGTTGGGCCAACTTCTCGGAACCCTGAACTTCATGAGCCCGGAACAGTGCTCGGGCGCAGATCGGGTTGACACACGAGCCGATGTGTATTCGCTTGGCGTCATCCTCTACGAACTCATCACTGACCGCTTGCCGTACGACCTTTCCAGGGTGGCGATTCCCGAGGCCATTCGAATGGTTGAGACGCAGTCGCCTGCGCGCCCTTCATCGATCAACGCAGAAGCATCTGGCGATCTGGATGCGATTGTTGCGATGGCAATGCACAAGGATTCCTTGAGCCGCTATCAGGGTGCGGATGCCCTTGCGAGTGATGTTCGTCGCTATCTTGCTCACAAGCCGATACAGGCGCGGCTGCCAAGCCCGTGGCACCAAGCGAGACTTTTTGCCCGCAGGCACCGGGTTCTAGTATCGCTGGGGTCAGTTTTTGTTGTCACGTTATTCGCGTTGACCATGATGATCGCGATTCTCGGGTATCGCGCGTGGCGAGAGTCTGATCTGCGCATCGATGCAGAGCGGCTCGCAATTGATGAGCGCAATATCGCGAGGCGACAGGCGTATGTTGCGAGTGTGGCCAGCGGGTATTCGTCCTACCGCGCGCGCGAGTATTCACAAGCGCGCGAGCGACTCGAGCTTGCGCCTCCTTCGTTGCGGAACTGGGAGTGGTCTCTGGTTGCAGCCCTGGCCGATCGTGGCGAGTCAGTCATCGACGCCCACGATACTCTGGCTTCAATGGCCGTGGCTACGGAAGCGCGTCGAATCGTCTCAGCGTCGCAGTCAGGCGATGTTGCTGTCTGGAATCTCGATACCGCACAACTGATTGTGCGAATTCCAGAGCGTCTTGAAGAGTTTGATCGCACGGTCGCAGTATCGCACGATGGACGAGCCGTCTATCTCGGGCTCCGTAACGGCAATTTGCTGGTTTGGTACCCCGATGTGCAGCAAATGCCACAATTGATTGCAACGCTTCCGCGTGCGATTGTCGGGCTTCATACGAGTTCGCAAGGTGTGCTTGCATGCACGGACTCGCGCGGGAAAACGGTATTCCTCAACGCAGACACTTTGACCCCGATTGTCGTTGATATCGACGACCAACATTTCACCAGGGGAGTCCATTTCTCAATCGATGGAGCATTGGCGACGGTCTGGACACGATCGGGGGCGGTGTTGCTGATCGACATGGATGAACGAAGCATCATGAATACTTTCGACCTCGGAGTCAGTGCCGAAGTCGCTGTCTTGAGCGAAGATCGGCAGTTCATCGCGGCAGCAGGGGCCGAAGGGAAGTTCAGGGTATGGAACTTGCGGACGTCAGAATTGGTGCTTGATGGGGATACCAGTCCGACGATCAGCACCGTGCGTGGCCTGGCGTTTTCGTCGGATTCGTCGCAGCTCTTTACCGGGCAGGTAGATCGTGCCATCTTTCACTGGTCACTCGATGGCACTGAACGGCGAGTGCCATATCTTGGGCACGATGAGTCAATCACGCAGCTGGCGTTCGACCGTGCGACGTCGAGGCTGATCTCCTGTTCGTGGGATGGCACAGTTCGATACTGGTCGGTTGGCCATCGCTCGGGCTTCTCGCCCATGAACGTCATCGATGCGCACGAAGGGAACGTGCTCTCTGTAGCGTTTTCTCCCTCAGGACATGTGCTGGCCTCTGCTGGACGAGATGGTGTGGTGAAGCTCTGGGATCCGCTGTTGAATCAGCAGGTTGCCGTGCTTGCGGGTCATGAATCCGCGATTTACACTGTGACGTTTTCCTCTGACGGGCAGTACCTCGCGTCGAGTTCCTCAGATGGCACAGTCCGGCTCTGGTCCGCACTGACTGGTCGTTTGATCGAGACGGTCCTCGAAACGAACGCAGACATATGGACGGTCGCGTTTACACCTGACAACAAGTTGCTTGCCGCTGCGGGAGAGGGAGGGGATGTCATCTTCGTGGATGTTGAAGCGAGAACGATCGTTCGATCAATCGAAGCGCACGAAGAGCGGATCATTCGTCTGGTTTTCAGTCCTGATGGTCGAACACTTGCAACTTGCGGCCGCGATGCGATTGTCAAACTCTGGGATATGCCCAGTGGCAGGATTCGCTCCATACTTCGCGGGCATCGGCTTGATGTGTTTGCGGCGGCGTTCACGAACGACTCGACGAAGCTCTTTACCGGCTCGCGCGATCAGACCGTGCAGGTGTGGCGTGTCGCAACCGGCGAACATCTGGACACGCTTGATCGCAAGGGGCAGTTCATCACGTCGCTTGCGGTCCATCCAGATGGCACCCGGGTTGCAGCCAGTTCGTGGTATGCCGATGTCACGCTTTTTGACACAACCGATCATGGCGCTGTGATTTCGTTCCCGGCTCAGAACTCGGCCATTCGATCGCTTGCCTTCTCGCCTCAGGGAAGCATGCTTGCCTGCTCTGGGCATGATGGAACGGTGATCATCTACGACGCGCGATCGCGGTCAGAACTTGCGAGCATACGGCGAGACGCCAGCGAGCGACTGGCGTGGGCACGACAAGTCCTACAGGACCACTTCGCAGGTGAACTGAGCTCCCAATCACCGATCACCGACGAGGCGGTTGCGAGGCTTATTCGAGAGGCATCGTTGAGCGATCCAGCGTTTGAGCCTTTTCTGCACAAGGCAGCTTTGTCGCTGTTTTCGGAAATTGAAAGTGTGCATGACACAAGCCGGTGAGTCAACAAGCGGTGAAATTTGCCGGCCCGAGGGTCTGAGGACAAGGGCTTGAGACCGGCCTTCGAACGGGTTGCGTATCACAAATGGATCCGTATCTTGCCGCGCAAGTCGATTCAGCGTGAAGCCCAACGGGCTGTCGGCAGCCGACGTTTCATTCGCTCTTGCGGATCCATTCTTCCTCAAGCTGACTGATCTCGATTGCGAGCGAGTCGCGCTCTTCAGTCAGGGCATTGGCACGCTCCACATCCTTCCAGACGTCAGGGTCTGCCAGATCGGCGTCGATAGTGCGCACGCGAAGAGACAATTCATGAATGCGCTGTTCGATCTGCTCGACACGCATCCAGGAGAACTTACTCTTCTTGCGTGCGCTCGTGTCGGAGTGGTGTGCAGGTTGGGGCCCAGAGGATGCAGCGGCGGCGGGGGCTGCGCGCTGTGGCGGGGGTGCTGGCCGAGATTCCGGAGACGGGCTGCTGCGTGCTGCGATGAAGCGGTCCCATTCGGCGTACGTTCCTGGAAAAACCTCGGCCCCGCCGCGACCATCGAGGATGAGCAAATGGTCGCAGGTGGCATCGAGGAAGGCGCGGTCGTGGCTGATGATGACGAGCGTGCCGTCGAATCCGCCACCTTCTTCACCGCGCGAGAGCGTCTGTTCGAGGCGCTCGGCTGAGGGAATGTCGAGGTGGTTGGTGGGTTCGTCGAGGATGAGCAGGTTTTTGGCGCTGGCCATCAGCCCGGCCAGGACCGCGCGGGTGCGCTCGCCGCCCGAGAGCACGCCCATAGGCTTTTCCTGATCTGAGCCGCTGAAGAGAAACGCACCGGCCAGATCGCGAGCGGCCTGTTCGCTCAGGGCCTGGCTCGGGCATTCCTTGCGGACGATGGCTTGGAGATATTGATAGACGGGCCGCTCGGGGTCGAGATCGTCGTGCATCTGGCTGTAGTAGCCGATGACGAGTTTGGTGCCGAGTTTGGTCGTGCCCGAGTCGGGATCGATGAGCCCGAGGAGCGTGCGTACGAGAGTGGTCTTGCCCGCGCCGTTGGGGCCGATGATGCCCCATCGCTCGCCGCGCGAGATCTGAACATCAAGATCGTGGAAGAGCACTTTCTTTGAGCCGTCGTCGTCGGTGTACGACTTTGACAGGCCTCGTGCGGTGACGACCAGGTCGCCCGATCGCTCAGCCTTGGGGAGGTTCAGGCGCAGTGTGGCCAGTTCGACCGGGCGTTCGAGCGAAGTATCCTCGCGGAGGCGCTCGAGGCGAGACTCGCGCCCCCGAGCCTGCTTGGCACGTTGCCCGGCTTTGTACTTGCGGATGAAGGCCTCTTCACGCTTGAACTGGACCTGCTGGTTCTCGTAGGCCCGCTGCTGCGCGATGCGGCGTTCGGCGCGGAGTTTGCGAAAGGTGTGGTAGTTGCCGGGATACTCGATCAGGCGGCCCAGTTCGGTTTCGAGGATGCGATCGACGACGTTGTCGAGCAGGTAGCGATCGTGCGAGACGAGGACGACGGCACCCTTGTATTCGTCGCGCAGGAATCGTTCGAGCCAGACGCGGCCGGCAATGTCGAGGTGATTGGTCGGTTCGTCGAGGAGCATGAGGTCGGGCTGTTCGAGCAGAACGCGCGCCAGGGCCAGCCGCGAACGCTGCCCGCCACTGAGCGCTTCGACGGGCAGAGCGAACTGCTCGGTGGTGAACCCGAGGCCATGGAGAACTTCGGTGATGCGGTGGTCGATGGCGTGTCCGCCGGCGGCTTCGATGCGGCGTTCGAGGTCTTCCTGGCGGCGTAGAAGTCGGGCGAGAGTTTCGCCGGTCGCGCTCGCCATTTCGTCAAAGACCTTGTGCAGTTCGATGTGGAGTTCGTGCAGGGCGTTGAAGGCGGCTTCGGCTTCGTCCTTGAGAGTCTGACCCGGAGTGAGTCTGGGGTCCTGTTCGAGATACGACACGGTGATGCCGCGCTGCGACGAGACAAGCCCTGAGTCGGGCTTGAGGCGGCCGCTGAGGATGCGCAGGAGCGTGGACTTGCCCGCGCCGTTGCGTCCGACCAGGCCGATGCGTTCGCCGGGCTCGACGCTGATGGAGCAGTTTTCGAGAATGATGTCATTCCCGAAAGAGTGGGCGATGTTGGTGGCTGCGACGACCGGCATGAGGCGATGGTAGGTGATGGTGGTGAGCGATCAGGGCACAAGGCGATAGATCGCGCCGGCGCGGATGTCGAGCAGGTAGAGTTCGCCGTGATTGTCTTTGCCGAACGAGGAGATGCGCTGAAGTGGACTCTGGCCTTCGAGAACCGGGTTCAGAAGATCGGTGTGCTCAGCCACGTCGAAGGCGGCCCCATCGCGGAGTCGCAACGACCAAAAGCGTCCGCGCTGGAACTCGGCGAAAAAGTAGCGATCCTTGAATGACGGGATCTTCTGACCCTCGTAGAAGTAGCCGCCGGTGATTGAGCCATCGGGGTCGTGGCGGTAGGCCCAGATGGGGGCTTCGAGTCCGCGCTCGGCGTGCTGCTCGGGGCTCAGGCGTGGGGGATCCTGTGAACGCTGCCCGCCGCGGCGGAACACGCCGAAGCCTTCCATGATCTTCCAGCCGTAGTTTTCGCCACCCTTGGAGCCTTCTTTCTGGAGGTGGATTTCTTCGTAGCGGTTTTGGCCGACGTCGGCGATCCAGAGTCGTCCGAGCGAGTCGAACTCATATCGCCAGGGGTTGCGCAGGCCATAGGACCAGATCTCGGGCAAGACACCTTCGCGCCCGATGAATGGGTTGTCCTTGGGGATGACGTAGGACTTGCCTTCTTCGGGCTCGGAGGTGACGTCGATGCGGAGCATCTTGCCGAGCATGGTGTCGAGGCGCTGGCCGGCGTTGAGCGGGTCGTCGGCCGCGCCGCCGTCGCCCAGGCCGATGTAGAGCATGCCGTCGGGCCCAAATCGGAGGCTGCCGCCGTTGTGGTTGCCGAAGGGTTGTTTGACGACGAGGATGACCATTTCGGATGCGGGGTCGAGTTTGTGTGGCGACTGCGCGATGAATCGGCTGATGTGAGTGGAGCCATCTTTGGCCGAATAGTTGAGGTAAACGCGTTTGTTGTCGGCGAACTTGGGGTCAAGTGCGATGCCGAGCAGGCCTTGCTCCCAGTTCTTGTCCGTGAAGTTGGATGGATCGGAGGAGAAGAAAGGCTCATCGAGAAGTTTTCCGCCTTCGATGATGCGAATTGCGCCGACCTGCTCGACGACATAGAAGCGGTCGTCCTGAGTGGGATCGGCAGCAAAGTCGACGGGCTTTCGCAGGCCTGAGACGAACTTTTCGATGCTCTGTGCGGGGGCGTGCGAGGCGAGCAGCACTGCTGCGACGATGACAGAGAGGCAGTGGTTCATACGCAAGGGTAGCACGCTGTGGCGTCAGGTCTTGAGCCCGCGCATGACGAACCACGGCGAACCGAGCGGGCGGTGGTAGCGGAGGTAGTTCATCCCTACGCGATCGGCCAGTTCGATGACCTGACGCTTGTTGAGTCCCGGGCGGTGCGTGTGATCGACCCAGACGACTCCCTTGGAAGCAAGGCGATCGATCATCCGCAGCCAGGTCATGCGCGGGACTTCGCGTAGGGTTGCGGTTCGCAGTTGAGTGCAGACGAAGTCGAAGGATCCTGGGCCGAAGGCATTGATGGCGTCGAATGGACTCATGGCGATGCGTTCGAAGGCTTCGAGTTGTGCCGTGGGTTCGGGGCGTGAGCTGGGGCCTTGGGTATCGATGATGCTGACGACCCGAAGGGGGCACCCGCGGTCGCGTGTGCGGCGCAGGAGATCCTGACACGCTTCGGCCGCGCCGATGCCCGTATCGAGAAGGGTGATCGGTGATCCGCGCGGACACGATCGCAGAAAACGAGCGACATGACGGACCATGAGTCGAGCGGCTCGATGGGTCTGCTCGTGGTGAAGTTCGAGGAAGGGCGAAGGCACCATGAGAGCATGGTAATCACTTCGCGGAGCCTGTGCTTGGTTCAACGTATACTTTGCCATGAGCGTGAACGTGGAACCGACCGGGCCCAGGCGGGTGACGCTGCGAACCTTGCGGCAGATGGCAGCCCGGAGAGAGCCCTTTGCTTGTCTTGCTGCGTATGACGCCACGATGGCCAGATGGCTTGATCGAGCGGGCGTGCATGTGTTGCTGGCGGGCGATTCGGCAGCCCAGGTTGTGCTCGGGTACGACCGGACCACGGATATGCCGTTGGAAATCATGATCGCGTTGACCGCGGCGTTGCGGCGTGGCGCAAGCCAGGCACTGGTGATGGCGGACATGCCGTTTATGAGCTATCACGCTTCGGATGCCAGCGCGATGCGCAACGCCGGTCGATTTATGACCGAAGGGCAGGCCGATGTCGTCAAGCTGGAAGTAGACGCGCAGCATGCTGGTCTGGTTCGCAAGCTTTCGCGGGCGGGAATACCGGTGTGTGCTCATGTGGGGCTCAGGCCTCAGATGGTTGCGATGGAAGGCCAATACCGGGCAGCGGGGCGTACAGCGAAGGAGGCTGCGGCTCTGGTTCGCGATGCGATGGCGATGGAGGACGCTGGCGCTGCGCTGCTCCTGGTCGAAGCGGTGCCCGAGGCGGTGTCGGACGCAATCATGGCGCATACGTCGCTGCCTCTGATCGGGATCGGGGCGGGAGCGGGATGCCATGGGCAGATTCTCGTGGTCCATGATCTGCTCGGATTGTCGGATGTTCCGCCACGGTTTGCCGTGCCTGTGCTGAAGCTTGGTGAGGCGATTCGGGATGCCGCGTCGATGTGGGTGCAGCGTGTTGCAGCGAAGCAGATGGGCGGAGAGGGGTACGGCATGCTCGAAGGCGAGCTGGCCAAGCTTTCCGAAGCGGTGCGCGATGCCCTGATCGAGCGGAATCAGAAGTCCGGCCCGCGATGACCAGATGACCGATTGCAATAGATGGCGCGGTTGTGCGTCATGCTGACCCGTACAGCCAGCGAATCCGAACAGAATGCGACGGTATTGTCTCGATCGACAATCCATGGTGTGGTAGGCTGCGAAGAGGCAGGAAGGACCGACCGGAGAAACCCATGAGACGCTTTTTGACATTTATGCCCGCGATGGTGGTGTTGCTGACTGCCTTGACGGTCCTGCAGGCGGCTCCGACGGCACTGCGCAAGATCGGCCACAGTGCCACGGCAGTGCGCATTGATATTGCGCATCAGACGCTTGGTGAAGATGACATTCTCGAGCGAATCGACCGTGCGGTGTCTGCGATTGCGGAGGCGATCGAGCCGGGCGTGGTCCATGTCGATGTGAGTTCGTCGGGGTCTCGCGCTTCGACTACAGGTTCGGGATGGGTGCTCGACAAGCGCGGGCACATCGTGACCAACTCGCACGTCGTGCGCGGGGCGGATGCAGTACGGGTGCAGTTCTTCGATGGGCGAGTTGTTCAGGCCGAACTGATCGGGGCCGATCCTTTTACAGATATTGCGGTCCTCAGAGTGAATACGTCCGACGGGCTCTTTCCGCTGACGCTCGCGCGTGGGCGTGTGCCTCGCAAGGGTGAGCGTGTGTATGCCTTCGGCTCGCCATTCGGGTTCAAGTTCTCAATGAGCGAGGGGATCGTGTCGGGACTCGGGCGAAACCCGTCGGGGTCGCTCGGGTTCGGGGGGTACACGAATTTCATTCAGACCGATGCTGCGGTCAATCCGGGCAATTCCGGTGGGCCTCTGGTCGATGTTCGCGGGCAACTGGTAGGGATGAACGTCGCGATCGCGACCGGGCGCGACACGCAGGGAACGCAGGACTCGGGCGACTCTGCGGGCATCAGTTTCGCGATTCCGGTCGGGACGATTGAGCCGATTGTGTCGCAGATCATCGAAGGGGGCCAGGTGGCGCGCGGGTTCGTGGGCGTGCAGTTTCGCGAAAGCGAAGATCGCGTGTCGCTCCCGGATGGCTCGTCGGTGGTTGGCACTCGTGTGACTCGGGTGATCGACGATGGTCCAGCAGCCCGTGCAGGTTTGCGGGCTGACGATGTCATTGTGTCGATCGCGGACTACTCGGTCACGGGTTCGCAGGCTTTGCAGGCGTTGATCAGTTCGTCGAGACCAGGAGCGGTGATTCCGATGCAGGTGTTGCGGGGTGATCGGTTGTTGCCGGTGCAGATCACACTCGATGAAATGCCGCTCTCGAATATGCTCGATCGGATCGAAGGCCAGGTCTACCGGCAACTCGGTGTGCGCGTGCGGACGGTCTATCTCGAGAACGGCGGGACTGGCGCGGCGATCATGACGGTCACGGAAGGATCGATCGCATCGAGACTGGGGCTGCGCCCGGGTCAGATTGTGCTTTCGGTTGATGGGCGGTTGATCGCAACTCGCAACGACTTCCTCGAAGCGGTCTATACCGGCAGGCTGCTCAATGGCGGGGAACTACCGTTCGTGGTTGTCTCGAGCGACGAGAGCAACGCCACTCGTGCAACGATCAGGGTTCGGATCTATCCTCGCTAGACCGAATGATGATCGCCACCGGAGCAGCGAACTTCGGAATTGACGGGTTGCGAGCGAGGAACGAAGGCGTCTGGATCATCGAATCAGGATGATGCATCGCGAGCGGGGAAATGACCTCGGAGCCGAAGGTCGTCAGTCCGATGATCGTGCCTTCGAGATCGGCCCAGTATCGCTCCTGCCCGGCAATTCGGCGGATTGCCGAACCAGCAAACACCCATTGCTGTGGTCCGAGCGTGCTTCGATCAGGCAGAACTTCGATCCAGTTTTCAGGCGGGACAAGCGCTGCGCCGCCATCGGGTGGCACGCGAAAGTGCACCTCGAGCGGTGGGCCTGTCGGAGGGATCGCGCGAAGCGAGCCATCGGCAAGTTCGAAGCGACCTGGCGAGCCCGGCTCAAGACCGAGCATCAAGAGAGCAGCGTGGATGTGCGAAGGTCTGGCGTCGGTGACGACGAGAGCCTCGTGTTCACGCGAGTCAGGCGAGCATGCGATCAGTTCGAGGTACACATCGGGCGTCTGCGGATCGTGCATGTCTGTTGCAATACGCGCGTCGATTTCGATGGTGCGGGAGGCCAGATCGAGGCGCACATGCGGAAAAACTTCGATGAAACGAGACTCTGTTGAGGGTCTTGTTGACTCGAACGGTTCACTTGCCGATTGATTGCGCGGCGAGGACGCGCACCCCGCGAGCGTGGCCAGGGCCAGTGTGAGCAATGCCGCCCTCATTGGCCGAATCTCCCGACAAGTTCTGCAAACCGTTGTCCCCGTTCAATGAAGTTGCTGAACTGATCCCACGAGGCGCATCCGGGGCTGAGCAGGACAGCATCGCCAGCCTGCGCGCGAGACATGATTGTTTCCACAGCACCATCGAGTGTCTGGCAGTTGATGCCGCCGTGCTTGCACAGTGCTGGAGCAGTAGCGCCGATGGCGGCGAGCGTTGCGAGCTGGGCAGCGGCAGCAGAAATAGCGTCGAGCGAGACCTTCTTGTCATATCCGCCCGCGATCAGATGGATGCGCTCGCACCCCGCTTCTTGCAGTGCCCGAATCGCGAGGAGCGTGGCTTCGGGAGTGGTAGACTTGGAATCGTCGTAGAAGCGAACGCCGCGATGGACGCCGACGAGCGCGAGACGGTGCGGCAATCCGTTGAACTGCTGAATTCCAGGCAGCGCAGTAGCCGAATCCAGCGAGAGTGCTTCAATCGCAGCAAGCGCGCAGGCGGCGTTGAGTTCATTGTGGTGCCCCGGCACGGCAAGAAGCGGCACTCGAACGGCGCGATCGATGATGCGCCGCTCTACACCGTGCGCAGTCGGCCAGTCGTGCACGCCGGGGCCGAGAATGACGGTTCCTCCAGGGCGCGTGTTCAGAGCCAGCACCTGCTTGCTTGATCGGTAGTGTGCTTCGTCGCCGTGCCAATCGAGGTGATTGGGGACGAAGTTCGTGATGACGCCGACAGTTGGCCGAAATTCGCGACACTCGCGCAACCACCACAGCATCGCGCTCGACAGTTCAAGCACAATGACAGAGTCGCGCGTGACACTATGGAGTTCGCCGAGCAGCGATCCACCAATGTTTCCGCCAACGAGCGCAGGCATGCCAAGAGTTTCGAGCGCAGTGCCGATCATTGCTGTGGTGGTGCTTTTGCCGTTGCTGCCGGTGATGCCGATGATGCGCAGGTTAGGCCCGCCGCGGTCGATCAATGCAAGTATGGAGAGTTCGACTTCTGTCGTGATGCGAGCGCCTCGGTCGCGGGCGGCTGAGAGTTGATGATGTTCCCACGGCTTTGAAATGGCCGGGTTGACGACGATCATGTCTCGCTCGTCGGTCTGCGGGAGATCATCGCAACCGAGTTGAAGTTTGATTGAACCGTGTTCGACGTATGGCGCCAAAGCAGCAATCGACTCGTTCAAGTCATCAGCATCGAGGCGATCAACAATAAGAACGGGGATGTCGAGCGATGCGAGATAGCGAGCGACTCCGACGCCGCCTCCGAACTTGCCGAGGCCAAGGACAATCGCGCGTTGTTGAGCGGGAATAGGCATTGCTCGGTCACAAGAGCCAGATCGGATCCACGTCAATGGCGTACTCTGCGTCGCTGGTCAGGTGGGTTGACGCGCGGGCACCAGCCAGCACATGCATGAGCGTACGCGCGGACGGCGTCATGATGCGAATCTCAAACCGGAATCGATCGGAGAGGCGTGCAAGAGTGCACGGCATCGGGCCTGCGAGCTCGACATCCTGCGTGATGTGCGGCAAGAGCGCATCGCGTGCAGCATCGGCGAGAGATTTTGCTTTTTCAAGATTGGCGTGGCGGGCGACGATGCGGGCCATGCGTGTGGTCGGCGGGAGGCGTGCTGCGCGGCGGATCGCCAGTTCGCGGCGGGCGAATGTCTCGTAGTCATGCGCAGCAGCAAGGACAATCGATGGATCCTGCGGATTCATGGTCTGCACGATGACGCGAGCGCGGCCAAAGGTTTCGATCGAGCCACGCCCGGCGCGACCCGCGACCTGACTGACAAGTTGAAATGTACGTTCCTGTGCGCGAAAGTCCGGCATGAAGAGGGAGGTGTCGGCACTGAGCACGCCGACGAGTCCGACGTTCGGAAAGTCAAGGCCCTTGGCGATCATCTGTGTGCCGAGAAGGACGCGTATCTGCCCTGATCCGAACCGGTCGAGGACATCGAAGTAGTTGTTGCCCGTGCGCATCGAATCGGAATCGACGCGATAAAAGTCGATATCGGCCCTGAGACCCAATCGCTGTTCGAGTTCACGCTCGACGTGCTGAGTGCCGGGTTGAAGCAGAATCATCGGCCCATTGCACGAGGGGCAATGTTGAGGCGTGCGTTCGGCAGCCAGACAGTGGTGGCAGCGAAGAAAGCGGGTGTCGCCCGATGCGGGCAGGCGATGAGCAGTGAGCGAAACGTCGCACGATGAGCATCGCATCGACCAGCCGCAGCGTGTGCTGGCGCAGGCGACATACCCGGCTTCGCCGCGGCGATTGAGGAGCAAAATGGCTTGCGAATTGCGAGCAAGAGTTTCGCGCAGCGCCTGCTCGATGGAGGGGCCGATCAGGTCGATGGTCGGACGCCGCGAAGCTCGTCGTTCGGCGTGTTGTTCCTTCGCGAGATCGACGATATGAACAGGCGGAAGTATGCCGCCACTGACTCGATCGTGAAGTGTGTGCAGTTCATACCGAGCGGAATGGCCAACTGCGTTGTTCCACGACTCGAGCGATGGCGTGGCAGAACCCAGGAGCACCACTGCGTTTTCGAGCTGTGCACGTTTGATGGCGACATCGCGGCCGTGATAGCGCGGAGCCTGGTCCTGCTTGTACGAACTGTCGTGTTCCTCGTCGACGATAATCAGACCAAGGTTCGGCATCGGAGCGAGGATCGCCGATCGCGGACCGATGAGGATTCGAGCGTGACCCTGGGCACATCTGGCCCATGCTTGATGACGTTGCGCGCCCGTCAGTTGTGAATGAATCACCGCGAGCGGCGTCGGACCGAAACGCTCCGAAAAACGTCGTACGGTTTGAGGAGTCAGCGCGATTTCGGGTACAAGGACGATCGCTGTCTGCCCGCGTTGCAAAGCCTCAGCGATGAGGCGGAGGTAGACCTCGGTCTTGCCAGATCCTGTCACGCCGCGCAGGAGATGGACCGCGTGCGAGCCGAGCGTGAGGGTGGTGGCGTTGATGATCTTCTGCTGCGCAGCAGTCGGCGTGGGTGGTGGAGGCGGCGAAGCATGTGCCGAAACCCAGGCTTGATCTGCAGCGGCAACCTCGGCGTGTTCGAATGCCTCCAGCGTGCCTGCTTCGATAAGGCGATTGACAGGGCCGACGTTCGAGCAATGCGCGAGCCGAGCCAGGGCGCGCGGTTCGATCGGAAAGTTGGATTCGGGGAGCTCGGTTATTGCATCAAGGGCTCGGCGAACAGCGGGGGGCATCGACGCGATGCGCTCCGGCGGGAGGACATCTGACGAACGCCTGAGCACTGTGCGGGTGCGCTCGCCGACGCGAGACTTAACCGAACTCGGAAGCATGGCCTTGATGACCAATCCCAACGGGCAGGCGTAATAGCGAGCAATCCACTTGGCCAATTCGACGAGCTGAGGTGAGAGCACCGCCCGGCCGGACTCGAGCACCGACTTTACCCGCGCGGGGTTGAGGCCTTCGAGCAACTCTTTTCCGCCCGCACCGACGACAACGCCACCCACAATTTTGGCGTTTCGACCGATGGGAACCTGTACCCATTGGCCAATGGCCAGGTCGCGGCCACGGTACGTCAGGCCTTCGTGCCCGAGCAAGCCCTCGATGCCGCGTTCGATGACGACGCGGACGTAGGCGTGATCGAGCTCTTCGGGCAGTGGTGCAGGATGTTGGTCGAAGAGGTTCACGCGGCGCTATACTCTGATTCGTGAACAATAAGCCAACTTCATCGGACGGGTTTCGCGTTGGTCGCCTCGCGCTGGCCGACGGGAGTGTGTTTCGCGGGCGGGCGTTCGGAGCGGTGCAGGCACCGGTGCTCGTCTCGGCCGAAGTGGTGTTCAACACCGCGATGACCGGGTATCAGGAGTCTTTAACAGATCCGTCCTACACGGGGCAGATTCTCGTGCAGACGACGCCTCTGGTCGGGAACACGGGGACCAACCGCGTCGATGTTGAATCTGACAAGGTCCATGTTTCCGGGTTCATTGTGCATGAAATCGCCAGAAGGTGGTCAAATTTTCGTGGCGAGCACTCACTTTCAGAGTTTTTGGCCCGGGCGGGCGTGCTGGGGCTTGAAGGCGTCGACACTCGAGCATTGGTGCGGGTGCTGCGGACGCGGGGCGCGATGCCGGGCGTACTCACCAACCGTGAAGATGTGTCAGATGCCGCTTTGGTGGCCATGGCACGCGAGACACGACACATGAACGGGCAAAACCTCGTGGGCGATGTCGGGTGCGATCGACCATGTGGGTGGAGTAAGGACCGCGGGGACTGGGCTTTGGTGCAGGGTGGCAGTCGACGCTTGCGCGTGCTTGCTCTGGATTGTGGCATCAAGCAGAACATTCTGCGCATTCTCGCCGAGCATGGGTGCGATGTGACGTTGATTCCGCACACGACGCCAGCTTCGGAGGTCCTGCGTGCGTTTCGCCATGGCGAAGCTGACGGCTTGTTCATCTCGAACGGGCCGGGGGATCCTGCTGCAGTGACGCAGACTGTGGCGATGCTGCGTGAAGTCCTTGCGGCATATCCAAACGTTATCGTGCCGACGTTCGGCATCTGCCTAGGTCTTCAACTCCTGGCACTGGCTGCGGGGGCAAAGACATACAAACTGCCGTTCGGGCATCGCGGCGCGAATCAGCCCGTCCGGAGTGCCTTTTCGGGTCGTGTGGAGATCACGTCACAGAACCACGGGTTCGCGGTTGAGCGGGACTCTTTGAAGGCCGTCGGCGGCGAGGTGACGCACGAACACCTGAACGACGGAACTGTTGCCGGGTTCCGGCTGGTGGATCGTCCCGTGTTTGCGGTGCAGTATCACCCGGAGGCCTCGCCCGGGCCTCATGACGCGGATGGGCTGTTCGAAGAGTTCATGAAAATGATGGAAACCAAGTGTTCTCCGGCAGTTACCGGAGTGTGACCTGCAGGCGTCCGATAAAAGTGGGTGGTGGTGCGGTGTAACGATGGGTTGGATTTGGTCCGGTTTTGAATGAATTGGTCATTTTGCTCACAATGGCGCTTGCATTGTTCTGAGATTCGGGTATATTGAATCGAGGCCCTTTCTGAATGGAGTGTTCTGCTCAATTTGGATACATGGGTCAGGAGAGTTTCGTTTGGTTCATCTCTCAGGGAAGGGGATCTCTGGGAATGACAGTTTGGAGTGCAACCGTGTGAACACGTCGGCCCCTTCTCGTGGGGCTTGAGGGTTCGACGGTGACGGAGAGAGATCGAGTTGTTTACGCGGTTGAAGAACGGTTTGTGTTCCTGAGCGCTCGCCAGAGATTGTGCGGGCGTCGTTGACGTGTTCTGTGTTCCCCCGGATGGGGATTTGTGTTTGAGTTGTTGTGGTTCCACAGTTTTTTAGGACTTTTTGAAAGAGGAGCGTTCCATGAAGGCGAAGACTTGTCTTGCTCTGGCAATCGCGGCTGGCTGCGCCAGCGTCGCGGCTGCGAATGACACCCCGGCTCTGATGACCGAGGGTCTGTTCAGCGTCCCGGCCGATCGCATCGGTCACATTTACTTCAACGCCGCGACCGGCGAAATGGTCCAGACTGGCGCCCCCACGCAGCTGCGTGGCACGCCGAACCCGATCTGGGTCAACGAAGGGTACGATCAGTGCGGTTTTGCTGAGTGGTTCTTCTTCGGTCTGCGCGACACCGGTACCGGTACTGACTGGCACATGATGGACTACGGCGAGATCGCTCCCAACAGCGTGGTCGACACCGTGACCATGCTCTACGCGACCTCCGTCCCGGACCCGACAGAAGCCGGCGTTGCCGGTCACGAAGTGACCCTGTGGCTCTTTGACGGCGTGGACATCGGCATCATCGGTTCGCCGAACGCCATTCCGCACTTCGCGCTGACCATCACCGACCTCCCGGGTTCGGCTGCTGGCACCGCTGGCTGGGTCCTGACCCTCGATCTGACCGGCCTGGCCGAGTTCGAAGTCGGCGATGCTGACGGCATCGACGACTCGGGCAACGGGTTCAACTCGGGTTACGGCCCGTTGGTTGACCTCAATGGCGATGGCAATGCCAACTTTGCCTACGGCTACAGTTTCGCTGTGCCGACTCCCGCCAGCCTCAGCGGTATGGGTCTGGTCGTTCCCCCGGGCGATCTGGGCAACACCCTCGGCGAAGGCGACAACATGGGCCTTTACGCTGGTGGTTTCGACTTCCTTGACTATGACGGACTGTACTGGTTCGGTGGTTACAACTGCGCCGGAGGCGCTGGCTTCCTCTGGGGTCCCTGGGCTGGTAACTACGTCGGTCTCTATGGCGGCGGCGGCGGCCCGGTTCCGTGCCCCTGCGATCGCAACAATGACAATGAGTGCGACTTCTTCGACGTCCAGAACTTCCTCCAGGCGTTCTCGTCTCAGCAGGCTTCGGCTGACCTGAACGGCGACAACATGTGGGACTTCTTCGACGTTCAGCTCTACCTCCAGCTCTTCTCGAACGGCTGCCCGTAATCCGGGTTCGTCCGTTACGAAGTTGAACTGATCTGAAATCGACGCCCGCGGCAATGTGTCGCGGGCGTCGTCTTTTTTGTCGGGTCGATGCGCACCAAGATCGAGTAGCGTGTGCAAACTCGATCAGCCGACGCCCGGCTTACTCGGGGGTAGTGCTGTCGAGTCGGGATGTGGGATTGCTCTGAGAGCCGAGGATGGCGCGGCCTTGTGAGGCTCGCTTGTACAGCGTGCGCGAGGAGGGTGAGGCATGAGCGCTGGGGGCTTCAGTGATGATGACCAGAGGCAGCGCGATCGTCTGCCCAAGGGCAAGGACGGGTTGGGCGAAACCTTCGATGACAAGGCCTCTGCGGTTCGACTCTCGCAGGTCGAGCGCCGAGTCGGGGGTTGGATACAGGGCCTTGCTGCGTGGGGAACGGAACGCGAAGCGGCGATCGATACGGAGGAGCGGGCCGTGGGCGGTGCCATCGACGGGGACGATAACGTCGATCGTTGCCCATTCGCCCCGGTGCATGGTCAGGAGCGATGCAGTTGATTGCTGTGCCTGGTCATTTGCGGGGTGTGTAGCGAGGCCGATTGGTTGCGTGTTTCCTCCGAGGACCAGTCGATCGGCAAGGGAACGGTCATAGCCGCATCCAGCGAAGCACACGCACGAGCCACAAAGTGCAAGATGCAACGTCAAGCGATGGGCGAGACGGGGGGATTGAGTCATATTCATGCGTCCTCGTCGTTGTTGAGAAGGTCTGGACCAAAGGTGGCTTCGATGGCTTCGTGGGCGATGTGCTCGTCGAATCCTCGAGCGGCAAGGAGTCGCAGCAAGCGTGCGGCGGTTTTGCGAGCGGACTCGCTGCGGGGCGCACGTGATCGGCGTTCGTTGACAAGATTGATCGCTTCGGTCAGCGGGTCGGTGTGCTGGTTGTGAAGTGCTTCGGCGATGTGTTCGGCCTTGATGCCAGAGCGGACAAGTTGCTGCTCGGCGAGAAAAAGCCGCCCCGGACCTCGCGATGCCTGACTCTCGACGAGGGCTTGGGCATAATGAGCGTCGTCGATGAGCCCGGCGCGGGTGAGTTCGTCGAGTGCTTCGGCGATGATGGCGGGGTCGGGTTCGTGCGCAGCCAGTGCGGCGGCGAGATCGGCCCGTGCGCGAGGGCGGGCTCGGAGATTGCGCAAGGCGCGTTCTTTGGCGGCATCGATCCGCTGGCCGCGTTCGGCTGCAAAGGCAAGATCAGGGGTCCAGGCGGTGCCGACGCGAATGCCGAGATCGACACAACGGGATTCGGCGAGCGTTGGGCCGCGCTGATTATCGAGGAAGACGATGACCCGACCTGGGCGACCGGGTGCGGGGTGGAGGCGTGAAACGCGTTGAGCGACGGGTTCGACCATCTCAGGAACGATAGGTTGAGCACTTGTGAAAGTGGAATAAGATGGAGGGTGGGCCAGCACAGTGTTGCGATGGCCTGGAGGATGCAGGGTCAGTGAACAAGCGGCCAAGCAGGTTGCGTTATATGGGAAGCATGTCATGCACGAAGTGAAGCGAGTGGGAGTTGTGGGGTCGGGTCAGATGGGAGGCGGGATTGCGCAAGTGGCTGCTGCTGCGGGGTTCGAGACGGTGGTGTATGACGTAAGCGAGGCTCAGATTGATCGCTGTCGGCAGACGCACGAGAAGTTGCTTTCGCGCGCAGTCGAGAAGCAACGCATGACTGCTGAGCAGATGAAGCAGACTCAGGCGAGGCTGAGTTATTCGACGACGTTCGAGTCACTTGGTTCGTCGGACGTCGTTATTGAAGCGGTGGTCGAGGATGCCAAGGTCAAGCGGGAGTTGTTTGCAAGGCTCGATGGGGTGGCCGGTGAGAGTGCGATCCTGGCGACGAACACGAGTTCGATCAGCATCACGGAGATCGCGGCGGCGACGAAGCGGCCGGGCCGAGTGATCGGCATGCACTTTTTCTATCCGGTGCCGGTGATGAAACTGGTCGAGGTGATCAATGGCCTGGCGACGGAAGAGGCAGTCACAAGGAGGGTGATTGCGCTGGCCGAGGCGATGGACAAGGTGGCACTCCCTGCTCATGATCGGGCGGGGTTCGTGAGCAATCGAGTGTTGATGCCGATGATCAACGAGGCGTTTTATGCGTGGATGGAAGGAGTTGCCAAGCCTGAGGATCTGGATGGGATCATGAAGCTGGGGTGCAATTTTCCGATGGGGCCTTTGCGTCTGGCGGACTTTATCGGGCTCGATACATGCGCACACATCATGGATGTGCTTGCGGAAGGACTCAACAGCGAGCGGTATCGGCCGTGTCCGTTGCTGAGGCAGTTGGTGACCGCGGGGCGTCTTGGAGACAAGTCGGGGCGCGGTGTTTTTGAGTATCCGCGCGGGTGAGGCAAGACGCTTGCATCCCAAGGACTTGCTGTGATGCGTTGTGGTCGTTGGATGGAGTTTGACAGAGCGGTGCAGACTTGCTCGGATCTTGTGTTCTTGGGCCGGTAATACGGGTTTTGCGCTTGCGTTTGTGGTGGTTTGACAGCAAAAAGTGTGAGAATCGGTACAAAGTGTTTGTTGTAGCGACGTGTGCGATTAGGATCATCGCGTCGAGGGCGAAAGCGGCCGAAAGTAAAGTTGCAGCGCGGGGCCAGGTGGGTGGCCTCGCGTTGTTCTTTTGTGAGTATGCAATTGTTGTCAGCCTGGGAGCGCTGCGAGGAAGACGATGTCGCGGTCGGAGACGACAACGCCTCCTGGGGGCTCTTTGGTGACGGCGAAGATCGTGGCGCGGTTGACGCGGAGTTTGGGGTCGATGGGAATGATGACTTCGCCGGAGTCGGTGAGGCGGACATCGAAGACGCCTCCATCGACGGGGTTTTGTTCGAGTCCGCCTCGGTTGGCGTCGAAGATCCAGAGTTGGTACTGGAACTCGCGGGGGTCATTGGCAGCGATTCCCTTGATGCGCATGTAGCCTTCGTTGGCGGTGTCGCTCCAGATGATGTCGCCGACGACACCCTGATCGAGCGGGTGAGGTGCAGGTGCGGCGAGGGGGCTCTTGTCGAGACTGAGCCAGTTTGCAGTGCGTGCGTCGGTAGAGGCGGCGAGCAGTGCCTGGCGAGCCTGTGCGGCGTCGAGAGGGCTTGGGCTGGAAGGTTGCTTGACGACAAGTGCGAAAGCGATTGCGGCTGCAGCGGCAATCCAACCAGTCCAGGCGAACCAGTTTGGACGTGTGGCGGGGGAGATGGGAATGGGTCCGGGGCCACCGATTGCGATTGAGTTGTCGGCGGTGCTTGATTGGAGCGACGCGTTCCACTGATCGGCAGCGCGGAAGAGTCTCTGTCGGATTGAATCGGGCATGGGCTCGATGTCGCGCAGGAATGCGAGTTCGAGCGCGGCAGCGGCGAGATCGAGAGCGTCGAGGGGGATGTCGGGATTGGCGGCCATGAGTTTGTTCAACTCCAATTGTTCGGAATCCGTGAGCGCACCGGTCGCTTGCTGCGTGAGCAGGTCGTAGATGCGATCGTGTTGTGAGGTGTGCTCATTCACGACACGGGCTCCCGATACGTCGGACGATTTTTGGACTTCTCCTCAAGAGTTTCGCGGATCTTGATCAGCCCTCGGCGGATGTGAGTCTTGACTGTGCCCAGAGGGAGATCGGTGGATTCGGCGATTTTTTCGTGCGACAGGCCGTGAAAGACAGCCATGCGAAGCACGCGTTGCTGTTCCGGGTTGAGGGTTGAAAAGGCTTGAAATGCCCAGTTTGCTTCGTCAGAAAGCTCTGGCCTGGAAGGGGGAGAAGGGGCGGAAGCCTGTTCATTGATGTCGGTTTCGGCTGGTTTGCGTCCCTTTCGGCGGGTGTGGTCGATGAGACGCCGACGGGCGATCATGGCGATGAAAGTAGGTTCGGAAGCGATGGTCGGATCGAAACGGTCTGCGCTTTTCCAGATCGAGATAAAGATATCCTGAACGACATCTTCTGCCTCGGCGTTGGTGCTACAGAACTTTCGGGCGAGGGACCAGACGAGGCCGCTGTAGGTGGAGATGCATGCGCGTACAGCGTCGTTGTCACCTTGGGCCACTCTTTGGAGCAGGGAACTTGACACGACGCAGAGTCCTTTCGAACGCTGCGTCGATGATAGCAACGCTCTGCACATAACGCTACAAGATGAGCAGAGGGAGTCCACGTACGGATTACTCCGGCAGGAGTACGGAGTCGATCACATGAATGACGCCATTGGATGCGTCGATGTCGGTAGCGAGGATTGAGATGCCGTTGACGACGAGGCGTCCTTCGCGGACGCTGAAGACGAGGCTTCCGCCTTGGGCCGAGTTTGCTGCACCGGCAACAAGTGCATCGCGGGCGAAGATGCGACCGGGAACGACGTGGAACTTGAGCACGGCTGCGAGTTTTTCGCGGTTTTCCGGCTTGAGGAGGTTGGAGATTGTTGCGGCTCCGAGTTTTTCGAAGGCTTCGTCGGTGGGGGCAAGAATTGTGAATGGCCCTTCAGAGCCCAGCAGATCGGCAAGGCCCGCAGCCTTTGCGGCGGCGAGAAGGGTTGAGAATGACCCAGAAGCGGCAGCAACTTCGACGATGTTTTTCGACTCGGGGAGGATGACGGAGTCGATGACATGGATGATGCCGTTGGACGCCTTGATGTCAGTCGCTGTGACTTTTGCCCCGTCGATCATGACACCTTTACTGGAGGCATTGATCTCGATGCGCTGACCACCGAGGGTGGTGGCTCCTGTTGTCTTGACGACTTGCGATGCGGGTACGACGCCGGGGACGACGTGATAGAGAAGGACGGCCTGGAGCATCTTCTTGTTCTCAGGCTTGAGAAGGGTTTCGATGGTTCCCTTGGGGAGTTTGGCAAAGGCTTCGTCGGTGGGGGCGAAGACGGTGAATGGTCCTTGGCCCTTGAGGGCGCCGACGAGGTCGGCGGCGGTGAGGGCAGCGGCGAGCGTCTTGAAGTTTCCGGCGGCAAGGGCCGTGTCGATGATGTCTGGGGCCTGATGCGCGATATCGGCAATTTGTGCCGAGGCGGCCGTAACGGCGGATGCGCATGTGGGAGCGCATGTCTTGTCTGGGCCGGCCGAAGCGAGGCCTGCCCCAATCGAAAGCGCAAGGACAGCAGTGAGACGTTGAGAAACGGTCATTCAGGACTCCTTCAAAAAGTGTTCACGATGTGTTGAGCCTTTGCGGGGGACAACCCCCGAAGAACTGGCTCTCAATCTTGCTTTCGATGGAGAGGGTCTGGCCGATGCAGCAGTTTCTTGAAATCCGTCGTGGCGTGGAAGGTGGCGTGCGGTCTGGGCGAGGCGGATCGAATAGGGTGGGCAGTCCGAGCCTGAGATTCGAGAATGCCCTAAAGTTCGGGCAGGTCTGGTTCGAGGACTTATGGGAGGCAGCACATGACGATGGCAGGATCGGCGGTTGGCACGAGCAGGATCGTTGGGCCGGACATTGACCCGCACGCGGTGACGATTTCGGGGATTGTGCTGGACCCGATGTATGGTCCGGAGAATCTGCCTGAATCGTTGCAGCAGGTGGAGCGAGATATCGCGGCTCCGGGTGAGTTTCCGTACACGCGAGGGCTGTTTCCCGAAGGGTACCGCACGCGGCTTTGGACGATGCGGCAGTTTGCGGGGTTTGGCTCGGCGGATGATACGAATCGTCGTTTCAAGTACCTGCTCGAAGCGGCGAAGACCTCGACAAAGGCGAACACTGGCCTGTCGACAGCGTTTGATCTGCCGACGCTGATGGGCCGGGACTCGGATGATGTGCTGTGTCTGGGTGAAGTTGGCAAGTGTGGTGTTGCGATCGACACGATCGAGGACATGCACCGGTTGTATTCGGACATTCCCGTTGACACGGTAACGGTGAGCCAGACGATCAACGGTCCGGCTGCGGCAATCTGGGCGATGTATCTGGGCATGGCGATGCAGCGCGGGATTTCGTGGGACACGCTGGGCGGGACGTTGCAGAACGACATTCTCAAGGAGTTCCACTCGCAGAACGAATACATCTATCCGCCCGAACCTTCGGTGAAACTGGTTGTGGACACGATCGAGTTTCAGTCACGGCTTGTTCCGAGATGGCACAGTGTGTCGATTTCGGGGTATCACATTCGCGAGGCAGGATCGACCGGGCCTCAGGAGTTGGCGTTCACGTTGCGCGACGGGATGGAGTATGTCGAGGCGTGTCTGATGCGCGGGCTTGAGATCGACGAGTTTGCACCGAGGCTGAGTTTCTTCTTCAACAGCCACAATGAGTTCTTCGAGGAAATCGCGAAGCTCCGCGCGGCGCGAAGGATCTGGGCGCGGCGGATGCGCGATGTGTACGGCGCCAAGAGTCCGAAGAGTTGGTACATGAAGACGCATGTGCAGACGGCAGGGTGCAGCCTGACGGAGCAGCAGCCGCTGAACAACATCGTGCGTGTGGCGTATCAGGCGATGGCGGCAGTGCTCGGCGGGTGTCAGAGCCTGCACACCGATTCGATGGATGAGACTCTGGGCTTGCCGACAGAACAGGCCGTGACGGTGGCGCTGCGCACGCAGCAGATCCTGGCACACGAAACAGGAGTGACACGAACGACCGATCCGCTTGGTGGTTCGTGGTTCATCGAGTCGCTGACCGATCGTGTCGAGGCCGAGGCGCTGGCACTGATTGAAGAGATTGACGGCATGGCGGGGGGTCAATGGCCTGCGTGCAAGTCGCACTGGTCGATCGAGCATGGGGGCGGCGTTGTCGCGGGGATCAACAAGGGGTATTTCCGTCGGCAGATCGCCGAAGCGAGCTATCGATTCAGTGAAGAGTGTGAAGCGGGCGATCGCATTATTGTGGGCGTCAATGAGTACACCGAGGATAATGAGAAGAGACCAATCGACATTCTCATGATCGGGAGTGAAGTCGAGGATGATCAGGTGAGCAGGCTTGGCGCGTTCAAGGCGAATCGAGACGTTGCAGCGGTGCGTGAGGCGTTGGAGCGCATCCGCATGACCTGCCGCGATGGTGATCCGGGTTCGCCGGGGGCGAAACTGATGCGTGGCGGAGTGGTGTGTGCGTATGTGCAGTCGGCCGGTGAACTTGGGCTTGAGCCGACCAATGTGATGCCAGCACTGGTCAACGCTGCGCTTGCAGGGTGTACACTCGGTGAAATGACTCAGGCGATGGCGGATATTTATGGACGATACAGCGGTGGGCCGGAGTGGTAGCAGAGGGCGAACCGTGTCCCTCAGTGTTCGTACCACTTGACAAGGAGGAAACGCCATGCAGGTGCAGGTCAACTTCGCAGATGTCAAAGGCAGTGAGTCACTTGAGCAGCACATCCGGGAAGAACTAGAACGGAGTATCGGGCGGTACGCCACACGGATTACACGGGTTGAGGTCCACGTGAGCGATCATAATGGAGTCAAGCACTCGCCTAATGACAAGCGTTGTCTGATGGAGGCAAGACCCGCGGGACACGAGCCTTTTGTCATTGAACACCATGGGGATGACTTCTTTGCTGTCGTCTCGGTCGGGGCGGACAAACTCGAACGCGTGTTGAGCAAGCACTTCGATAAGTTGAACGAACATCACCCGCATTGAAGTACGCGAAGCGGAGTTATTGGACCAATCCCCTTCTTGTTCCGACACTCTTTTGGCGATGCCAGGCACTTTTCTTGTGCCCACTCTGTCGCTCGGTATACTTCATGTGGTTCACACTGAGAGGAGATCGCGATGAGGGGATTGACTGGTATGGTGGCGCTCGGGATGCTCGCGGGAGCAGCGATGGGGCAGTCGTTCGAGGCTACGGTCAATAGCAAGGCGAGTTCGGCTGCTTTCGGTGCGGACGCAGTTCTGGCAACGGCAGGAACGTTGATCGGCAATTACGACGCTGACACGAATCCAACGGGGACTCAGACGAGACCCGGGTTGTTTGGCGGTTCGGGCAACATGCCCATTCCGGTGACGATCGACCTCGAGACAGCTACAGAGGTCGATGGTTCACCAGCCGGTGGGTTCGTGATCGACATTGATTTCGAGGGGTTGCAGTTTTCGATCGACGGCTTGACACTGGATTTACTCAACGGAAGTGTCGGCGCAACGAATCTTTCGGCTACGTTGCTGTATGATTTGTTTCGCACGTTCAGTCCGACGTTTATCTATCCAGGAGGAATTCCGATTACGGTTCCGCTCGGGCAAATCGGCGATGTGAGCCGCGCTGAAGTTGCACAAGTCGATGCGGGTGTTGGAGTGTTGACGGAGACAGAGGACCCGAATGTCTTTGGCTTCACCGCGTTGTTGACTGCGGAGATTTCGTTGACACTTTCCATCGGTCTTCCCGGATCGGAACCTGTCGAGACGCCGATTGATGGTTTGCCGGTCGCACTGCCCCTTTCGGGTCAGATCGAGCGGTTGGCGGGTGGGACGCTTCGAATCAGCATTGCGGTGGAGACGCAGGAGGCGGAAGTGGAGTTGCCGATCGAGGGATTTGAGTTACCGCCGTTTCCGATCGAACTGCCGACGCTGACAGAAGGCGTGGTCGCGAACGTGATTCTGACGTTGGTTGCCGAGTCGTTGACGCTTACGACCTCTTTTGGGCTGAATCTCGTAGCGATTGCAGAGCAGCCTACGACGTCGTGCCCGGCAGACTTCAATGGCGACGGGTTGGTCGATTTCTTTGATGTCTCGGCATTTCTCGCGGCGTTTTCCGCGAGTCAGCCTTCGGCAGATCTGAATGACGATGGCGTGCACGACTTCTTTGATGTGCAGATCTTCCTGGGGCAGTTCTCGGCCGGGTGCGGGAAGTCGTAAACAACACGAGCAAAGCCGCGGTTACTCGCTGCGGCACACGATGACGTGGCAGGCATAGGGCGCGAGCGAAGCGATGGGAGTCCAAGTGTCCTGGCCCTGGCGCGGATTAACCGTTGCTGAGGCAAGGACATCGCGTAGCGGGCCTGCACATGCGAGCACGCTGTCGTGAGGCTTGATGGTCACGCCTTCGAGAGCCTGGTCGCTGAGGTTGATGATGACGAGGACAGTCTGGTGCTGATGAGTGCGAGTGAACGCAAGCACCTGCGGGCTTGACGCGCTTGCGAGCATGAAGTCGCCGACTGCAAGCGCCGGTGTCGCCTGGCGCAGGCGGATGAGCGTGCGGTAGTGACTCAGGAGGCTTTGCGGGTCATCGGTTTGAACGGCAACGTTGACGTTCGGCGTATCGGGATTTGGTGCTCGCCAGGGGTTTACGTTCGAGAACCCGGCCTTCTCGGGCTCACTGGTCCATTGCATTGGTGTGCGAAGGTCGGGGTCGGGTTTGGTGCCGATCATGCCGATCTCTTCTCCATAATAGATGAACGGCACGCCGGGCATGGTGAACTGGATACTGGCAGCGGCCCGAGCACGCTCGATCGAGTTGCCAAGCCGGCTTCGCACTCGGTCCATGTCGTGGTTGCCGATGAATGTCGAATAGATGCCCGAGCCGTAAGCGTTGTAAGCCTTTTTGAGTGCGGCTGCAAGTGGGGCTGCCTTGGCCGAGTTGAGCGCTTCGGCGATCGCGAATGCGATGTCGAACTCGAAAGCCGAATCGACCCCGCCGGGGATGTAACGCTGGACTTGTTCGGTTGAAGCCCAGATCTCGCCGACTAGGAACGCTTCGGGGGCCGCACGGTGCATGGCAGCGCGGTAGTCTTCGAGCCATGCGATGGTTTCGGCGGTGTTTTCGAAGACTACGCCGTCTTCGATGAGATGCTTGATGGCGTCGAGGCGCAGGCCGTCGATGCCGATGTCGGCGAGCCAGTAGCGTGAGAAGTCATGAATGGCTGCGGTGGCGGATGGGGAACGCAGATTGAAGTCGGGCATGCCGTGGTAGAAGAAACCGTAGTAGACCTTGTTGTTGCGGCGTTTCTGGCGGTCGTGCCAGACAGTGTGATTGGGTGCGCCGGGGCCGGTGAGCGGCTCGTCGCGCCAGACGAACCAGTCGTGCTTGTCGCTATTGGGGTCGATGGCTTCGAGGAACCACGGATGCTGCGACGAGCAGTGATTGATGACGAGGTCGATGATAACTCGGATGCCGCGTTTGTGGCATTCGGCCAGCAGTTCGCGCAGGTCTTCGTGCGTGCCGTATTGCGGGTTCACGCCGCGATAGTCGGTGACGTCGTAGCCGTGATAGCTCGGTGAAGGGTTGATCGGCAGGAGCCAGAGTCCGCTCACGCCGAGGTCGGTGGATGTGGTGGGGTCGCCGTCGTTGAGGTAGTCGAGTCGTTCGATGAGGCCGCGCAGGTCTCCGATGCCGTCGCCGGCGAGCGGGCCGGTGGTCGAGTCGGCGAAGGAGCGAACGAAGATCTGATAGAACGTTGCGTCGTGCCACCAGGGTTGCGTGGGGTCGGCGGGTTTGGTGTGGAGCGATGCCTCGTGCACGACGTGTGTGATGTGGTCGCGTGCGGGAATCGCCGACGCGCTTGGGCTTGCACCCTGTTCGATCCACTGCCGAATGAGTTCGACGTGTTCGGCAGGGAGGGGGACGCCGCGCTTGGGCATGAAGTCGGCGTGAGATTGTGGCAGTGTGATGCGCTCGTGGAGGCTGCTGAGTTCGGGCATGCCGGGCACAACGATCTCATCGAAGTACGGGCTTGCGGAGAGGTGCTGGTAGGTGTCGAGGCGGAGTTTGCCGCTCTGCTTGTCGGGGCCGTGACATTCGATGCATGCGGCTGCGAAGATCGGCGCGAGATCGCGCGCGAAACTCACCGGCCCGGCTGACGGTTCAATGGAAAGTTCCGGCGCGACGGGAAGAGAATCGGTCGCGGCTGCGGCGCGTTTGAGTGGTGCCAGGAGGTAGCCCTTGCCCCACACCAGTTCGCCGCCTTGATGCCCCGCGAGGCTGACCAGAGCAACGGCCAGAACAAGAAACACCACCGAGAGGCGGCGCACACTCACGGCGGTTTCCTTTAAACCTGCAAGCGCAAGCCCAAGAGTGAGCAGGACTGCCGCGATCGACACGATGGCGGTCCAGCGGTGCCACTCGACGGCTGGCGAACCGCTCAGGCCTTCGGCGTCGGCGTGCAGCCAGCCGCTGGCGATGGCCGCGAGTCCGCCCGCCAGACCGAGCGCCAAGCAGCCGAGTGCCGCGGGTGAGGGTGATGTGCGGCGTCGGGCGAGGCGCACGAGTTCGAAGAACAGTGCTGCCGCGACCAGCGCGATCGGAAAGTGAACAAGCGCGACGTGGGCGCGGCCTCCGACTTCGAGCAGCGGCGATGTGGCAAGACAAAGCGCAAGGTGGCAGATGTCAACGTGCATTGGGCAGATGGTACACGCGGCCTGCGGCTCCCGGCGTGCAGTCGTGGGGCCACGCCGGGGACTCTGCCAGTCACCCATCCAATTTGGAGACGTGTCTCCCGCTTGGCAGGTTGAGCAAGCCTCTTCTGGCGGTTCATCAGTTGGGTTTTTCAATCAGAAGTCTTGCATGCGATGCGGTTGTACGGTACCTTGCTCTATCGGCGGTGCTGCGGTGGCATTCGTTGCTTTTCTCAGCCCGAGCGAGCATCACAAGCAGGAACGGAGAACCAGGCCATGTCCGTAGATTCTTATGAAGCCAGTGGGTCCCTCCCCGGTGGAATCGGTGCCGACCGTCGTGCGCTGCTTGCCGGGCTGGGCGGGCTGGCTGCGGGGGCACTCTTTGCCGGTTCGCGCACTGCGCACGCCGGCCCTCTGAATCCGCCACCTGGTCCGATTGCGCCGACGGGCAAGACGCTCACCGAGGTTGAGCCGCGCATCGCGATCAACGCGACCAACACGCCAGGCACGGCCGACGCGACCTACCGCATCTCGCAGCCGGGCAGTTATTACCTGAGCGGCAACCTCGTAGGCCAACCCGACAAGTATGGCATTCTCATTGAATCGTCCGACGTATCGATCGACCTGGGCGGCTTTGCGGTCCTGGGGGTCGGAGGCATCTTCACGGGGATCGCTGCAAACTCCGGCCAGTACCGCAACATCATCGTCCGCAATGGTATCGTGCGCAACTGGGGCGGATCGGGCGTCCAGTTCATCACAGGACACAATGCGCTCGTCGAACACATCATCACGGCTGATAATGGTGATCGCGGCATCAGCGTGGGCACATGCGCCATTGTCCGCCACTGCATCGTTCAGGCCAATGGAAACATCGGCATTGAGTGCAGCCACTCGTGCATCGTCGAAGCATGTACAGTGCGTGACAATGGCAACATCGGCTTGCAGGTCGGCACCGACTCGGTGGTGACTAACTGTACCGCTGTGAACAACGCGCTGGGCATCGCATTGGGCGTTCGCTGTATTGTGCGCGATTGCACCGCACAACTGCACAAGTTTTATGGATTCTCATCCTCGGGAAACACACGCTTCGAGCACTGCACGGCCGAGGGGAGCGGGTCCTCCGGTTTTCTGGTCCAGTCCGGCTGCTCGTTCATCGGGTGCAGCGCCCGCAACAACACGGCCGATGGGATCCGCGCGACGGACAACTGCCTGATCGCATCGTGCCTTAGCGTCAGCAACGGAGTCGATGGCATCCGGGCCACCAACCGCTGCATCATTCGCGGCAATGTGTGCTCGCTCAACGGTACGGGCAGCGGCGGCACCGCGGGCGCCGGCATTCATACCGCGGGCATCGACAACCGCATCGAGGACAACAACTGCACGGGCAACGGTCGCGGGATCGACTGCGACACCTTCGGCTCGATCATCGTGCGCAACTCCTGCTCGGGCAACACGACCAACTGGGATCTGGCGGCCGACAACCGCCACGGCGGGATCGTCAACGTCACGGCGCTCAGCAACCCGGCCGTGGTCGGGCTCGGCGGCGCGACGTCGGCGCTGGTGAGCGAAAACCCGTGGGCCAACTTCTCGTATTGAACCTTCATTGCGAGAAAGGAGCAGCTCACCATGATGAACACGCGCATCGCAATACTTCGGCTTGTAGTCGTTGCGCTGACGGCCACCGCGAGCAGCGCCCAACTCATCGACCCCAAACACACGTTCGCCTGGGGCGAGAATGTCGGCTTCCTCAACTGGGGCAACACGCCGGGGCCTGCAGTCCCGCAGGTCGAGAGTGGCTTCCTCTCGGGGTTCATCTGGGGCGAGAACGTCGGCTGGATTTATCTTGGCGACGGCAATGGGCCCTACGCCAACACCGACCACACCACCTTCGGCGTCAACTACTCCGGCCCCAACAACAACCTCTCGGGCTATGCGTGGGGCGAGAACGTCGGGTGGATCAACTTCAGCGGCGGGGCGCTGGCGGCTCCTCGCAATCCCGCAAAGGTCGATTTCGCAGCCCGTCGCCTGCGCGGCTTTGTCTGGGGCGAGAACATCGGGTGGATCAATCTCGACGACGACAGGGTGTATGTTGGCCTGCTGTGCGCGGCCGATCTGACTCAGGATGGCATCCTCGACTTTTTCGATGTGCAGTTGTTCCTCAACTGGTTCAGCGCGCAGAATCCCAGTGCCGATTTCAACAACGACGGGATCTTCGATTTCTTTGACGTGCAGGCCTACCTCAACGCATTCAGCGCCGGGTGTCTGTGAGCGGCCGGTGGGGCGAGTCGTTGGGGGGGTGATTGGGTTCGAGTCTCGTTGGCGCTGCCTGATGTGACGTTGGCGCTCCCTGCCGTCCTCACGCGCACGCCGCACAGCGGCCATGCAGCACGATCGTGTGGCCGCTGAGCACGAAGCCCGGCGGCAGGAGCCCCGCCAGCCCGCTCGGGCAGCCGTGGATGTCGTAGACCTTGCCGCACGAATCGCAATGAAAGTGGTGGTGGTGGTGCGCCGCGGCTTCCTTGAGTTCGTAACGCGGGGGCTCGCCGGGCACATCGACGGGCACAATAAGCCCCTCCTCCTCGAGCCGGCGCAGCGTGCGGTAGACGGTGGACAGCCCAAGGTCGGCGATCTCGCGCGAGGCGGCGGCGAGCACTTCCTGCGGGCTCAGCGGGCGTGCGGCGTGCGCGAACGCTTCCTCGATCGCCGCTCGCTGGCGGGTCATGCGCGCCATGAAGTAGCCTCACGCACAAAAGAGCCGGAGCAGGAGAAAGTACGGGTCATCAGGCAAGTGTTGGCACAACAGAGCGGCGCGTCAATCTTCGCCCGCCAGCCTCAGCCTGGCCAGTTCGCGCGCCGACGACATCGGCGCCGACGGATCCAGCTCGAGATGCACCGCCTCGCCGGTGCGCAGCCGCTGCCCATAGCCCGTCGGACCCAGCGTCAGCACCGTGACCAGATCCTCGAGCTGCGGGTTGTGCCCGACAAAACAAGGTGACTGGCCGAGTGCCGCGTGCTCGGCGATCAGGTCGAGCGCTTCGGAGACAGGCGCATCGCACAGCAGGCGATCATCGCTGATCAGCGCGACGCGCAGGATGCGGGCGAGAATCTCGGCCGTCTGCTGGGCACGCACGAACGAACTGGCGACAATCACGTCGGGCGCCAGCCGCTGCTGCCCGAAGGCCGCGCCCAGAAACTCGGCCTGTCGCTGACCGCGCAGCCGCAACGTCCGGTCGCGGTCGAGACCCGATTCGCTGATGCGTTCGGCCTTGCCATGTCGGACGACCAGCAGCCTCATGTCGCGTGCTCCTTGACTCCGGGAAACAGACTCAGCCCCGCGAGCACCGCCGCCAGCCCGAAGATATTGGACGCCAGCACATACACAATCGCCCGCGCTTGATGGCCATCGGACCACAGCTGGATCGTCTCAAGCCCGAAGGTCGAAAATGTTGTGAAGCCGCCGATCAGCCCGACGAGCAGCGCCAGCCGGACCTCCTCGCGCACCGCCCAGGTCGTCGCCAGCGTGTGCCAGAGCGCGCCGATGGCAAAGCAGCCGATGATATTGACCGCCAGCGTGCCGTACGGAAACCCGCCCGGCCCGGCGGTATGCACCCAACGCACCACGCCAAAGCGAAGCAGCGTTCCGACGCCACCCCCGACGAACAGCAGGCCAAGATGGTAGAGCCCCGTATACATGGCAATTGGAGTGCAGCCGCAGTGAGTCTAGCATTGCTGCCCCTCGGCAGAGGCCGAACATGCATCAGGAAGTGGGGGCCGCAAGAGGGGGGAGAGTCGGTTTGGGAGGCAATACGTCGGGGCAGTCGTCGAGCGGACAGTGGGCAGGCATGCTGACGATCGCGCTGACGCTCGTCGGGTGGTCGGTCACGCCGGTCTTCATTTCGTACCTCTCGCCGCACATCGACTTCTGGACCAACAACGGCTGGCGCTACGGCATGGCGGCGCTGGTCTGGATGCCGGTGCTCATCATCGGCGCGCGCAAAGGAAAGATCCCGCCGGGGCTGCTGCGCAAGGCGCTCGTGCCCTCAGCGGTCAATGTCGTGGCGCAGATCCTCTTCACAAGCGGGTTCTACCTGATCGATCCGGCCATGCTCATCATCGGGCTGCGCATGCAGATCATCTTCGTCGCGATCGGTGCGGCCATTCTCTTCGCGGGCGAGCGCTCGGTCATCGCGTCCAGGGGATTTATCATCGGCGCGAGCCTCGCCACAGCGGGCACGGTGGGCGTGATGGTGTTCGAGCTGGGCGAAGGGGCGGGAAACGACCGGATTGTCGCGGGAATGGCCCTGGCCATCGGGTCGGGCGCGGGCTTTGGCGGCTACGGGCTTGCGGTGCGGCACTGCATGCGGGGGGTGCCGTCGTACTTCGCCTTCGCCGCGATCAGTCAGGTCACGGCGGGCGTGCTGCTGGTGCTCATGCTCATCATGGCCAAAGATCACGGGGCGGTGCCGCTCTCACTCAGCCCGGGTTTGTTCGGCCTGCTGATGCTCTCGGCCTTCACGGGCATCGCGGGCACGCACGTGCTGTACTACATGAGCATCACGCGCCTGGGCGTGGCCGTCTCGACTGCGGTACTTCAGTTGCAGCCCTTCGGCGTCGGGATCATCTCGTACTTCGTGCTCGGCGAAAGACTCAGCCTGCCGCAGTGGATGTGCGGGGTTGTGGCCATCGGCGGGGCGGGCCTTGTGCTGTACATTCAGCACACCATGCGCCATGTGCCGACGGTCGAGCCAGAGATCGAG
Source organism: Phycisphaeraceae bacterium (assembly GCA_019636795.1). NCBI lineage: Bacteria > Pseudomonadati > Planctomycetota > Phycisphaerae > Phycisphaerales > Phycisphaeraceae > Phycisphaeraceae bacterium. The sequence continues at coordinate 272,372 of JAHBWW010000004.1, forward strand.
GATTTCGCGCAGCTCCCGCCCGATGCCGTCGCGGCCGCGGTCATCGCCGAGCGCGAGACTGCGGCGGTTGAGTGAGCATGTGATGCGCGGGCAGGAATACAGCAAGCCCGCCGTGAGCGTGCAACGCCGTGTCAGGGTGAAGGCACGATCGTGAATGTTCCTGCGATAGAGCCGCGCTGGTCGGGCAGTTCGAGCCAGATGCCGCCGCGCTGCCCGCTTTGATCGAGTTCGAGCAGCATGCGATAGCCCTCCATCACCACAGCCACTGCGCCCGGTGTGCGCACATGCAGATGCGGCGCACCGAAGGCAGCCGGTTCGAGAATGCTCCACGAGCGACGATCCGGTTCATTGAAGAACACGAGCGTGACGGCGTAGTCGCCTTCGCCCGCCAGCCGCAGCGCGGTGCCCATGCGCTCGGCCCGTCGCAGCGCGAATGGCTCACCGCCGAGCACGCCGGCCAGAGGCTCATCGGGGATGGTCGGCTCGGGCGCAGTCTGAGCGGGTGCGGGGGCAGGTGACTCAGGCTCGTGCGGCTGCGCAGCGTCGGGTGGGCCGGGGTGCGGCTCGGGAGACTGCGGGCCGGGAGCGGAAGATGGAGCGGGTGCCGGTGGTGGTTGCTTGCCTTCGCACGCTGCCAGCGTCAGGCCAAGCGCACTGACCGCTGCTGCTTGCATCAGACGCAGGCCCATTCTTTCGTGTATCATCGCTGCAACCTCCGCATGATGTTCATTTCGCAGATAAGAGGATAGCAAGACCCATGTCCGTTCATTGGCCCATCATCCGCCGTCTGGCAGCAAACGCCCGCAAGATCGCCGTCACCGACGACCGCCGCGACTATCGGGGTGTCGAGCTGCTTGTGGCGTCGATGAACCTGGCCGATGCGATCGAAACGCGCTCGGCGACGAAAAACGTGGGCGTGATGCTCCCGACGAGCGGCGCGTTCCCTATCGCTGCCCTGGCGACGTGGATGCTCGGGCGCACGCTTGTGCCGCTCAACTATCTGCTGCGGCCCGACGAACTTCAGTACGTGGTGGACGATTGCGAGACGGACATTATCCTCACGGCGGGTCCGATGCTCGAACATCTTGGTGCTGCGCCGCGCGTCAAACACTTGGTCAAACTCGAAGACCTCGCGCTGGGCGGCTTGCCTGCCCCGCGCTGGCCGCGCGGCGGTGCCGACGATGATCTGGCCGTCATCCTCTACACCTCGGGCACCAGCGGCAAGCCCAAGGGCGTCATGCTCAGCCACGGCAATCTCTCGGCCAACATCCGCCAGGTCTTCGAGTGGGTGCAGTTCAGTCGCAGCGACATGTTCCTGGGCGTGCTGCCGCAGTTTCACTCGTTCGGGCTGACGGTGCTGACGCTGCTTCCACTCTCGGCGGGGCTGCGCGTGGTGTACACCGCGCGTTTCACTCCGACGAAGATCGTGGATCTGTTCCGCAAGCATCGCCCGACGTTCTTTGTCGCCATCCCGTCGATGTACAACGCGATGTTGCAGGTCAAGAGTGCAAAGCCCGAAGACTTTGCGTCGCTCAAGTACGCGGTCTCGGGCGGCGAGCCCTTGCCCGATGATGTTGCCGATCGCTTTCGCGATCGTTTCGGCGTGACCATCGCCGAGGGCTACGGCATGACGGAGACCGCGCCGGTGACCAACTGGTGCCGCCCCGAGGAATACAAGCCGCACTCGGTCGGCCGCGCGCTGCCCGGCATCATCGAGCAGATCATCGATCCTGAAACGGGACGCCAGCTCCCGCCGGGAGTCGATGGCGAGCTGCGCATCAAGGGCCCGAACGTCATGAAGGGCTACTTCAAACTTCCGCAGGAGACGGCCGCGACCTTCGACGAGCGCGGGTTCCTGCGCACCGGCGACATGGCACGCTTCGACGCCGAGGGCCATCTCTCGATCACCGGCCGCATCAAGGAAATGCTCATCGTCGGCGGCGAGAATGTCTTTCCGCGCGAGATCGAGGAAGTCATCAACCAGCACCCGTGCATCCACGCCAGCGCCGTCATCGGCGAGGTCGATCCGATCCGCGGCGAGGTGCCGCTCGCGTTCGTCGAGATCGCCGAGGGCGCGACGTATGACGAGCGCGGGGTTCTGGGCATATGCCGCGAGAAACTCGCCGGCTACAAGGTGCCGCGCCGCATCGAAGTGCTCGATGCGCTGCCGCGCAACGCAACGGGCAAGATCCTTCGACGCGCGCTCAAGGAACGTATCGCCGATCAGGCATAGTCAGATATTTATCACACAGTTCATGGGCATCCAGCGCTGAACGCTGTCAGAAAGGCCTGCACGTCGAAGAAGTCGAGGTTGCCGTCGCCGTTGAAGTCGGCTGCTGGATCGCCGAGCGAGAAGAGGGCCAGGAAGAGCTGCACATCAAAGAAATCGAGTTTGCAGTCGCCGTTGAGGTCTCCATGGCACATTGATTTGCGCCACAGCACGGCCTCTTGCCACGGCGACTGGTCGGCCATCGCATATCCCCCGACGCGGATACAGCTGGGCGTGACCATCACACTCTGGGCGATAGAGTGCCGGTAATGGGCGGGCAGGTAAACATGCAGGTTTTCGTACACCGTTGTCGCGCTGTCCCAGAGTGCAGCCACAATGTCGCCGCTCGGTTTTTCCACATTCCCGACGTGCATGCGGGAATGCGTGGCCAAGACGACCGACGATACTTCGCCGGCGGGGTGCATGTTGAAAAAACTATCAGCCGTGTTGTTCCACTGCCCGGCCTGCCACTCGCCGCCGAACATTGCAGCTCCGACCTGCACCGATGAATGCATGCCGACGGCGACGCTTGAGTCGGCCCCCGCCGGGTGCAGATCGACGAAGGTGTCAACCGTCATACGCCACCGCGCCGCTCTGGATTGTTTGCCGAGCGTGACGAATCCAACCTGGTGGGTGGAGTTCAGCCCTTGGACGAACGATTCGTCGAAGCCGGCCGGATGCAGATTGACCCATGACAGCGGCGTGCCGGTCCAGAGAGACGCTTGATATCCGAAGCCGGTCAGATAGACCGTGCCTCCCTGCCGTGAGCCATCGATGGCAACGCCGAAAGATCCGACGGCTCCGGGCGGGTTGAGATCGACAAATGAGGCAGCGGTTCCGTTCCACCATCCGGCACGCCAGCCGCCGCTGATCACTGCCGACCCGACCTGATTGCCACCTTCCATATCGACGATTGTGGCCGAAGTGGCAACAGCGGGGGTGATGTCGCTCCACAGCAAAGGCGATCCGTTCCAGAGGATCGCGCGATTGCTCGATCCTGTGAAGATGGTTCCGGCCTGAACATCCACATCGACGCCGGTAAGTTCGGATTGAATTTGCCCGCTTGGGTGCAGCACCGTGGCGGTCCACTGCCCCGCAGCCGAGCTCGCTGCGAGCGTGAGCGCCCCTGTTGCCATCGCCACAAAGAAGCTTCGCATGTTGTTCTCCCTTCCTGAGTGTGGATCGGATCTCGTGCTACACCCCGGTTCGTAGCGGCACCCCGCTGCGACCCATTCGCATACACCATAACGACTCAGTGTCATTCTGGCAAGCACAAAGTCGGAACCAGACAGCCGATTGCCGCGTCCCGCGTGCCGGCCATCTCAGAACGGGAACACGATCGGCGCAAGAATCACCGCGCAGATCCCCACAACCACATTCATCGGCACGCCGATCTTGAGGAAGTCCTTGAACGTGTACCCGCCCGGACCATAGACCATCAGGTTCGTCTGGTAGCCCAGCGGCGTGGCGAAACTCGCCGACCCGGCCATCATGATCGCGATGACGAACGGCATGAAGTTCACATCCAGCGCGTTGGCCGTCGCCAGTGCGATCGGGAAGGCCAGCGCCACCGCAGCGTTGTTCGTGATGATCTCGGTGAAGAAACTCGTCACGATGTAGATCGCCAGCAGGAGCAGCCACGGATGCGGGTTGGACCCGAAGAGGCCGATCACGGTTCCGGCGATGAGTCGCGCCGCACCTGTCTTGTCCATCGCCGTTCCGATGCCCAGCGCCGCGCCGATGACGATCAGCACGCTCCAGTCGATACTGCGCCGCGCTTCGGTGATGGTGCAGCAGCGTGTGAGCACCATGGCCCCGGCAGCGAGCATCGCCGCGGTGAGCATCGGATAGACCTCGAAGGTCGCCAGCGCCACCATCGCAACGAGGATGGCCACCGCCAGCGGCGCGCGTCCGTGCCTTCGCGGCGTTGAATCCTCGAGCTTGCTCACGAGCAGAAAGTCGCGAGAACTCCCGACGCGATCGACAAAGCCCGGGTCAGACTCCACGAGCAGCAGGTCGCCGCCCTTGAGCCTGATGTCACCGAGCTTGCCGCGGATGCGTTCGCCGTTGCGTGCCACCGCGATGACCGCGCCATTATAGAGGTTGCGAAAGCGCGACTCGCGGATCGTGCGTCCGGCCAGACGTGACCCGGGTGCGACGACGGTCTCGAACAACCGGCGGCGATAGCGCGGCGAGTCGAGCTTGAAGACCTGATTGGTCGCCAGCGCCAGCCCGCGCGCGTTGGCCAGTTCCTTGATCGAATCGACGACGCCGGCAAACACCAGCCGGTCGCCCTCGCGCAGAATCTGATCGGGCCCGACCGCCGAGAGAATGTCGCCCCCGCGCTCGATCTCGACCAGATAGCACCCCGGCAGCGCCCGCAGCCCGGCGGCTTCGACGGTCTTGCCCGCCATCGAGCTGCCCTCGGGCACGATGAGTTCGAGCGAGTATTCCTTGGGGTCCACCATCAGGTTCGTCGAGGCCTTGCGCCCGGGCAGCAGTTTGGGCCCGATGAAGATCAGGAACAGCGCCGCGATGATCGCCGTCGGCAGTCCGACCCATGTGATGTCGAACATCCGCAGTGCCCGCATGTTGGCAGGGTCAACAACATCGCCCGCAGCCGCGAGCGTGGCAATGAGCATCCCCGCGACCACGAGGTTCGTGCTCGTGCCGATGAGCGAGCACGTGCCGCCAAGAATGGCCGAGTAACTCAGCGGGATCATGAGTTTGCTGGGCGCGAGGTTGAGTTTGCGGGCCCAGTCCTGAACAGCTGGAATCATCATCGCCACGACGGGCGTGTTGTTGAGAAACGCGCTCATGCCCCACACGGGGGTCATGACGCGCACGATTGCGCCGCGTTCGCTCCTGGGCTTGCCGAGCAGACGGCTGGCGATGAAGTCGATCCCGCCCGTCTCGCGCAGCCCGGCGACCACGACAAACAGCACACCCACCGTCAGCATGCCCGAGTTGCTGAACCCCGCCAGCCCGTCGCTGCTCGAAAGGATGCCCAGTTTCCAGACGCCATCTTTCGGATACGGCACGGCGAGCATGAACACGAGTGCAGCGGCGAGAATCGCATCGGCCGCAATGCGAGTTGCCGCCAGCAGGCCCAGCACTCCGACCAGCGTTGCGAGCACAAGCAGAACTTCGATCGTCATAGGGCAAAGGATATCGACCGGTTGCCCGCTTGTCCTTCATTCGCAGCGCTCGCGCCCGCGCCCGAACGCCAGCCGCATGAAAACCGTCCGCGTGATGGCGATTGCTGCGCGTGAGGCGCAAGAAAAGCGGGGCCCAAGCCCCGCTGCGCGATCATTTGTTCACGACTCTCAGGGTGGGTACCACATCGCGCGACCGAGGAGGTCGCGCAGTCGTGCCGGGGCGGTGTGGGCGGTACTCATTTCGAGGGCTGTGCATCGCGCGGGAACCCGTGCGTCATCCGGCATCGCTGCGCGGGACATGGGGGAGGAAGAGAAGAAGTTAGGAGGGCAGCGGGCGAAGGCACCCGTGAAGATGCGATCACCTTCGACCCCGTCACGATGCCGCGCGAGCGACAGGCGATCCGACCCGCCCCGCCGCCTAGTCCTCCATCTCGCCCACGTCGATCTGCGACCAGTCGATCTCGGCCGCGGCCACGAGCACCGCGTCGATCACCGCTGCCGCGTCGGCCGCGTCCTCGGCCCGCACCAGCACGCGCACCTTCCCCGGCGCTTCGGTCCGAAAGCCCGATGTCAGCCCGCCGACCGCGCGCGCCTCGATGCCGTGCTCGACCAGCGCCGCAACGATCAGGTTGGCCTCGATCTCGCTGGCCACCTTGGCCGCTACCACCACATCGGGCTGCTGCTCGGATTCGTGCATGGACAGGTCCTTTCACGCGCGCCGCCGCACACACGCATCATACAGCCTCTTGGCGCCCGCAGCCCATACAATCGCCCGCATGGCCCCCCGCATCGCACGCTTGTCGCCGCTGCTCGCCGGACAGATCGCCGCCGGAGAGGTCATCGAGCGCCCCGCAAGCGTCGTCAAGGAACTCGTCGAGAACGCCATCGACGCGGGCAGCAGCCGCATCTCGATCGACCTCGAAGCCGGAGGCGTCGAACTCGTGCGCGTCAGCGACGACGGCTGGGGCATCGAGGCCGATGACCTGCCGCTGGCTCTGGCCGCTCACGCCACCAGCAAGATCCGAGAGGCCGAGGACCTTGACCGCATCATGACCATGGGCTTTCGCGGCGAAGCGCTCGCCTCGATCGCCTCGGTCGCGCGCGTACGCATCACCAGCCGCACCCGCGCCGATGTTGAGCACCGCAGCGCGAGCGTGGACCATCAGGCCTGGACCATCGCCGGCGAGGGCGGCAGCGTGACGCCCGCAGCCCCCGCCGCCGCGCCGCCCGGCACCACCATCGAGGTTCGCAATCTTTTTTATAACACCCCCGCGCGGCGCAAGTTCCTCCGCACGCCCGCCACCGAGCAGGGCCGCTGCCTTGAATGGATCACCAACCTCGCGCTCGCGCACCCGGCGATCGGGTTTGTCGCGCGCTGCGACGGCAAGATCCGCCTCGAGTGCGACGCGGGCCAGTCGCCGCGCCAGCGCGTGCTGGCGCTGCTCGGGGCCGAACTCGAAGCGCAACTCATCGAGGTCGCCCTCGACCATCAGGACGACGCGCGCGGGCTCTCGCTGTGGGGGCTCATCGGCCGGCCCGCTGTGGCCCGCGCGACCGCGAGCCACCAGCACATCTTTCTCAACGGCCGCACCATTCGCGACCGCACCATCGCCCACGCGATCAAGGAAGCGTACCGCGGGCTGATCGAGCCGGGGCGCTTCCCGACCGCCGTGCTCATGCTCGACCTGCCGCCCGGAGCCGTCGATGTCAACGTCCACCCGGCCAAGCTCGAAGTGCGCTTCCGCGATCAGTCCATGATCCATCAGGCGGTGCTGCACGCTTTGCGCGACGCCCTGCGGACCGCCGACCTGACACCCGCCGCGGGCGGCGCAGCGTTGTTCGGCGCGCGCTCGCACCAAAGTGCAGCGCTGCCGGGCCCGGGCGCCGCGCTGTCGAGCGATGATCGAGCATCATCGAGCCCCGGCTTTGCGCTGCGCTCGGCCCAGGCCTTTGTCGAGCACCTGCGCGCCGGGCCCATGCCCAGCCCCAGCGCCATCCGCGACGCGCTGGCCGAAGATGAACACCGCGCAAGCCACCCATTGCCAGCCGCGATCGCGTGCGACAGCAGCGAACATCGCCCGCTGAGCGTGGTCCGCCCCGTCGAGCGCGTGCTGGCCGTCCACAACACGTATCTGGTGACGCAGGATGAGGCCGGGCTTGTCATCATCGACCAGCACGCCCTGCACGAGCGCGTCATGTACGAACGCCTGTGGCAACGCCTCGGCAATGGCCCCCTCGAAAGCCAGAAACTGCTCACGCCAATCGCCGCCCCGGCCACCAGCCGCCAGATCGAGGCCGTCGAACGACTCGAAGCCTTGCTCACCCGCTGCGGCATCGAGATCCAGATCCTCGGCCCGGCGTCGATCGGCATCGGGGCGTTCCCCACGCTGCTCTTTGCGCGCGGCGTCGATCCGGTCGAGTTCATGTCGGCCCTGCTCGAACGCGCCCAGCGCGACGAGATGCCCGTGAGCGAAGAAGAAGCATTGCACGAAGTCCTCGACATGATGGCCTGCAAGGCCGCCGTCAAGGCCGGCGACAAACTCGCCGACGAAGAACTGCGCGAACTGCTCGCGATGCGCGAGGACGTCGAACGCTCGGCCGCCTGCCCGCACGGGCGGCCCACCACCGTGCGCGTCACCATCGACCAGCTCGAAAAACTCTTTCACCGCCGCTAGCTCTTGCCCAGCCGCGCACGGCACGCTGCGAGCACTTCATCGACCTCGATCCGCTCCATCAGCGCAACATTGGCCGCGCGCTTGTGATCAAGCTTGTCGCCGGGCGTCACATGCTGAATCACATCGCCCTCGCGCCGGTACGGCCCCACACGCGAGACCTCCGTCGGCCCGTACAGCGCCACGATCGGCCGATCAAAGCCCACCGCCATGTGCAGCGCCGCCGAGTCGCACGCTGCCACCAGCACGCTGCGCTCGATGATCGCCATCGTCTGCCCGATGCTCGTCCGCCCGACCAGGTTCGTCACACGCGGCTCGCGTGCAGCCAGCGCCGTCAGCGCCCCGCACTGGGCTTCCTCGCCTGGTGCGCCGATGATCGTGATCGGTTCGTCCGACTCGCGCAGCAACCGCTCGGCCAGGGCCGCGAATCGCTCGATCGGCCACCGCTTGGCCGCCCATCGGCTCGTCGGCGCGAGCACGATGCCGACCTCGGGCACCAGCGCGCGGGCCGCCATCTGATCCTCCTCCGCCGCATACAGCCGCATGTCGCGCACCGGCGCGATGCCAGCGCGCTCGACCAGCCCGAGCATGCGATCGACCGTGTGCATCGAGCGATCCAGCGCGTGCCGCTCGGTATTGAACACCCAGCCGCACTCCTGCGCATTGGCATAGCCCACGCGCCGCCGCGCCCCGCTCGCACGCCCGATCAGCGCGCTGCGCAGCAGCCCCTGCGCATCAATCACCAGGTCGTACCGCTCGGCCCGCAGCCCGCCCAGATACGAAAACACCTCCCCGATCCGCCCGCGCTTCATCGCCCGCCCCAGCGCCCCGCGCGCAAACGGCACCACCCGCGCCACATCAGGGTGCGCCCGCACCGCATCGACAAACGAATCCTGCACCAGCCAGTCGATCCGCGCCGATGGCAGCGCCCGCCGCAGCGACACCAGCACCGGCACCGTCCGGCACACATCGCCCAGAGCGCTCGGGCGAATCAGCAGAATGTGTTGTGGGTCGTGTGCTCGTGCCATGGCGTGCGGCGGATGGTATCGCACGCTCGACTAGGCCGTCAGAGCCCTCGCGACTTCCGAGAGCGTCGTCCGCCCTTGGCGCACCTTCGCAAACCCGTCGGCCCGCAGCACCGTCAGATGCCCCTGCCGCAGTGCCTCGGCCGCGATGTCCGGAGCGTTGCGCCGGTGCATGATCATGTCGCGCAGTTCGTGCGTCAGGCTCAGCAGTTCGTACACACCCACACGCCCGCGATACCCCGTGTTGCGACACGAGCGGCACCCGCGCCCGCGCGTGAGCATCCCACCCTCGGACATCTCGAAATCGGGCGGAATCTCGTCGGCCTCGGGCTTGTACGGCTCGCCGCACTCTTCGCAGATTCGTCGCACCAGACGCTGGGCCATCACGCCCTCGACCGATGACGACACCAGGAACGGCTCGACGCCCATATCGAGCAGGCGCGTCGTCGCGCCCGACGAATCATTGGTGTGCAGCGTGCTGAACACCATGTGCCCGGTCAGCGACGCCTGAATCGCGACCTCCGCCGTCTCCTTGTCGCGGATTTCGCCGACCATCACCACGTCCGGGTCGTGACGCAGAATCGACCGCAGGCCGGCCGCAAACGTCAGGCCCGTCTTCATGTTCACCTGGATCTGGTTCACTCCCGCAACGTGATACTCCACCGGATCCTCGACCGTAATGACCTTGACCGCGTCGGTCACGATCCGGTTCAGACTCGCGTACAGCGTCGTCGACTTGCCCGAGCCGGTCGGGCCCGTGACCAGCACAATGCCATGCGGCCGCGAGATGAGCCTGTCCCACCGCGCCTGAGTCTGCGTATCCATGCCAAGATCGTCAAGCGAGAGCAGCACCGCGGTCTTGCTCAGCACGCGCAGCACCACGCCCTCGCCAAAGAGCATCGGAATCACGCTCATGCGCAGGTCATACTCGGCCGTGGGCGTGTTGGGCGCACGATGCACGAACGTGATGCGCCCGTCCTGAGGCTTGCGTTTCTCAGCGATGTTCAGGCTCGACATGATCTTGAGGCGGCTGACGATCGCCGCGCCGAATCGGTTGATCGTCGCCGGCACATTGGCTTTCTGCAGCACGCCGTCGATGCGATAACGCACAATCAACTCACCCTCGTACGGCTCGATATGCACGTCCGTCGCGCGCTCGTTGATCGCTTCAGAAAGAATGTCGTTGACCAGTTTGATGACCGAGGCTTCCTGCGCCTGCTCGATCTCCTCAGCCTCGCCGCCAGTGATCTGCGCCTGCTCGTCCTTGTCGGCCGACAACTGTTCGAGCGTGTCGCCGCCCACGCCGTAGTGCAGCCTGATGAATTTGCTCAGTTCCTCTTCGTCGGCCAGCACCAGTTCGATCGAGCACCCCGTCAGCAGCCGAAGTTCATCCAGCGCCGTGATCTCGAACGGGTCGCTCGTCGCGATCGTCAGTGTCCCGTTGTGTCGATCGATCGGGACGCAACTCTGCCGGTAGACCAGTTTCGGCGGCAGCATCGACAGCACGCCACGATCGGGCGCGATCATCGCAAGATCCACCACCGGCATCTGGAACTGATCGCCCAGCGACTGAAGCACCTGCGCCCGCGAGACAAACCTCAGCCGCACCAGCACCCGGTCGAGCCGCTCGCCCGTCTCGCGCTGCTCAGTCAAAGCACGCTCGAGCTGCTCGCGCGTGATCAACCCCTTCTCGACCAGAATCAGCCCAATGCCCATCTTGCTTACACCCTACCAGACTCAGCGCCCGAAGTTCCACACTTTTCGTCACATTCCCGTCACTTCTACCGTCGCCAGAGCCTGCCGCTGACATCAACCCGGATATGTTGCGCTCGTGCGTTCAGTCTCCCACACCGTCATCGACACAAGCGAAGCGTTGGGATCAGCCTCCGTGATCCGTGGCTTAAGAAGCCCGAAAAACACCCGGGCCATGTTTTCGACCGAAGGATTCACCCCCGAATCGGGTGCAAACTCCGCAGTATCACAATTCAGGTTCGTGTGATCAAACCGGTCCAGAATCGCCGCCTTGACCAGTTCCTCGATACGAGCCACCGGCATTGGGGATGCCGCAACCCGAACCCTCACACAAGGCTCGATCTGATAATTGTGCCCGTGACCGTTCGGGTTGTTGCAGTGACCGAAGACACGGCGATTCTCCTCATCGCTCATCGCACGGACATGCAACCGATGCGCGGCTGCGAAATCGAACCGCACCCGGATCTCCGCCCACTCCTCTGAACCTTGCACGGGCATTTCAACTGCATGATACGGGCTCAATCTCCAGCGCAGCGATTCGGCCCCTTCAAGATGGGCAATCCGCACCGCCTCGACCAGACGCGGCATCAACGTCGCCGGATGGACGGTCGGAGTCTGCTCGCAAGCCTTCGCGATGATCGGGACAAGCATTGTGCGCACAATTCTGTCGATTTCGCGGATATCGACAAGGTATCCTGTGAGTGGGTCGGGCTCGCCGCGACAGGTCAGGTCGATCTCGTAGTATCTCCCGAGCCCATGCATCGCCGGGATGCCGGCCGAGCCGTTGACACCGCCGGTTTCACCTCCGGGGTTGATGGAGAATCGAACTGTGCGTCTGAGACTGGCCATGTCTCGAAGTCTATCAGGCGAACCATGCCTTCCCCGAACCCCCGAATGGAGAACTCGATGATCCTGCGAATCTCTCACGTTGTTGCTGCCCTGGCAGTTGTCATGGCCCTGCCAGCGTGCAGCACCCGCAAGGTGCAGTCGTCCGAACTGCCCGCAGGCGGTGCACCCAATGTTCTGGCGCACACGATGACGCGCATCGACGGCACGCCCGAGTCGTTGCGTCGCTATGAGGGCAAGGTGGTGATGATTGTCAATGTGGCGAGTCGTTGCGGCTTGACGCCTCAGTATGAACAACTCGAAGCCCTGTATCGCGAGCACAAGGATGAGGGATTTGTCGTGCTCGGGTTTCCTGCCAACGAGTTCATGGGGCAGGAGCCGGGCACGAACGAGGAAATCGCAGCCTTCTGCACCGAACGCTTTGACGTGACCTTTCCGATGTTCGAGAAGATTGTCTGCAAGGGCGAGGGGGCACATCCGCTGTTTGCTGAACTGGCATTTCTCAGCGCCGAGCCGAGTTGGAACTTCACCAAGTACCTGATCGACCGTCAGGGGCATCTGGTCGAGCGCATCGACCCGCGGACCAAGCCCGACGACGCTCAGGTCGTGGAATCGATCCGCACGCTGCTGGAAGGTTGACGAGCTGGTTGAGATACTGCCGATACTGGAGCCAGATGCCGAGTTTTGAATACACAGCGGTAACGTCAGCCGGAACGCGTGTCGAGGGTGTTCTCGCTGCGGCCAGCGATGCAGCTGTGCTTGCCGAGCTCGAAGCCAAGCAGTTGACAGCCTTGCGGGTCGAGGAGCAGGTCGAATCGCGTGGGTTTCGGCGCGGACTGTCGGCTGCCAAACTCGCGCGGGCATACACCCAGCTCTCCGACCTGATGCGGGCCGGCGTACCGATCATGCGTTCGTTGTCGCTGCTGGGCAGATCAAAGAGCGACAAGAAACTCGCAGCCGTGTTTCGCAAACTTGCAGAGCACGTCTCCGACGGCGGCGAGATCTCCGATGGCATGGAACTTCAGCCGGACGTGTTTCCCCGCATTCATATCGCCATGATCAGAGCAGGTGAGCGAGGCGGGTTCCTCGAACAGGTCTTTGCGCGCCTCGGGCAGTTTGTGCAGGCCCAGGCCGAGTTGCGAGGCAAAGTCGTCGGCAACATGATCTATCCGTGCGTGCTCATCGGGGTGGGTATCACGCTGCTGGCGGTCATCTTCATCGTCTTTGTGCCGCAGTTCGAATCGAACTTCGAGGGTCTCAAGAGTCAAGGTGAGTTGCCCGCGCTGACCTCTGTTTTGTTTTTCATCAGCCACGCGCTTGGGCGCTATGGCGTGTTCACCGCAATTGGGCTCATCGCTCTGGCAGCGGTGGTGTGGCGCATCACGCGCAGGCCCGATGTGCGGCGAACCCTGGTGGTGCTTCGCAACCGCATCCCGATTGCGGGCACGTTGTCGCGATCGCTCGCAGCTGCCAGATTCTGTCGCATGCTCGGGACGATGGAGGCCAATGGGGTGCCTTTGCTGGCCGCGATGCAGATCGCCCGCGAGGCAGCGGGAAATGTCCTCATGGAGGAAGCAATCGACAAGGCGGTCGAATCGGTCCGGGCGGGTGAACCCCTCGCTCCCCCATTGGCCCAGAGCGGGATGTTCGAGGAAGACGTCATCGAGATGATTTCGGTCGGTGAGGCAGCGGGCAACGTTGACGAGGTCATGCTCGGGATCGCGGAAACGATTGAGTCTCGCATCAACCGAATGCTGGATACGGCTGTCCGTTTGATCGAGCCTCTGATGCTTCTGATGATCGCGAGTGTCGTGGTGCTGGTGGCGATTGCGCTGCTGCTTCCGATGCTCAAGATGAGTGCCGGTTTGTAACGGGAATGTACCAGATGTTGTGGTGCATGTTCCTTCAGGGTTAATTTGCAGTGGTATTGCACCGCTGAACCGAGTATGCTAGCATCGACTAAGTCGCTCTGGGTAATGCTGGCGCTGGCGTAATCACGCCGCGCCGGTCGATGCAAAGATGCGAGAGAATCGGGCTCAGGTTGTCAGTGGTGAAGGTCGGAGGCGGTTCGGGACAGAAAGGGATGAACATGCTCAGGAAGAAGAAGTGGTATGCAGTGCGGCGTGTGTCGAGAGGCTTCACCCTGATTGAGGTGATGATCGTGCTTGCGATCGTGCTTGCCCTTGGCGCGATCGTCAGTGTGGCAGTTCTGAGCCGGCGCGACCAGGCCAATGTGAACCTGACCAAGACAGACCTGAACACCCTCAAAGCGGGGCTCAAGTGGTTCCGGTTCGAGTACAACCGTTACCCGACGGATGAGGAGGGGCTAGCGGTGCTGTGGAGTTCGGAGACGCTCGACCCGGAACTGGATGAGTCGAAGTGGAAGGCTCAGCTCGAGGAGCCTCTACCCAAGGATCGGTGGGGCCGCGAGTGGATGTACATGCAGCAGAGCGACAAGGACCCGGCGCGGTATTCGTTGTGGTCCGTGGGTCCAGACGGCGAAGACGGCACCGAAGACGACCTCAAAGCGTGGACAGATGATGATGACACCAGTGGGTTCGGATTCGATGGCGTGGGCAGCGGACGGGGGGGATGAGTCCTCGCGGTTCGGCTTGCAGAACAGGCGACTCGGCAGGACGCGTCGCCCGCTGTCGGCTCGCGCGCTGACGCTCTTCGAGTTGGTTGTTGCGGTGGCGCTGGTGGCGGCGCTCGCGGGTGTTACGCTGCCGCTTGTCTTGGCGCGGTCGCGCAACATTGCGTTTGACGAGTTGCTGATCCAGATCGAGCGCACGGGTGCCGTAGCCCGAAGTGAATCGCAGCGCACGAGCGCGCCTCTGCGCTTTGAGGCGCGTTGGGACGCCGCCTCGGCGGAGTATGTCATCGGCGTGTCGAGGCTCGATACGGATGAGGAAGAAGATCATCTGGCAGGGGTCGTGCGAGCCATCGAGGAAGAACCTGATGCACATGACGAGTTCGAGTCGGGAGGAGTCACTCTCGCCAGCCTTGAGACCATGTTGACGCTCGGGCCGAGGGTGCAGTTGTATCGGGGACTCTCGGACGACCTGCGCGAGATGCTGCTCAACCCTTCGGACGGTTCGAAGGCGTTGGGAAGCGCTACACGTGGTGATTTCGAAACGACGAGTGACGAGCGACGCAAACAGCGATTTACGCTTGCGATTTTTCTGCCGGATGGAACATTAATCGCGGGCGAATCGGTGTATCTGGTGACGCCACCCGAGCGGATTGCCCGCATTGCGAGCAATGCGTTTCTTGGCTCGATTTCAGCGACGCGCATCACGCAGGCAATGCTGGAGAGCGAGGATGAGATTGACCTCTTCGATCCTTCGATCCGCGAAGGGGAAGAATCGGGGGATGCTTCGAGGGAACCTGTGCCACGAGGTTTGCCGTGAGGTCGCGGGCACGCGGTGCTCTGCTTTTTGAAGCCATGATTGCTCTTGCGATTCTGGCGATGGCGTCTTTGACGCTGGGCGGGATCGTTCTGCAGAGCGTGGGGTCGATGGAGCGCACCCGCTGGCAGATGCAGGCGTGCGATCTTGCGCGATCGACGATGGCCATGATCGAGGCGGGGCTGGCGGACCCGGTTGCGCTGCATGGTCCGGCCACGCGGTGGGATGAATCACGATTTCTTGATCCGGATGCGTTGGTGGGCTCGGGTGAGTTTGATGATTTGCTACCAGCCAGTGCGCCGCAAGCATCGGTTGTGGCACGCGGGTCGGGGCTTGAGTGGTTTCTGGATATCGAGACCGAAGCGCACGAAGGAACCGGGCTTTGGCTCGTGACCATCACCGCGCGGCTGGCGGGGCCGGCGGGATCGAGTCGTGATGAAGCGTCGTATTCCCTTCGGCAGTTGGTGCGGATGGGGTCTGCGCCTGATGACATTGCGGGCGAAGAAGATGAGTTGATGGATGCGGCGCGTCGCGGGGCCGATCGACCGGGAGGCGCCCGATGATCCGCCGCGGTTTTTCGCTGTTGGAAGTGCTGCTCGCGATCGGGATCGTGATGATTCTGTCGGGTGCGATCTACAGTTTTCTGTTCGACCTGATGAACAAGCGAGATCGGATCGTCGAGTTGACGGATCGGGCGAGAGTCGGAATCGGCGTGCTCGAAACGATCGAACGCGACCTGACGACGACGCTGGCGGGGGCGTCACGGTTTGGTGCTGGCATCTCGGGTACGCCGACGACGTTGACACTGCTCTCGCGCAGTGTCACGCTGCCGATCGGGCAGACATCAGGCGCGGTGCTTGGAGATCTTCAGGGCGTGCGATTCTCATGGAGCGGAAGTCAATCGAGCCTGGAGGCGTCGCGGTGGGACGTGTTGTCGGGCGGCGAGCGCACGACACAGGTGCTTTCAACGCAGGTCGAGTATGTGCAGTTTCGGTATTACGACGGTCGGGCGTGGCGAGGCGAGTTTGACTCTTCGCGCGATGGGGCGTTGCCGGTTGCGATCGAGGTTGCGATGTGGTTCGGCGTGCGCGTGCCAGCGGTGGATCTTCGCGGGTTTGAGGGTTCAAGTTTTCGGGAGGGATTTGGCGCGATCGACGATGAGGCATTTGGCGACGATGCAGCTAGTGAGCCGATTGAAGTGCCGCAGCGTGAGCCGGATCGGGTGCGTGTGATTGTGGTGCCGGATGGCCCGAGTGTGGGCTGGGGGGCGCAGTCATGAGGCGCGGTTCGAGGCGTGGAGTTGTGCTGCTGGCGGTGCTTGTGGTGATTACGCTGGCGGCGTTGATCGGCGTGACGCTTCTGGTGTCGGCCGATGCTGAGCGGTCTTCAGCCCAGGTGACGCTTGCGCAGACACAGTCGAGGGCGCTTGCGTGGTCGGGTGTGCAGGCGGCCATGGCGCAACTGGCGCAAGAGCGCGATGCGTTGATCATGAGTCAGTCGGTGGATCTCGATCAGGAGTGGGTGCTGTTCGTTGATGAGTTCGGGCGAGAAGCCGTGGTGCGGCTGGTGGCCTCGCGCGATGGAGAGTTCATGCGTAGCGAGGGAAGCAAGCTGGATTTGAACTACGCTACGAAGGAGATGCTTGCGAAACTGGTCGGCATTGGAACGGAGGAGCGTGCGCAGCGGATCATTGATGGGAGGCCATTTACGAGCGTCGAGGAACTGGTTCGGATTGAAGGATTCCCGGCGGATCTGGTGTACGGGTTTGCTGAGGTTCCTGAAGAACTGCGGGGGGGTGGTGCGGATGGACCACTCGAAGCGGGTGAGGGACAGAGTTCGGGAGTGGTTTCCGGGCGATCTGGTGCAGCACGCTCTTTGGGTGCTGCCGGTGTGTCACCAAGCGGAACGCCTGCACTGATTGACCTTCTGACAGTGTTCAGTTTCGACCCGAATATACAGGTCGGGGTTCAGGATGAGACCAAGCGCGGGAAACTGAGGTTGAACCTGAATGTGCCGTGGTCTGATCGGCTTGAGCGAGCAGTCGAGGAGCAATGGGGACGGGACGCGGTCTCGATCGTCAAGCAGGTCATGGAGAGCAACGCGGTCTTTACGAGCGATCAAACGCTGCTGAAGTTTCTGATCCAGGTGCAGTCAGATAGTGCAGGCGTTCGCAATGTGCTTGACTCGGTGACGACATCAGACGACATGTACCGGCTGGGGCGGGTGGACGTATTGCGTGCGCCGGTGGAAGTGCTGGTGACGCTTCCGGGGATCGATTTTGGCAAGGCACTGGATATTGTGGATTTGCGAGCGAGGTTGACAGATACAGCTCGGCTGTCGCCGGTCTGGCTTGTCGATGAGGGCGTGCTGACGATGCCGGAACTGGCGGAGATGATCGACTTTGTGACGACACGGTCGATGGTGTGGCGTGTGCGCATTGAAGCCGGATATCGGGAGTTTGATCCGATGGACCGGGTTGCGGGCGTGGCGCAGTCGGTGCTCGATGATGTGGCAAGGGACACGCAGTTTGACAAGCCTTTGACGAATCGAGTGGTGTACGACGCGGTGATCGACGTTTCGAGCGAGCGGGCGCGTGTTGCGTATCTGCGGGAAGTGACGATGCTGGATCTGGCGCATCGGCTGCGCGAGCGTGAGGTTGAAGTGCTTTCGTCTGATCCCGCAGCGGCGTATGAGGCTTTGCTGATGTCCGACCTTGGCCTGGATATTTTGGAGCAGGAGATTCGGACGCCATCGGCGAACGAGGCGGCAGAGGGTGCTGGATCTCGAATAGAGGCAGCTCGAGCGGCCAGGCGCGCCGAGCGAGAGGCGGCGCGTGCGGAGCGCACGGCGTCCCGCGAAGTGAGGGCGGAGCAGGACGAGCCACAGCCTGAGCCGGAGCGTGCGATGCCGGGCGATCCAGTAGATCGTCGCATCGGTCGTTGGCGGAACGGGGGTGGGTCTTGAAGCGGGCGTTGCGCGGGCAAGTCGTATTGATCGAGCTCGATCGCCACAGAATGTGTGCGGTGCAGGTGCTGGTTTCGCGAAGTGGGGTCAAGGTTCAGCGGGTGTGCTCGTCGCCTTGTCCGGAAGGGGTGTCGCAGGGGACGGCGTCGCAAGTGGGGGCGTGGCTTAAGACGGTGCTGCGTGAGGCAGGAATCGGGGCGCAGCGAGCCTTGTTCGCGGTGTCACGCGGCGAAGTTGTACTCAAGATTCTGGAACTGCCTCGGTCGGGCATTGAGACGGAGGCGGAGGTCTGCGAGGCGGTACGTTTCCAGTTGGCGCGTCAGTTGACGATGCCGATGACCGACGCGGTGATCGATTCGATTGATCTTTCGCCGCAGTCGGACTCGGGAACGCTGAGCGTGCTCGCGGGGGCGATTCACAAGGAGCGGATTGGCTGGTATGCATCGGTTGCGGAGTCGGCGGGGTTGAAGATTGCTGGGCTTCAACTGCGGAGCGGAGGCATCGCGACGCTGACTGAACATGAAGGGGGGCCGGTGCTGGTGGTTGCGCCTGGGCCTGAGACGACGGAGTTCGTGGTTGCGAGCAGCGGGCGCGTGCTTTTTGCGCGTTTGGCCGAGTGGGGTGGGGCGTCGGTCGAGGCGTCGCTCCCGCTGTTGCGTGATGAACCGGAGCAAGGCGGAGGCAGCGACGATGAGAGTGCGCGCCGGGTTGCGGTGGAAGCCAAACGGACATGGATGAGTTACCGCGTTTCGCAGCGTGCTGAGGATCTGGAGTCGATCATTGTGCTGGGCGAGGGCAGAGAGGCCGAGCAGATTCGGGCGCGTTGTCATGCAATGCTCGAAATTCCGGCGCGGTGTAGCGGGTTGCCCGAGCGGGTCGCCATTCGCCCTGAAGTGGACGAGCAGACTCAAGCAACGATCCTGCCGTTGCTTGGCCTAGCGCTGCGAGCTGGCGCTGGCGCGGGCGGGCTGGATTTTGCGGACCCGAGAAAGCCGCCGGATGTGGGCGCAGGTCGGCGACAACTGGTGCTGGCAAGCATTCTGGGAGTGATCGTCGTCGGTGGGGCGGGATATCTCTGGGCGCAGAACCAACTGGCTGCTCTCAAGGATCGCGAATCGGCGCTCACGGAAGAACTCAATGCCCTCAATCTCGAGTATCGTGCGTTTCTCGGTGAGCTCGCGCGGGCAGAGCACATCAAGCGGTGGGACTCGGCAGATCCCGATTGGGTGGGGCACATCGCGTGGCTGAGCGACCGCCTGCCTGATCCTGCGCAGTCGCAGGCCGATCGCTTTCTGTTGAGTCTCGGGGCGAGCATCGGATATGAAGGCACAGCGTTCCCGGGGGGTAAATGGTCGACGAACACAAGCGTGGCGACATCGATATCGGGAAGGGTGACCGCGCGACAGATGTCGCTTGATCTTCGAGAGCGGTTGCTCGGCGAGCGGCTTCACACGGTGTTTAACAGGGGTGCAGACGTTGCGGATCGGTATGACCTGGAACTGGTGACCAGCGCTCTGAGGCTGCCTCGCGCTGCGACCGAGAAGCCAGTGGGGGGTGGATCGTGACGCGTGGCCGCATTCGACTGATTGCGATCGTCGCGTTTCTCGTCGGGGCTGGCGGTGTGGGGAATCTGCTGGCTCAGCGGATGTATTTCAAGCCGGCGGCCGTATTGCGGAAGAACATCGAAGAGATGGAACGGACTCAGTCGCGCGTCGAGGACGTTATGGAAGCATGGTTCAGTGTCAAGGGTGAACTCAAGGCCTTTGGCAGTACGCAACTCGGGCGAGAGTTTGACGAAGTGGAGCATCGTCTGAGGACTGGTTTGCAGGAGATCGGGGCAAGGCATCAGTTGAAGGGAGTGCAGGTGAGCAACGCGCGTCCGAGGCCGGAGCGGACACCGCTTGCGGGCGCGAGGCTTCGGACACGTCTGGGGCGTTCTCTGTCGGAGGCGCGTGATTTTGCGGTCATCAAGGGGACGTTTGGCGGGAATGGGTCGCTGGAGCAGGTGATGTTGGCGCTGGCGTCGGTGCAGAGCCAGCCTTGGGTACATCGGCTCGATCGAGTGTCGATCGAGCCTCGTGGCCGAGAGAGAACCGAGTTTCAGTTGGATGTTGCATTTTCGGTCGTGTTCGCGCCCGACCTGGCGCCAGCGGAGGCATCGTCGCCAGAGATTGTGGGGGCGAGTGCGGAAGTCATCGCGAATGCGAGGCGTGTGGCGTTGCGCAACGTGTTTGTCCCTCCGGCACCACCTCCGGCCCCTCCGCCTCTTCCGCCGGTGGTGCAACCTCCGGTGGCGCCTCCACCTGCACCTCCGCCGTATGACCGGTGGAAGGTGACAGGGGTGATCGAGCGTCGTCAGGATGGCTCGACAGCAAGCGTGGAAGTGTGGCTGTTGCAGATGGATACGGGTGAGCAGCGGATTTTGACCCCCGGCGACGAGGTGCTGGGGCATGTGCTCGAGTGGGGCGAAGGTGAACGGGCGGTGTTCGTGTTTGATGGGCAGCGTTACGAAATTGCACAAGGGCGGACCCTGGCTGAACGAACGGCGCTGAACTAGGTACACTGCAGGTGTGCCGGGCGCGAGCCTTGTGCACCCTGATCCAGGCGGGTGAAGGAGATTGATGATGGATCGCAGAGAGAAGATGCACGGTCGGATGGGCGTTGTGGTTGCAGCGACGCTGATCGCGTGTGCGGGAATGCCGGTCTCAGCGCTGGCGCAATCAGATGGTGTGGCTGTGGCTGAGGGGCAGGCGGGTGTCTCTGCTGCCAAGGAACCGGTACGCATTCGGTTCAACTTTGACGGCGCGCCATTTGATCAGGTGCTGGATTTCTTTGCGCGTGAGACGGGTTTGCCGGTCATCCGCGAGGCAGCGGTGCCAGCGGGAAACCTGAAATTCATCAGCGGGCGGGATTTTTCGCTCGGTGAAGCACTCGAGGTGTACAACTACAGCTTGCGTGCACATGGCGTGCGGCTGGTGCATGAGGGAGACTTTTTGTATCTGCGGTCGCTGGCCGGTGCGGCGAGCGATGCGAGGGCAGTCTCGCCGGAGGAACTGGCTGCGATTGCATCGCGCGATCCATCTGAGTATGTGACAACGTACATTCCGCTGAACAACGCGCTGGCGGAGCGCGTGGTGGAACAGATCAAGCCACTGATCCGCGAACCCGGGCTTGCACAGGCAATTGATCGGCAAAACATGCTGCTGCTCGTCGAGACGGCGGCACAGTGCAAGCGGATTTTCGAGATCATCACTCAGATTGATCAGGTCCGGCCGGCGGATATCGGGTTCGAGGTGTACCCGCTTCGATACACGACGGCGGACGCGATCGTGGCGACGATCAAAGGGATCGTGCCGGAGCGCGATGAGATCATGGTGGTGGACAAGAACGGCAACGCGCGCAATATCGAGGATGTGAGCAAGCCGCCTCTGAAGTTGTCAGCAGATGCACGGATCAACGCGGTTGTTGCGGTTGGGCCGACGAGCCGGTTGCCGGTGGTGAAGGAGTTGGTTGCGCTGCTTGATACGGCGGATGGGAGTGCGGAGGGCGCGAGCACCGGGCCTCAGATGAAAGCATTCGAACTGTCAGGAGTGACTGCGGAGGATGCAGCGACTCAGATTTCGGCACTGTTCAGAGCGATTCCTGAGGCCAGACGTCCGACGGTGCAGGCGCTGGCGGATGTTTCGCGTGTGATGGTGGTGGGGAGCCCTTCGCAGCTGGAGCAGGCGCGGGCACTGCTCGATGTGATCGACCCGCGCATCGAGGGACTTGCGAGGCAGGATCGATCGGCACGGGTGGTGCACCTGACCCATATCGAGCCAGATCGGGCGATGCAGATCGCGCAGCGGTTGCTGACGCCCAGACAAGTGAAGATGCTGAGTTTCGCGCCTTCGAGCGACGGGCGCTCGCTGATCGTTGCGGGGCCGGCCTTGGACGTTGATGCCTTGGAACAGTTGATCGCGGGCATTGACGCCAAGCCCGACCTGGCGCAGCATGTGCGGGTGGTTCGGTTGAGCAAAGGGCCGGTGAGCGAGGTCGTTGCACGAGCGTCAGAACTGGACAACATGACGACCGAAGCACAGCGTGACGCGGTGAAAGCGATTGTCGATGAGGAGTCGCGGAGCGTAACGCTGGTTGGGTCGGCGAGTGCTCTAGCCAGATTTGAAGACAGGCTGCGTGCCGCAGAGCAGAGCGTGGTGGTTGAGACTGAGACACGCATGTTCACGCTCAAGCGTGTGCGTGCGACGGAGCTTGCGGGGCAGCTGTCGAGATTGCTGGTGCCGATGTTGACGCCCGAAGACGGGAGCGTGCTGGTTCCACCTTCGATAGATCCGCTTGACGATCTGAAGACGCTTGTGGTGCGTGCGCAGCCGGAACAGTTTTCTACGATCGAGGGGCTGATTGCGCAGCTGGATCAGGAGAAACCTGGAGAGCGGCAGTTTCAAGTGATGTCGCTGTCGGGGCCGTATGCCGAGCAATCGGTACAGCGTGCGATGGAGTTGTACAAGGCGCAGACGCAAGGCCTGCCGGAATCGGAGGCGGGGGAGATTTCGTTCGAGATTGATCGCCGCGCGGGGAAGTTGCTGCTCACGGGGCGGAGTGCGGGGCTGGTGCTGTTCAGCGGATTGCTGACGCAGGTTCAGCAGTTGGTCCCGCCTATGCGAACGACGCGTGTGGTGGATATCGAGTTCGAGAAGGCGAGCGAGCTCGTCGCGCCGTTGCGGGAGTTTTTGGCCGGTGCGGATTCGATTGATCCGATGCGTGAGGTTCCTGAGCCGACAATGTCGGTGATCGAGCGGACCAACTCGCTGATGATTACAGCCGAGGAGGCACAACATCAGTTGATCGGCGACTATCTGAAAAGGCTTGACCGGCTGGAACCCGGGGATCTGCCGCCACTGAGACTGATTCAGTTGCGAACAGCGGATGCGCTCAACATCGCGGCGATGCTGACACAACAGTACAGCCAGAGGTCAACAGCAGAGCGCATGGCCCGGCCGGTGGAGATCAGGGCGGACGGAAATACGAACACGTTGATCGTTGCTGCGCACGCGGATTTGTTTGGCGACATCAAGGCGTTTGTAGACGAACTGAACAAGGAAGAATCGGACCAGCCCGAACGATTGACGTTTCTGTTTCCGCTGAAGGTTGCCAAGGCTGTGGATGTTGCGACGGCGATGGACAAGTTGTATCCGCAGCCTCCTATGCCGGCAGACCGACTGGGCAGGCCGATGCCGTGGCTTCAGGAAAAGAAGGAAGTGACGGTGTCGGCGGATCCGAGCAGCAATTCGCTGATCATCGACGCGCCAGCCGATCGTCGGGCATCGCTCGAGGAACTGGCCGAGAAGCTTGACCGTGTCGAAGTGCCTCCGGTTGCGGAGCTTCGAACGTATCACGTGGTTGGTGCAGACCTGAACTCGGTGGCGCGGATGCTCGAGGGGCTGAGCCGGAATGGTTCGCTGAGCAGTGCGGCGCAGCCTGGTCGGCCCAAGGTGCAGGTTGTGATCGAGACTGAGCCGAAGAGTTCGACGCTGATCGTTGCGGGCGATGAGGTGACGTTCGAGAAGGTCGAGCAGGTGCTCAAGAGTCTGACGGCGGTGCCTGTGGACAAGGCACTGCGAATCGTGCCGATTGCCAACGCGCAGGCGACGGATGTACGGGCGAGGGCGCTTCAGATCTATGACTCGCAGACGGCTCAGATTCCTGGCGCAGGCAAGGTCGATGTGACGATCGACAGCAGCACGAACTCGCTTGAAGTTGTTGCGGACATCGAGGCGATGGCTCGGTTTGTGCAGATCCTCGACGAGTTGCAGCGGCAGATCGGGCCTGCGCGCGAAGTGCGCATGGTTCAGTTGAAACTCGCTCAGGTTTCCGAAGTGATCGGGTTCCTGCGTGAGTTGGTTGGTGCGAGCGAGTCGCTGAAAGTCGCGGGTGGTCCGACGCCAGTGTTTGAGCCGATCGAGGCGACGAACTCGATCATGATTGCAGCCCAGCCGGCACAGTTTGCGATTATCGAGCAGTTGATTCGAAGTCTGGATAATCAGCAGGTCGCTGATCGTCCTCCGATGCGGATCTTGAGACTGCGGTCGACGGATGCGGCCAATCTCGCGCTGGTTCTGCAGCGATCCTATGAACAACGACCGACGGATGAACGGGCGAAGCAGCCTGTGGATGTGCAGGCAGACGCTGCGACGAATACCCTGATTGTCTCGGCCCATTCGGACGTGATGCCGGAGATCGAGGCAATTGTGCGTGAGTTGAACGATGCGCAATCGTTTGATCTTGGCGAGCGGCAGATCCGGATTTTTCCATTGCGAGTCGCTCGGGCTGAGGAACTGGCCAGGACGATCGACGAGATGTATCCGCCGCCTCCGATGCCGCGCGATGCGCGAGGTGTTCCGAGGCCGGACCTTCAAGGGCCGAAGGAAATTTTCGTGCGTGCGGATCGGGCGACGAACTCGTTGATCGTTGATGCGCCTTCAGAACGGTTGGCTGGTTTCGAGCAGGTCGTCAAGCAGCTCGATCAGACGAAGTTGGCGGAGAATGTAGAGCTTCGGACGTATCGCATCGCGAGGGCGGATCTGGTTGCGGTTCAGACCACGCTTCGCGGCCTGGCGGAGAACGGTGCGCTCACGAACGCGGCGCAAGCGCCGATTACGATCAGTGCCGAGCCAGCGAGTCGAACGGTGGTCGTGAGCGGCCCTTCGGAAATTTTCGAGCGTGTCGAGGCGGTGCTGCGCGAAGTTGACGGCGAGATTGCGCACCCGAGCACATCGATGCGGTTGTATCCGCTCAAGCATGTGCGTGCGGAACGTGTGCAGAGCGTACTTCGGCAGATCTTGTCGGCGAGATTGCGTGAGCAACAGCGTGCAGAAGGCGCGTTGGCGGTGCCGATCGAGGAGTTGCTTGAGGTTGCAGCAGATCCTGGTTCGAACACGTTGATTATTTCAGCGCCAGAGTCGCTTCAGGAAGCCGCGGAGCAGTTGATTGCAGTGTTGGATACCGAAGCCGCCGCATCGGGACGGTCGACTATTCGGGTGGTGCCTCTGACGTATGCGGATGCGGCGCAGTTGGCGCAGACATTAAATCAGGCGCTGCCATCGATGAATCTGCCGGGCGGCGAGGTGGTGCAGATTCTGCCGACAGCGAGTTCGAATGCGATTCTGATCGCGGGCACGGAGGCAGATCTGAAGCGGATCGAAGGCTTGATCGAGCCGCTGGATCGTCAGCCATTCGACCCCGAGAAGGCAACGGTAGAGACATTCCCGCTCAAATACGCTGAGGCGACGAAGATTGCGACAACAGTCGAGCGATTGCTGGTCGATCAACAGCAGACCGACCCTCGAATTCTGGCACTTCAGATGCGGTCTCGAGATTTCCGGTATGTGGAGCCAGCCAAGATCAGAGTGGAAGCTGAGACTCGAACAAATAGTTTGATCGTGTCCGGGCCAACGGTGACGATTCAGCTTGCCAAGTCGATGATTGAGAGGCTGGATCAGCCGACGGAATTGTCGGGGCGTCGTGCGGTTACCTTCACACCGGCAAACGGCGATGCGAGTTTTCTCGCGGAGAGCGTTTCGCGTGTGCTGGCGGCGACGAGGCCAGCCGGGCGGTATCCGCTTGAGGTTATTGCGGAAGGCGCTTCGGGCTCGGTTCTGGTGATCGGGTCGGATGATGAAATAGCGGATGCACTGAGGCGATTGGCAGATCTGGACGATCGCAGCCCGGCGATGCCGATGGTGGAGGTGCGGTCGTTTGAACTTGCCAACACAGGAGCGGGAAGTGCGGCAACGGCTGCACGGGCACTGCTGAGCGATGAAACGCGTTGGCCCGAGGCACTTGTGCGGGCGCGCCGGGTGGGGCTGCGTGTGCCAAGTGTTTCGGTCGAAGCCGATCTGGAGCGTAATCGGCTGCTGGTGAGCGCGCCTTCGCTTTTGATGCCACTGGCTGAGCAACTGGTCGCATCACTGGATCAGCCGAGGCAGAGTGGTGCGGTTGATGTGCGCGTGTTTCAACTGAAGAAGGGAAATGCAGCATCGGTTGCAACTGCAATGCGCGATGCGCTCTCGGCAAGTCTCTCGCCCGGTGAAAAGGCTCCTGCGGTGACCGCGGAGCCATCGAGCAATTCGGTTGTCATAGCCGCCTCGACTGAGAGACTTGAGCGGGCTGCAGCGATGATCGCTTCGATGGATGAGTCAGTCGAGCCTGACGGCGTCGGAGTGCGGACGGTCTACCTCAAGCACGCCAAGGCCGAGGTGCTTGCACCACTGGTGCAACAGATCATCGCGAAGGAAGATCCGCTCGCGGGTGTTGACATGTGGTCGCGAGGCTTCCTGATGCGCGAACTTTCGCGTGGTGGTATGTCGTTTGACGATGTTCCAGTGAAAGTGGTTGCAGAACGCCGGCTCAACGCGCTGATCATCAGTGCGCCAGCAGCCATGCTTTCGCTCGCGGAGCAGGTGATTGAGGGACTTGATGTTGATCGCGGTCCTGGTGGAACGAACGGTGATCGCATCATTCGTGTGATTGTCCTGCAGAACGCGGATGTGACGGAATTGTCGGCTAGTGTGGCAGACTTGTTCGATTCGGACGAGACTGGAGAAGTTGCACCTTCAGTGCGCGTCGATGCGCAGAGCAATGCGCTGATCGTGCGCGGATCGTCGACGCAGATCAGTACGATTGAAGCCCTGGTGAAGGAACTGGATGCTGCAACATTGACGAGCTCGCGGCAGTTGCGGCTGATATCGGTTGATCGCTCGCGTGCTGATGCGCAAATGATGGCCAGAACACTTCAGCGAATGCTTGAACAGCAGCAGGGCATCAAGGTCGAAATAATCTCGGCTGAAGAACTGCTCGAACGCGGCCGTAAGCAGGGACCAGGCGCTGGCGCTTTGCCTGCAGGTCGAACATGGCAGGAACAGACTGCGGGATTGATCGCGGCGACGGCGCTCGGCGCCATACAGGCGGTTGCTGCCGCGGGCGAACAGGCAGACACTGACGAAGAGCCCGCGCTGGTGATCGCGGTTGACCCGGTGACGAACACACTCATGGTCATCGGTTCTCCGAGATTGACCGATCGTGTGGCGGGACTGGTCGAGCAGTTGGAATCGCAGATGCCTGCCGACCCGACAGCAGTGCGCATCGTGTCGCTGCCTGACCTTGTGGACGCCCGACAAGTGGCAGATATCGTCAGCCAGACTGTGCAGCAAGTTGGCATTTCCAGCTCGACGAATCCGGGAGGGTTTACAGGCAGGGTTGCAATTCGTCCGGACCTGACCGGGAGCGCGGTCATCGTGTGGGCGAATGAAAAGGACTTTGAATCGGTCGCGGAGATCATCGCAGGAGTGTCGCGTCTGACGGACTCTGTATCGGTGATGGTCAAGGTTTATCCGTTATCAAATGTTCTGGCGAGGCAGGCGGTGACATCGGTGCGGGATCTCTTCAGCGCCGCGCCGCGAGGCAGGCAGGCGCAGCAGATTCGCGACTTGACGATGCTCGACCCAAGCGGGCGCGAAGTTCGGGCATCGATCAATCCG